>NZ_CP121668.1:8499416-8819656 GCF_029714425.1 Bradyrhizobium sp. CB2312 | reverse complement strand
GACCGCTTCCGGGAATGCCTTGTAGAGCTCGGGCACGCGGCGCGTCATGGTGCCGGAATGCCAGTGCTCCAGCACGCGGCCGGTCGAGAGCCAGTACGGATAGTCGTTGTCGGGCGATTCCGCCGCCGGCTCGAAAGGCAACGCGAAGATGCGCGCCTTGCCGTCGGGATAGCCGTAGAACTGCACGTCGGTGCCCTGCTTGACATAGGGATCGCTGCCCTCGCGGAAGCGCCACTTCGTTTCCTGGCCATTCACCACCGGCCAGCGCAGGCCGCGCTCTTTGTGGTAGCTCTCGAACGGCGCGAGGTCATGGCCGTGGCCGCGGCCGAACTGGGCGTATTCCTCGAACAGGCCCTTCTGCACGTAGAAGCCGAACGCCTTGGATTCCTCGTTGGCGTAGCCTTCCTCGATCTCCGAGGTTGGAAACTTGTCGACCTGGCCATTTTTGTAGAGCACGTCGAACAGCGTCTTGCCGCGAACCTCCGGCTTCTTGGCGATCAGCTCCTCCGGCCACACCTCCTCGATCTTGAAGCGTTTCGAGAACTCCATGAGCTGCCAGAGGTCGGACTTGGCTTCGCCCGGCGCATTGACGAGCTGGTGCCAGAACTGCGTGCGGCGCTCGGCATTGCCATAGGCGCCTTCCTTCTCCACCCACATCGCGGTCGGCAGGATCAGGTCGGCGGCGAGCGCCGTCACGGTCGGATAGGCGTCCGAGACCACGATGAAATTGTCGGGGTTGCGGAAGCCCGGATAGGTCTCCTCGTTGACGTTGGGGCCGGCTTGCAGGTTGTTGTTGACCTGCACCCAATAGGCATTGATCAGGCCGTCCTTCAGCATCCGGCTCTGCAGCACGGCATGGGCGCCGTTCTTGTCGGGGATGGTGCCTTCGGGCAGCTGCCAAATGTGCTCGGCGTGATCGCGATGCGCCTTGTTGGTCACGACCATGTCGGCGGGCAGGCGGTGCGAGAAGGTGCCGACCTCGCGCGCGGTGCCGCAGGCCGAGGGCTGGCCGGTCAGCGAGAACGGGCTGTTGCCGGGCGAGGAGATCTTTCCGGTCAGAAGGTGGATGTTGTAGACGAGGTTGTTGCACCAGACGCCGCGGGTGTGCTGGTTGAAGCCCATGGTCCAGAACGAGACCACCTTTGTCTTGGGATCGGCGTAGAGCTCGGCGAGCGCCTCGAGCCGGTTCAGCGGCACGCCGGACATCTTTGCCGCCTTCTCCAGCGTGTAGTCCGACACGAACTTGACGAACTCGTCATAGCTCATCTCGGTGGAGTCGTTGGCCTTCGCCGCGCCCGTCGCCTTCTTCTGCAGCGGATGCTCGGGCCGCAGGCCATAACCAATGTCGGTCTGTCCGCGCCGGAAGATGGTATGGGCGTTGACGAAATCCTTGTTGACGCGGCCGGTCGTGATGATGTGGTTGGCGATGGCGTTGAGGATGTAGAGATCGGTCTGCGGCACGAACACCATGCCGATGTCGGCGAGGTCGAACGAGCGGTGCTCGAAGGTCGAGAGCACGGCGACGCGGACATGCGGCGCGGAGAGCCGGCGGTCGGCGAGGCGCGTCCACAGGATGGGGTGCATCTCCGCCATGTTGGAGCCCCACAGCACGAACGCGTCGGTGGCCTCGATGTCGTCATAGCAGCCAGCCGGCTCGTCGATGCCGAAGGTCCGCATCATGCCGGCCACGGCCGAGGCCATGCAGTGCCGCGCATTGGGATCGATGTTGTTGGTGCGGAAGCCGGCCTTGAACAGTTTTGACGCCGCATAGCCCTCCCAGATCGTCCACTGGCCGGAGCCGAACATGGCGACGCCGTTCGGCCCGCGCTTCTTGATCGCCTCCTTCCACTTCGCCTCCATGATGTCGAAGGCTTCGGTCCAGGACACTGGCGTGAAGTCGCCGTTCTTGTCGTACTTGCCGCCGCTCTTGCGCAGCATCGGCTGCGTCAGGCGGTCATGGCCGTACATGATCTTGGAGAGGAAGTAGCCCTTGACGCAGTTGAGGCCGCGATTGACCTCGGCCTTGATGTCGCCATGGGTGGCGACGACGCGGTTGTCCTTGGTCGCGACCATCACCGAGCAGCCGGTGCCGCAGAAGCGGCAGGCGGCCTTGTCCCATTTCAATTCGCTGTTGTCGCGCTCGGTGACGAGATTGGCGGCAAGCGACGGCGCAGGCATGCCGGCAGCGGCGGCCGCGATGGCGGCGGCTTCCAGCTTCAGCATCTGGCGGCGGTCGAGCTTCGGCGATGTCATGACGGCTCTCCGGCCCTTAAGTCGTTTCGATGGCGTGGAAGACGAGCGCCGCGGAATAGACGTGGCGCAGCGACTGGATGGTGTTGAGCAGGGTGCCGAGGCTGCCGGCATCCGGCGCCTCGGTCACGACGACGAGTTTTCCGCGCGGATCTCGTCCGTGAATTTCGCAGCCGGGAAGTGCGGCGATCTCGGCTGCCAATTCGGAAAGGCGCTCGGGGCGCGCCTGCACGACGATGCTGGCGATCTCGCAGCCGGGCGGGGAGATGACGCGCTCGGTGCTGAGCACCCGGCCGGTGATCAATGCGCGGCGGTTGAGTGTGGTTTGGGCCATGATGCCTGTCTTTCGCTTGTCGGGATCAATGCGGGGAGGGCGGCGGGCCGGGCGGACCGGCGAACATCTGGTAGATCCAGACGCCGAGGCCGTAGGAGCCGACCGTTCCGACCGCGAGGACGGGCATCACGACCGCGGTCAGGAACAGGAAGGCGAAAATCTCCATGCGCTTACGGCGCACGCGCGAGGTCGTGTCGTCAGGGGCCGACATATTCGGTCTCTCTGAAATGGTATTGGGAATCGGGACGGCATCCGGGCCGTTGCCTTGCTCCACCTTAAATGTAGCAGGACCGCTAACGCGTTGATCTGGATCAAGCTGTCCGGTTGCAACGAGGGGGCGCCGCCACGACCACAAGCGCAAGTTTAGATTGTGCAGGCGCGAAGGCGATGCGAGAGTTGAGTTCCCTGACGGAGACGACAAGGTGTGATGCCCGCCGTCGCCCCGACATCAGAACGGCTCCACGCTCTCGATGCGCTCAGGGGCGGTGCGCTGTTGCTCGGCATCGTCCTGCACGCGACATTGTCGTTCGTGCCTGCCACGCCCCGGTTCTGGTTCATCCAGGACACCCATCCAAGCCTGCTCCTGGGCCTGTTGTCCTTCACCATCCACGTCTTCCGGATGACCACCTTCTTCCTGATGGCGGGTTTCTTCGCGCGCATGAGCTTTCATCGCCGGGGCACCAGGGGTTTTGTCCGGGACAGGCTGCAGAGGATTGGACTGCCGCTCGTGATCGGTTGGCCGATCCTGTTCGTCCCGATGAGTCTCATTGCGATCTGGGCGTCTCATTTCCCGAATGGCGGTTGGTCCCGCAGCTGGCCGCCGGTGCTGCCGAATTTCCCCCTGACCCATCTCTGGTTCATCTATGTGCTGCTCGAGCTCTATGTCGCCATGCTGCTGCTGCGCGGCGCATTTGTCTGGTTCGATGCATCAGGCGCGTGGCGCGCGGTGATTGATCGCCTCTTCGCAGGGATCATGAGAAGTTCGGCGGCCCCCTCGTTCTGGCGATCCCGATCGGCATCGCTTTCTGTCTCGACCAACGCTGGATCAATGTGATGGGTGTGAGGACGCCTGATCAATCGCTCATCACCAATGCGCAGGCCTGGATCGGCTTCGGCACCGCCTTCGCCGCCGGCTGGCTGCTGCATCGGCAGATCGACCTGCTGCGGCTCATCGAGCGGCGCTGGCTTGCGCACCTCCTGCTCGCGATCGTCCTGATCTTGATCAGCTTCGTGCTCTCAGGTGTGATGTTGTCTGCGCCGGGCGCGCCGAAATTGCCCATCAGTTTCGCGACACTCAGGCATGTCTCCGCCGTTCTCTACGCACCGGCGATATGGATTGCGACCTTCGCGGTCATGGGGCTCGCGCTTCGCTTCATGTCGGGCTTCAGCCCGACTCGGCGCTACCTCGCCGATGCCTCCTACTGGCTCTATCTGATCCACATGCCAATCGTGATGGCGCTCCAGCTCGTGCTGTCGCAACGCGACTGGCCCGCTTTGGTCAAGTTCGCGATCATTCTCGTCGTCGCGATTCCGCCGATGCTGGCGAGCTATCATCTGATGGTGCGCTTCACCTTCATCGGCGCGGTGCTGAATGGCCGCCGCGCGGAAAAGCGCGTTCTCCCGCGCAGCGGAATTGCGACTGCGTAGACAGTGCCGCCCCACCCATTAAGATGCCCGCAACGAGAACAAGCGGGCAAGAAACTGGACAAGAAAACCGGGCAAGAAAACTGGGAGAGGCGTCATGAAGTTCGGCATCTTCTACGAGCTGCAGCTGCCGAGGCCCTGGGGCCCCGGGGACGAGCTCGCTCTCTACCAGAATGCGCTCTCGCAGATGGAACTCGCCGACAAGCTCGGCTACGACCATGCCTGGGTCGTCGAGCATCACTTCCTCGAAGAATACTCGCACTCGCCGTCGCCGGAATCCTTCCTCGCAGCTGCGAGCCAGCGCACCAAGAACATCCGCCTCGGCCACGGCATCCTCCAGCTCACCACCAACCATCCCGCGCGCGTCGCCGAACGCGTCGCGGTGCTCGATCTGCTCTCCAACGGCCGCTGCGAATTCGGCATGGGCGAGAGCGCGTCGATCACCGAGCTGACGCCGTTCGGCCGCGACATGGAGACCAAGAAGGAGGTGTTCGAGGAGGCCGTCGCCGCGATCTTCCCGATGTTCAAGGACGCAGGCAGCGAGCACTACGGCAAGTATTTCGACATCCCCTTGCGCAATGTCGTGCCGAAGCCGGTGCAGAAGCCGCATCCGCCGCTCTGGATGGCCTGCTCGCAATTGCCGACCATCGAGCGCGCCGGCCGTCACGGCTTTGGCGCGCTCGGCTTCCAGTTCGTCAGCGCCGATGCCGCGCATGCCTGGGTGCACGCCTACTACAACGCCATGACCAAGCGGCTGCACAAGCTTGCCGACTACGGCATCAATCCGAACATGGCGCTGGTCTCGTTCTTCATGTGCGCGAAGACCGACGAGGAAGCTCGTGCGCGCGCCGACGGCGCCACCTTCTTCCAGTTCGCGCTGCGCTTCTACGGCGCCTCGCAGAATCGCCAGCGTCCCGCGCCCTACACCGTCAACATGTGGGACGAGTACAACAAGTGGAAGCGCGACAACCCGGAAGCGCAGGAGGCTGCGCTGCGCGGCGGTCTGATCGGCTCGCCCGAGACGATCCGAAAGAAGCTGAAGCGCTTCCAGTCCTCGCATATCGATCAGGTCATTCTGCTGAATCAAGCGGGCAAGAACAGCCACGAGCACATCTGCGAATCGCTCGAGCTGTTCGGCCGCGAAGTGATGCCGGAATTCCAGAATGATCCTGCGCAGGCCGCGTGGAAGCAGGGCGTGATGAGCGGCGAGATCAAGCTGGAAGAGATCGACACGCAGGCTTTCACGGATCGCTACGGCAAGCTCGCGATCAATGTCGCACCAGCCAAGGCGGCGGCGGAATAGGCTGTTCGTAAGGTCATGTTGCTGACGCATTCTCTGTCTTAACCGGCGACAACGTAAAACACTGCGTGGGAACCACTTTGGTTCGCACGACGGTTCCATAGCCAAGGGGTTGGCACGATTCCGTAAAAGTCCGGTGCAAGCTTGATGAACGCGTCCGCGTTCGCTTTGCGCTGTTTGCGGTGTCGGGAACCGGCGATCTAAAAAATCACAGGAGTTATGATGTCGTTCCGCTCGAGCGCCGCAGTTTGCGGCGCCCTGGTTGCGCTTGCCGTTTCTGTTACCGTTGCCCGGGGTGAAACGCGTGGGGTTCCTTCAAGCACCGTCGTTGATGCCGCTTCCGGAAATGCAGTCGTCGGCGCTGCATCCATGTACAATCCATTCAAGCCCGGCAAGGAGGAGGGCGGGCCGAGCACAGCTTCCGGCGAGCGCTATAATCCCTCGGAGTGGACCGCGGCCATCAAGACGAGTCTGCGCAGGAAATTTGGTGGGGTCCTATTTGGTGAGCGGCCGAAATACGCCCTCGTCGAGGCCGTCGGCAAGAAGGTCATCGTCAAGATCAACGACGTCGGACCACTCAGGCCCGGCCGCATCATCGACTTCAACGAGCGCACGATGCGGCACTTCGATCCAAGCCTCGAGCGCGGAGTCATCCAGGACGTCAAAGTCAGCCCGCTTTCAGGCGACGACTGGACACCGGGGCCGGTGGGCTGAACGTCTCACGCGAGAGAGGTCGTGTACGTCTCGGACAAATCGTTTGCTGGGACGATCGTATGACGGACTGGCGAAGCGCGATGAAGTTTGATGCGGCAACGGGGGAGGTGCGCTCGCTCTCCCGCTTGCGGGAGAGGGTGTCTCCGCAAGCGAGAACCCCAGCCGTTCCGCTTCAGCTGCTGCCGTACTGGTCTTGATCGTAGGACTGCAGGATCCGGACAAAATCAGCCATGCTGGATTGATCCCGGTTTTCGGCAACGACCGCAACCTCTGCATGGGATGTGGACTGGCTTCCTTGCCAGAACCGCATCAGGAGATCGGCGATGTTTCTCATGGCGTACTCTCTGCGGCCAAGCGTGGCAGTAGACACCAATTGAGCGGCAGCGCGCCGCTAAAGCATGATCCGGAAAAGTGCGAAGCGGTTTTCCGGATAGATCGTGCGTAAAACCTAAAGGTCGAGAAAGGCCGGCGGGCGCTACGCCGCCGACCCTGCCCCGCAACTGCCGGCTCGCAAGACCGGTTCCGTTGCTTCTCACTCTGGATTTATTGGTAGCATCAGGCACTCGGATGGCGCCATTGCGCAGGGGTATGGAGGGGCCATACTTAGGTAGGCTTGGACTAGTGAATCGGAATCGGTCGACCTAGCCGCTGCGTACGGCGGCCTCGCCGGCTTCCGGTAAAATCCTCTTGCTGCTATCCTCCAACAAAAGCGTCTGACGGAGGAAGCAATGCGATCCCATGGGGCAGGCTCAGGCTTGGCGGCGGGTGACGTCACGTCCGCAGTGCTCGCCATCGGCCGCCCCGATTTCCCGAAGGTCCTGATCGACACGCTGCGCCGGCAGGCCGGAGTCGGCCATTGCATGGTGTTCGCGCTGACGCGTGCCGGCGCGGCGAGCTGTTTGCTCGATGCCGGCAACATCCCGACCGGCGCCGATCTCGGCGCGGCCTATGCCGGGCAATTCCACGAATCCGATCCCAATCGCGATGCGCTGTTCGAGGGCGAGGGCGGTGCGCCGATCATGCTGCCCGCGTTCGCGCCGCGCATGTACAGTGCGCGCTACCGAAAAATCTTCTTCAACGATTCCGACATCGTCGACAAATGCGCCACCGCGATCTGGACTGGCGACACCTGCTTCTACGTCAATTTCTACCGCATCACGTCCCAGGGCCGCTTCGGCGATGCCGAGCGTGCGCGGCTTCAGGCGATTGCGCCCGCGATCGGCGCCAGCGTCGCCCGTCATTTCCAGCAGGCCGCAACGCCGGACCAGAACCTCGCCGCGCTGTTCGCAACGCGCGCGCCGCTCTGCGCGCTGACGCCGCGCGAGCAGGAGGTCTGCCGCCATATCCTGCTCGGCTTCAGCTCCGAGGCGATCTCCCAAGGACTCGGCATCAGCCTGCATTCGACCCTGACCTACCGCAAGCGCGCCTATGAGCGGCTCGGCATCTCCTCGCAGAACGAACTGTTTGCGATCGTGCTGCGCCTGCTCGCGGGGCCTCACGGTCTGAACTGAGATAGACTCCAAGTCCGCGATATCGGCTTCCGAGAGCAAAGCGGACAGGCCGTCTGCCGCCAGGATCCTCGCGCTTCGACCCGAAGCGGACGTTTGCGCGCCGGAAAGCCGCCGCAGCCGAGCAACGGCGCAAAGAGATTGAGGCCGCTGTTGCGAAGGCTCTGGCCGACAAGCAGGCAGCAGAGAAGAAGCCCGGCTCCGAAGCCGCTGATCGGAAGCAGGTTGAATCGTCGCCATCGAAGCCGCAAGCATCTGGCCAAGTATATTGCAATTCTGCCGGATGCCGTCCGGTCGGCAAAGGGTGCAGGATAGAATCGGCTCCCATCGGCATGGATGGTGCCTCGGTGATGGCTGGCCGGATGAGAGAAGTGTGCAATTGATCGCCGTGCATGTGCTTGGGTGTCCTGTGACCCAAGCAGCCTCGCGGTTCGGAACTTTGCCGATGCCTCGTCGTTCCCGGTGAGCGGGCACGAACGTAGGCGGATGTTATGAAATGGATGCTGGTAGTTCTGGTAGGCGGCGTCTCTCCCGTCAACACCGATCTGGTGTTCGATAGGTTCAGCGACTGTCTCGCCGCCGAGGAGCAGATGCGACAGCACTATGCCGATGCGTTCGATGCGTGGGACCGCATGGCTGCGGCAAGGATCGACCGGCGCAGGGACTACAAAAAGGCCCGCGATGTTGAGGCCAAGCGACTGCTGAGCAACGTGGGGACGTGTGTCCCGCATGGTGGCGGCGATCAGCAGACGGTCACCACTCCGCAGCAGCAACCTCCTGCTCCATCTTCGCAGCAGCCTGCCACGCCATCCCCGTCGCAGCCGACGCCGCGAACTTAGCGGCGTTGATGCCCTGACACCCCAGACGGCGCTTCGAACTTCGCCGCGCTGTTCGAACTGTTTGCGATCGTGCAGGGCCTGCTCGCGGGGCCGCGCAACCTGAACTAACGGGGACTCCAAGTCCGCGATATCGGCTTCCGAGGGCAAAGCGGACAGGGCCTCTGCCGCCGGGATCATCGGCTTTTGCCCCGAAGCCGACCTGGCGGATACCGCTCGGACCCCGGTTTGATGCACCTCCTTTGATATCTTCTCGCATCAATACAACCGTTCGTTAATATTTTTCCCGCTTAGATTGTTTTGTGTTTGGAATGAACGTGTTGGGGCCGTTTTGCGGGTCTTCGCGGGTGTACAGGCAATGCGCGGCATTGCTGCGCTGTCGGTGGTCTGCGGACATGCAATCAGTGCGCGACCCGATATGGTCGGGTCGAGGCTCGCCGAGGGCGCACTGACCATTCTTGCGAGCGGCGTCGATATCTTCTTCGTGATTTCCGGCTTCATCATCGCAATCACTGCGACGACACAAGACAACCCGCTGGATTTCGTTTTCAGACGAGCCATTCGGATTTATCCGGTCTACTGGTTCGTGTTGCTGGCGGCGTTGATCAGTTCCTGTTGGATCGATCTGTCGCCGGAGAAGCGCCCGGCGCTTGACCTCGGACTCATCTTCGCGTGGACATATCCCAACTGGTACCTCGCGCCAGCATGGTCACTTGCTTTCGAGCTGCACTTCTATGCCGCGGTCGCGCTCATCCTGGCGATCAAGCCGAACCGACTATTCGAGCTCTTGTTCGCGGCGCTCGGCGTGGTCATCGTTGCTCTCGTCCTCCACCTGCAGATTGGAATCTACTCCCATCCAATGGTGCTGGAATTCGGCGCCGGAGTTAGCATCGCCTCTCTCGCGAGAAACGGCGGATTGCGATTTTCGCGCCGTCTTCTAACCATATCTGCGGGCCTGTTCGTGGCCGGCTGGTACTGGATCTTCGTGCACGGATCGACCGATCCACAATTCGCACGCGTCCTGACCTATGGCCTTGGCGCAGGATTGCTCATCCATGCCGTGATAGCTGCCGAGATCGAAGGGCGATCCTTCTCGCCGGTCTTGCAATGGCTCGGGAAGATTTCGTACTCGCTGTATGTCGTCCATTACCTGCTGGTGAATGGGATCGCCGACCTTTCCGGGTTGTGGCGACTATCCACCGTCGGGACAATCATCGCCAGCATTCTGCTTTCCATCGGTTTCGCGTCCGCCTTGCACGTCGTCATTGAAGCGCCGATCCTCGATTGGGGACGCAAGTTGAGTCTGATGCACAGTAACCGGTCGACGCCCGACCGGTGCCATAAAGAGCCCCGCCAGCATGATCGTCTGCGCTAGTCCGGGACTGCCTCAATGATCCTCTTTCGATGACATGGCAGGCGTGAGATGAACCGTGAGATTCGAAACTCGAACACTAAAATTGCGATCGCAGTGCCGATTGCAATGCAGGTGGCGATCACGATGGCTGTAGTCCTCTTAGTCGGAACACGGGGATGGGACGACGGCGCGATCACACTCGCTTACTCGAAGACCTTCGCTGCGACCGGCCGCATCGCACTGACGCCGCTTTCGGAACAGGCGGAGGGGTTTTCCACTATCGCGTGGTTCCTAATTAATTCGTTCGTGGCCCTGTTCCAGCCGAGCTTTGCTACTGCCATCGCCATTGCTCAGGGCATGACGGGGCTCTTTTTCTGCCTTTCGATCCTTCAGATCTGGTTGCTAACCAAGGATCTTAAACTCGACAAGTCCGCCTCGGCCCTGTTGCTCTCGACTTACGCTGCTCTCGGAATGTCTCTGAGCGAAATCGCGAACGGAATGGAAATGCCGCTCTTGTGTTTCACGGGAGTTGGAGTCGTGCGGAATTTATATTTTCGCCCAAATCTGTTGCGGGCAGCAGCCTTCGGGAGTGTGTTCCTCCTTACTCGTTTTGAGGCAATGGTCTACTACGCATTCATCCTTGCACCGCTTTTATACGAGCGCCGGACCAAAGACTTCGTAATCCTGGCGCTTACAGGCACGGCAGTGCTGGGTGGGACAGAGGCCCTGCGGCTCTGGCTTTTCTCGGATTGGGTTCCTAACACCATCTACGCCAAAATGCAGCCTCCCTATCACGGAGACAACCTGAGGGAGTTAGTCAAAAAGGTCTCTGCGGCATTCGAGGTCGTAAGGGCGATGCCACTGTTGTTCTCGTCCATAGCTATCATAGTGTATTTGCACTTTGCTTGCTTTTTAGACGCGTTTAATCAGCGAACGGAGCTATTCACCAAGTCATTATATCTCTTTGCCCCCATGTTCGGAGTAATTGCGTTCAACTCTGCAATAGGGACTAATTGGGGTTACGTGGGGCGAATGCAAACGCTCGCTTTCCCGTTTGCACTTCTTCTATTCGCATTTTGGTCTAAGAAACTTGAGTTGTTTCGCAGTGAGCTGCAACGCTCATATGTTTTGATTGCCACAATAGTTACGGTTGTAGTCAGCTGGTGGTCAAGCGCCAAGCCTCCGCTCTCGCAAGCTTATCTGACAATCAGATCACAGGCACAGTCTGCTCCACTCGGTGTAACGCCAGCATCCTACCGACTGACCGGACTTGCCGTGGATCGGATCCGGGAATTGACAGGCAGGGCGAGTATTAGCTTTCTGACGCCAGACGTGGGTGGTGTCGGCCTTTGTTGCTCACGCGTGAGGATCGTGGATTTAGGCCTTCTCGCGAACCGAATCCTTGCCCATCAAGGGTACGGCGCACTCGACGAGGTCATATCTACCGAGCGCCCCGAGGTAATCGAGGCCCATCAGATGTGGGCAGAGATTCCAATGCTCCACAAGCTAGCGTCATTTACTCGGTCATATGAACCCCTCATCATTGACAGCACACGAATGTATGTTCGTCGTGACGTAGCAAAAGAACTGTTGGTGAGCGGGGTTGCTGTAACTTGCAGCCTAGAGGATAAGGACTGCCGGTCGCGGGCGCTAATTGAGCACCGGTATGCGCTTTATTCGACTAAGGATGACGACTTCGAGTTCCTGAAGAGGGGTTATTTTGTCGATGTCAATTCGCGTTGAAGGAGGCATTTTCGGCAGAGCCGATTGCGCGGCGGCGTGGGATTCAGCATTGGTCCGCACCGCCGCCGCTGCTGTATTGGAAACCAAAAGTGGCACTACCGTTTGAAGAAGCGCCGACGATCTGGCGCTCATCCTTGTGCTTCCGTGCGAGCATTTTGCGGTGTAGGAGCCGTCGCTGTAAAGAAATCCCTCACTATGTGCTGGCGCTACCAAACAGAGCGCGCCAAGAGCTGTAATTACTCTCGCCACATTCGAAGAAGATCACACGCACTTTTCCAAAGCTCGCGGCTTCCTTGTTGGAGAGAATGAGATGCAAGTTCTGGAGTCCGCTAATGGGCCGTTAGCTGTCCTCCGTCTCGGGCGTCAAAATGTCGGCTGTCGGACTGAGAGCGGGCCAAGGTCGGAGCGTGTCCGCTCCGCCGGGCGATTCTGATCTTCGGTGGTTTTCGCAATGGAAGCGCGTCGTCCCCGTCGCGACATAACCAGCAATACGCCCATTGTTCATGTTGCCGAACAAGAGCTCGCGTTAACCATAGCGAACGGCTCCCTTCTGAGCGACATCGCTTCGAAGTTTCTTAAATTTTGCTGGGTACCTCTTCCAGGCACAGTGACCTGGGGAAAGATATGGGTAAGCGGGCCAAACGTGGAAAGGCGGAGACGCTTGCACTGCCAATGGCCGCAAGAGTTGCGATTGGTGCCGTGGCCGTCGCCGCATTGGGGTACGGCTTGCTGTCTGGCTCGGCGAGCAATCAGCCGATGCAGAAGCCGCCCGCGACCCAAGCCAGGGCGTCGTCAACGCCGGTTTATGTGGCAACTCCAGTTCATGCGCCGGCCCCGGCCCCAGCCCCGCTTCCGGCCTCGGCGCCTCTGGTCGAGCCGCCAAAAGCCGCTGACGGTCCCGGAGCATTGGTCCGCCAGGTGGTTGACTACGCCAGCCACCAGGCGCCGGGCACCGTGATCATCGATACCGGAAACACATTCCTCTATTTCGTCCTGAACGACAGGCAGGCGATGCGCTACGGCATCGGTGTCGGCCGCGAGGGTTTCACATGGTCCGGTGAGCAGACTGTGGCCCGTAAAGCAGAATGGCCGGATTGGCATCCGCCCACGGAGATGATCGGGCGTCAGCCTTATCTGCCGCGGTTCATGGCAGGCGGTCCCGGCAACCCGCTCGGCGCCCGGGCGATGTATCTGGGCGAGACCGAATATCGCATTCACGGCACCAACAACCCCGATACGATCGGGAAGCGGGTGTCGTCCGGCTGTATCCGACTGACCAATGACGACGTCGTAGACCTCTATGAGCGGGTGAAAGTCGGAGCGAAGGTGATCGTGCTTCCGGCAACCGCAGCCCGCCGGCCTTCCCAGGGCGCGCCGACCGACGCCGCGTTCCGGTTGCCGGACCCGGCATCGCCGAAGCGGCCCTTGGCGGCCAACGCGCAGATGCTGTCATCCGGACCGAGGATCGCCGAGGCCCAGTAACTCGGTCCGCCGTCCTCGGTCTGCAACTGAGGACGAGGAGGCAATTCAAGACGTCGCGTTTAAGCTGGCTTCCCGCCTCAGCGAACGTTCGCTCATGCGTTTGTCGATGTCCGCCGTTGCGGAATCGCGGATCAATCAAAGCGAGCGGTTCATCGCTTCGATGGCTTGGGATGGCATCGTATCATCCCGCCCTATCGAGGGGGCGGCGGATGAGGCCCGGTACTTGAATTGGACGACTTCGGTCGCAAAAACCTCGTTCACGGCCCTCGGAATGTGAGGCACTTCGCAGACAGATCTACGGGCGCGTTGTCAACTCGGGGGAGGAGCGAGTCCCGACATGAGACGTCGCGATTTTGTCACGCAACTTGCCGGTGCGGTGGCGGCTTGGCCAATCGCGGCGCTTGCCCTTGCATTTGCGAACTCCAGAAGCCTCGCGCAGGCAGCCAAGAACGAGCTGAGTAGCGAGGCTCTTCGGCTTGAATTCGACAAGGAGAAATGGCGCGACGAACGTGAGATGCGCGCGCGCGAGCTTGCTCTCAAGGAACGAGAGCTTTCGCTTCGCGAAGGCGAGCAAGTCAGCTCTAAATGGTTCAATCCTCTCTTTGTCGCGATTTGCGCCGCCGCTCTGGCTGCATTGGGAAACCTCTTAGTCACCTTTTTCAACGGGAGGACCCAGCTGAAGCTTGAGACGAGCAAGGCGGAGTCCACGCGTATTCTTGAAATGATCAAGACCGGCGACACCGAAGCCGCGGCCAAGAATCTGGAGTTTTTGCTCGGAGCAGGCTTGGTGGTCGAGACAGATCTAGCCACCTCTCTTCGAGAGTATCTTGATCGTCGGCAGCCGGGTAAAGGTCCGTCGCTACCATCGCCGGGACGATTTGCCTTTGAGTCTACAACTGATCTGACAGCGGACATTCAAGCCGAGCTCCAGGAAAAACTCGAGGCATACATTGCTTACCTCGACAAGATTGGTTCGCCGCCTGACCTGGTTCAGGCGAAGATCAAGATTGGTACGGTGCCCGGGCACTATGCCCAATACCAAAATAACACGCTCGAAATCGACTCTAGGATCGCCCGCGATGCTTTTGTGGCCTTGCGGGAATATAGCCATCACGCTCTGACGTCCAAAACCAACAATCCATGGACGGGAAACTTCGCCGGGATCGAGTCGGGCCTTGCCGACTACTTTCCGGCAAGCTTCTTGAACAACCCGCGGGTGGGTGAAATTTCCGCTGAGGTCATCCGCCCCGGTCAGCCATATGTCCGCTGCCTCGACAACAGACTGAAGTTCAAGGCAACAAAGGCTTTGAAAGATGATCCCTGGACTGCCGGCGAAATTTGGGGCGGTGCGTTCTGGGAAATGCGCAATCGGCTAACCGGGGATGTGATTGATCCGATACTTATGAAGGCATGGCGATCTTTGTTGGACCACCCCTCCAACACCAGCGCGCCAAAGGCGTTTGCAACCGAGGTGCTAGCCGCTGCAAAGTTGAACCAGCACGACAAGACGATCCAAACGATTCTGCGAAATCGCGGATTTTCGCTTGATAAGGCAGCGTCCACCCCTGGTCCTTAGACGCGGTCGGTAGACGCCTTGCGCAAGCTTTGCCGATGGCGGCTCGATCCTTCGGCCGTGAGCAGCTATAGGCGCAGGCCATGCCGACGATCCTTTGCGCGGCGTGATCCCTTCCCGATGCTTAGCCGAACCTTTGCTTCCTGTCCCTATCGCTAGGGACAGACGCCGGCGCGGTGGTGCGCTAGTCTCGCCTGGAGGAAACGAGAACCCAGGGGAGCCAGCCTTGAGCACCGCGCCGCGCATCGACATCGACCCGGCTGCGTTCTGGTCCTATCCGTATCCGATGCTCGCCAAAATGCGCAAGGAGGCGCCGATCGCCTTCGTGCCGCAGCTCGGCTCGACGCTGCTGACGAGCCGCGACGACATCTCGATCTCCGAGAAGCAGATCGACGTGTTCTCCTCGCACCAGCCCGCGGGCCTGATGAACCGCCTGATGGGCCACAACATGATGCGCAAGGACGGCGAGGCGCACCAGGTCGAGCGGCGCGCGATGTTTCCGACGATCTCGCCGAAGACGGTGAAGGCGCACTGGACCGCGCTGTTCCAGGCCCATGCCGACCGCATCATCGATGCGATCGCGCCGGGGCGGATCGACTTCATGCGCGACTTCGCGCTGCCGTTCTCCGGCGAATGCCTGAAGTCGATCACCGGCCTCACCAATATCGGCTTTGCCGACATGGATGCATGGTCGCAAGGCATGATCGAAGGCATCGCCAACTATGCCGGCGATCCCGCGGTCGAGGCGCGCTGCCATGCGGCGACATCGGGCATCGATGCTGCGATCGACGACATCCTGCCGGTGATGCGCAAGCATCCCGACCAGAGCATTCTTGGCGTGCTCCTCGCCTCCGGCATGGCGATGGAGAGCGTGCGCGCAAATGTAAAACTCGCGATCTCGGGCGGCCAGAACGAGCCGCGCAAGGCCATCGCCGGTACCGTGTGGGCGCTCTTGACCCATCCCGAGCAGCTCGATCTGGTCCTGCGCGGTGAAGTGTCCTGGCTCCAGGCCTTCGAGGAATATGCCCGCTGGATCTCGCCGATCGGCATGTCGCCGCGGCGCATCGCAAAGCCCTGGAGCATCCGCGACGTCGCGTTCGAGCTGGACGAGCGCGTGTTCCTGATGTTCGGCTCCGCCAATCGCGACGAGACGCATTTTGAGCGCGCCGACCAGTTCGACCTGCGGCGCGACACGTCCAAGAGCGTCGCCTTCGGCGCCGGCCCCCATTTCTGCGCCGGCGCCTTCGCCTCGCGCGCCATGATCGCCGATGTCGCGCTGCCGACATTGTTCGCGCGCGCGGCGCGGATCGAGATCGCCGACGACGAGCCGGTGCGGATCGGCGGCTGGGCCTTCCGGGGCTTGCAGAATTTGCCGGTGAGGTGGTTACATTAGGGCCTGGATCCGGGACAACGATTTTATCGCCGAGACCGTACGGACGAGGAGGCGGACATGTCAGATTCGGATGGGCAACAGCGCGCCGCGCCACCGCCGCCAGCAGGACCTCCCGTCGCCATGTTCAGTGCGCCCGGACACC
The DNA here is from genome assembly GCF_029714425.1 of Bradyrhizobium sp. CB2312. NCBI lineage: Bacteria > Pseudomonadati > Pseudomonadota > Alphaproteobacteria > Hyphomicrobiales > Nitrobacteraceae > Bradyrhizobium > Bradyrhizobium sp. CB2312. Next base: position 8,803,383 of record NZ_CP121668.1, on the reverse strand, counting down.
GCGATACCGTCTGGTCCGATGTCAAGGGAAGCGTGCTTCAATCGCGGCAGATCAGGTGGGCCGGCGGGATCGCCGCCGCGCACCGCATCGGCAAAGTCACTGGCGCCGCTGAAATTCGCACGCGATCGCTCGCGCTGCAATTTTCGTGGAACTCCGGCTATGTCGAGGCGGATGCTGAATCAGGCAAAGAGCTTCGTGCCTACAAGAACAGGCCTCGATACGGCCTGATCCTGCCGCCCGAGACAGCCGTGGAATTCCGGATCAAGGAGAAGTCGAATTATCGTTTCCTGGCGATCGAGTTTGAGCCGGAATACCTGCTCTGCACCGTCGAGCTCCAGCACCGCCACGACGTCGAGTTCGTGGAAGCGTGGGACTATAACCACCCTCTGACCTGGGAGCTTGCGCAGATCATCTCCGCGGAATGCGAAAGCGAGGCGCGGCAAGGCCTGTTCTATGCCGAGACTGCCGTCACACTGCTCGCCTTGCATGTCTTCCGAAGTTTTTCCAACCATCCGGACGCGGTCGCCTTCGTGCGTCGAGGCGGACTTGCGCCGAATGCGTTGCGCCGCGCCTGCGAATACATGGTTAGCCGTCTGGCCGATGACCTGTCGCTGTCCGAGGTCGCGAGCGCGTGCAATCTGTCGACGTCGCATTTCTCGATCGCCTTCAAGCAGTCGATGGGGATCGCACCACACGCATGGTTGCGCCGCCAGCGCATCGACAAGGCCAAGGTTCTGCTCCGTCACCGCGAGATGAGTCTCGCGTCGATCGCGAAGCTTGTCGGTTTTGCAAATCAAAGCGCATTCGGGGTCGCCTTCAAGAAGGAGACGGGCCTCAGCCCGATGGCGTGGCGGCGGATGCATTGGCTGTGAAACCGCGCCGGCTTCGTTCAAAACATGGGCGGTTGTTCTGAACATACGACGAAACGGCAAGGTCGAATCGTTGTGAATTCACTTCTCCTCTTCGGGCGACCTAGATCGGGCGTCAGCGATAAGGAGCCAGGTGAACCATGCAGCAATTCGCGCGCGTACTTACGGACAAAGGTGTCGTTCCGGTCATCCTGAAAGGCGATGAACACCTCGATCTGCGTCCGGCCATACCGGACATTACGCCTGATATCATCGCCGCCGGTGCCCTGGCCAACATCGACACTGCGCGTCTATCTCCGGTCTCCGGCAAGTTCTCCTATCTCGTTCCGATTGAAGGCATTCGCCAGGTTGCAGCGACCGGCTTCAACTACAGGAAGCACATCGCGGAATTTCACATGAAGCCGCCTACCGAACCCGAGGTGTTCCTGAAGGCAACGTCCTCGCTCGCCGGACCGTCGGACCCGATCTCCTGCGGCCCCAATCAGGGGGTGAAGCTCGATTGGGAGACTGAACTTGCGATCGTCATCGGCCGGGAGACGAAGGATGTCACTGCCGCCCAGGCCGCCAGTCACATCTTCGGATATCTGTGCCTGAACGACGTCTCCGATCGATCGACGCAGGTGGATGCGGAGGGACAGCAACACCTGGTGCGTGCCAAATCGCGCCCGACCTACTGCCCCATCGGCCCGTATCTGACCACTGGCGTGGATGGAATGAACCTGGAGATGTGGACCAAGCTGAACGGCAAGGTTGAGCAGCAGGGCAATACCAGCGACATGCTATTCGACGTCTACGAGATGGTGGCCTATTTCTCCACGCACATGCTGCTGCTGCCAGGGGACCTCATCGCGACGGGGACGCCGCCCGGCGTCGGTTTCGGCAAGAACCGCTACATGGCAGTCGGGGACGTGCTCGAATGCGGCATCGCGAATCTCGGAGCGCAGCGTCACGAGATCATGCCGTAGGGACGGGGGCGCATAACCCCGGTGCGTGTGGCCCGCCTCTCCCCACAAATTTGGTGTCATCGCCCGCGAAGGCGGGCGATCCAGTACGCCGCGGCAGTGTTGTGACGAAAAAAAACGTCTCTGGGATACTGGAATCCCCGCTGCAGCCTGTCATCGGGCTCGCCGAAGGCGAGACCCGGTGGCGGGGAATGACAGCGAGGTTGCCAATGGGCTTTCACCGCCGTAGTTCCCAGTCCGCCATAGTGCTACTATGCCCCTGTTTTGCCCGACGTGTCAAATTATCTTCGGATAATCAGTAAGTCGTTGATTTCGCATTCCCCGGCTACTGTGCATGGGGTTGTTTTCGCGTTTTTGTTCCGATCGCGCGAGCGTCGGACAAAAGTCTGTGCCGCGCTCACATTCGCGTGCGGAAAAATTCCGTCTGCATCATTGCGCGCGATTGAAAGATTAATCATGCGCGCCGCCACGCGCGCAGTGCGCGCATCGCTATTTTTCCCGATGTCTCGACAGCTCCGCTGACCCACACCATCATTCCCGCATCGCAATGAACATCGGCCGCACCCGGCCGGGAGTGTGGAATGCAGCGTCGTGACTTTCTCAAGCTCTCCGTCGGAACGGCCGCCGCCGCTGCCTTCGCATCGCCTGCAATCGCGCAAGGCGCGGTGAAGGAAATTCGTATCGGCTATCAGAAGAACGGCGTGCTGGTCATCACGCGCCAGCAGGGCGCGCTGGAAAAACATTTCTCCCCGCAAGGCATCGAGGTGAAGTGGGTCGAGTTCTCCTCGGGCCCGCCGATGATGGAGGCGATGAATGTCGGCAGCGTCGATTACGGTGCGGTCGGCGATTCCCCGCCGGTGTTCGCGCAGGCCGCGGGCGCGGCGATCGTCTATGCCGCCGGACAGCCGATCACCAACGGCCAGGGCATCCTGGTGCCCAAGGATTCGCCGATCCGTACGATCGCCGAGTTGAAAGGCAAGCGCGTCGGCTTCACCAAGGGGTCCAGCGCCCACAACATCGTGGTGCAGACGCTGGAGAAGGCGGGCCTCACCTATGCCGACATCACCCCGGTCTACCTGACGCCGCCGGACGCCGGCCCCGCCTTCGCCAACGGCAGCATCGAGGCCTGGGCGATCTGGGATCCGTATTTCGCGATCGGCGAGACCAAGCAGAACGGCCGCATCCTGATCAATGCGCGCGAGGTCACCAAGACCAATTCCTTCTATATCGCCAACCGCGACTTCGCGAAAAACCATGGCGCGATCCTGCAACAGATCGTCGACGTGACCACCGCGACCGCCAAATGGGCCGAGCAGCACCGCGACGAGGTCGCCAAATCGCTCGCTGCGGTCACCGGCATTCCCCTCGATATCCAGACCATCGCGGCCAACCGCTCGTCCTTCGTGGTCGGCCCCGTCACCGACGACATCGTCGCGACCCAGCAGGGCGTCGCCGACCGCTTCCACAAGCTCGGCCTGATCCCGAGGCCAATCGTCATCCGCGACATCGTCTGGCGCAATCCGGCAGTGTGAAGCGTGCCGACCACTCTTCCCAATTCAAAAGGTGTGAACATGAAGCGTATCGTTCAACGCGTGATCGCTGTCATCGCCCTGTCGGTCGGCATCGTCGCGGCCGCCGTCGGCACGACCTACGGCTAGGAGCACATCCATGAGCAACGCCAACATCCTCTGGTTCCTGCCGACCCACGGTGACGGCCGCTATCTCGGCACCGGCATCGGCGGTCGCGAGGTCAACTTCAACTATCTTCGTCAGGTCGCACAGGCCGCCGACCAACTCGGCTATTACGGCGTGCTGCTGCCGACGGGGCGCTCGTGCGAGGATTCCTGGATCGTCGCCTCGAGCGTTGCGCCGTTCACCGAGCGGCTGCGCTATCTCGTCGCCGTTCGCCCCGGTCTGCAATCGCCGAGTGTGGCCGCGCGCATGACCGCGACGCTCGATCGCATCAGCAATGGACGTCTTCTCGTCAACGTCGTTACCGGGGGCGATCCCGTCGAGAACAAGGGCGACGGCATCTTCCTCGCTCATGACGAGCGCTATGAGGTCACCCGCGAGTTCCTGGGCGTCTATAGCGACCTGCTCGCCGGAAAGTCTGTCAATGTCGAGGGCAAGCACATCCGCATCGAGGACGGCAAGCTGCTGTTTCCCCCGGTGCAGTCGCCGCGCCCGCCGCTGTATTTCGGCGGCTCATCGGATGCCGGCATCGACGTCGCCGTCGATACCGTCGACAAATATCTCACCTGGGGCGAGCCGCCGGCGCTCGTCGCCGAGAAGATCGCGAAGGTGCGGGAGGTCGCGAGCGCACGCGGCCGAAAACTCTCCTTCGGTATCCGGCTTCACGTGATTGTTCGCGAGACCAATGAAGAAGCCTGGCGCGCCGCCGACGAGCTGATCAAGCATGTCAGCGACGACACCATCGCGCGGGCGCAGACAAACTTCGCCCGCATGGACTCGGTCGGCCAGCAGCGCATGGCGCAGCTCCACGGCGGCAAGCGCGACAAGCTCGAGATCGCCCCGAACCTGTGGGCCGGTGTCGGCCTGGTGCGCGGCGGCGCCGGCACGGCGCTGGTCGGCGATGCCAAGACTGTCGCGGCCCGCATCAAGGAGTATCAGGATCTCGGCATCGATACTTTCATCATGTCGGGCTACCCACACCTCGAGGAAGCCTATCGCTTCGCCGAGCTGGTGTTCCCATTACTGTCGTTGGAGCAGCCCTCCAACGTGACGAAGCTTCATTTCAATGGCGGTCCCTTCGGCGAAACGGTCGGCAGCGACTTCCGTCCGCAGCACAGGGTGTCGCAGTCATGAGCCTGATCGACAGCGCTTCACTTCCGCGGGGCTTCCGCCTGCCGCGCGTCGATGGCTTGGTCCAATGGATCGTGCCGCTCGCCATCATCGCGATCTGGCAGGTCGCGAGCATCACCGGCTTCGTGCCGACGCGCGTGCTGCCGGCGCCGAGCGACGTCGTGCTCGCCGGCTGGAAGCTGCTGCTCTCCGGCGAGCTCGGCCGGAACATCTGGGTCTCGTTCTGGCGCGCCTCGATCGGCTTTTTGATCGGCGGCGGCATCGGCTTCGCGTTCGGTCTCGCCAACGGCCTGTCGCAGCTCTCGGCAAAGCTCACCGACACCACGCTGCAGATGGTGCGCAACGTGCCGCATCTGGCGCTGATCCCGCTGGTCATCCTCTGGTTCGGCATCGACGAGAGCGCCAAGCTGTTCCTTGTGGCGCTGGGCGTCTTCTTCCCGATCTATCTCAACACGCTGCACGGCATCCGCACCGTCGATCCGCAGCTGATCGAGATGGGCCGCATCTACGGCATGACCGACGGCGAATTGTTCCGCCGCGTGATCTTCCCAGGCGCGCTGCCCTCGATCTTCGTCGGCATCCGCTTCGCCCTCGGCATCATGTGGCTGACGCTGATCGTCGCCGAGACCATCGCGGCGTCGTCAGGTCTCGGCTACATGGCGATGCAGGCGCGCGAGTTCATGCTGATCGACGTCGTCGTGCTCTCGATCCTGATCTACGCGCTGCTCGGCAAGCTCGCCGACAGCGCCTCCCGCGTGCTGGAGCGCCTCACGCTCTCCTGGCACCCCGCCTTCCAGAAACGTTGAGCAGAATACTGGGAATCACATGCAGACAGCGCTTCGTACCTCCCTTCCCGAGACCGAGCTCGCCAACCGCGCCAGTTTCGCGCCAACGGCGCGCGTCGTGCGCGAGGAGCGGCAAGAAGAACGCCGAGTGCAGACCAGCGGCCTGCCGCTCAGCATCCGCGGCTTGCGCAAATCCTTCGGCGACAACGAGGTGCTGCGCGGCATCGACCTGCACATCCCGGCCGGGCAGTTCGTCGCAATCGTCGGCAAGAGCGGCTGCGGCAAGAGCACGCTGCTGCGTCTCATCGCCGGCCTTGAAAAGATCGATGCCGGCAGCGTCAGCTTCGGCCAGGACGTTCAGGCCGAAGACATCCGCGTGATGTTCCAGGAGCCGCGGCTGTTGCCCTGGGCGCGCGTGCTCGCCAATGTCGAGGTCGGCCTCGGCCGCGATCGTGCATCGAAGGATGCGCATGCGCGCGCCGAGAAAGCCCTGAGCGAGGTCGGTCTTGCCGACAAGCGCGACCAGTGGCCGTCGGTGCTGTCGGGCGGCCAGAAGCAGCGCGTCGCGCTCGCTCGCGCGCTGGTGTCGCGCCCGCGCGTGCTCGCCCTCGACGAGCCGCTCGGTGCGCTGGATGCGCTGACCCGCATCTCGATGCAGCGCCTCCTGGAGCGGGTCTGGCGCGACCAGGGCTTTACCGCGATCCTGGTCACCCACGACGTCTCTGAAGCCGTCGCGTTGGCCGACCGGGTGCTGGTGATCGAGGAGGGCCGCATCGCCCATGACGTCACGGTTAACGCCGCCCGGCCGCGGGAGCGCGGCTCGGCCGAGCTTGCCGGCCTCGAAGGCTCGATCCTGAGCCACCTGTTGTCGGCGGACGATCGTACCTAAATAGAGAGGACCCCCCGCTTCGGGGAGCATGCCATGAATGTAGTGCCCCGCGACCTCATGACCGAAATCCCCGTCTCGCCCGCCGATTTCCGCGGCGCCATGCGCCACCTCACCGGCGGCGTCAGCATCATCACCGCCGGGCGGGGCAAGGACATCACCGGCATGACGGTTACATCCGTAACCTCGCTGTCGGTCGAGCCGCCGACGCTGCTGGTCAGCATCAACCGCGATGCCTCTTCCTTCCCGCTGATCAAGCGCCACGGCGCCTTCGGCGTGAGCATCCTCAATGCCGACCAGCTCGACGTCGCCGAGCGCTTTGCCGGCAAGGGCGGGCTGAAGGGCGCCGATCGCTTCGCCGGCAGCCACTGGGTGACGGCGGTTTCCGGCGTTCCGCTGCTGGTCGGCGCCTTGTCGGTGTTCGACTGCGAGGTCGAGGAGATCCTCGAGCGTCATTCGCACGGCATCGTCATCGGTCGTGTCAGGGACGTCAGGAACTCGACCCGCAACGCTGCGCTGGCCTATTGGCACGGGCAGTATGTGGCGGTCGACCAGGACGAGGACGCGGCGAGGCTCGCCGATGTCAGCGTGCCCGCGCGCAGCCGGCGCGGCATTTGATCGCCGTCCTCAGGCTGGTCTTTTCCCCATCATCGCTCTAGAAGCGCCCTGAGCCGTCCCACCGGGACGGCAATGGAGCGGAACGATGAAGCGCGTCGCGACCTTCGCCTTCTACGCCATCGGCGCGCTCGCGATCGCCTATCTCGCGCTCTACGCCTATGCGACGTTCTCGGGCAAGCCGATCATCCCCGGCGACCCCATCCACATCTTCCGCAAGCCCGACGCGCCGAGTTATTCGTGAGGCTCTCTCCTCGTCATGGCCGGGTCAAGCCCGGGCATGACGACGGCGTGTGCGGCGGCTAGCCTCTCAAGATCGCCAGTCTCGTAAGGTGGGCAAAGGCGCACTTGCGCCGCGCCCACCACCTCTCTGCGGCCGCGAAAGCTTCGTGGGCACACTTCGCTTTGCCCACCCTACCGCACCTGTGTTCATCCCCGCAAAATCGCCAGCGCCAGCGCCTGTGCGCGCGGCACGATGCTGTCGATCTCCAGATATTCCTCCGGCGTGTGCGCGAGGCCGCCGACCGGGCCAAGGCCGCAGATGGTCGGCGTGCCCACCGCCGCGGTAAAGCCGGAATCGGCGCAGCCGCCGGAGAACTCGCCCTGCAGCGTCGTGAGGCCGACCTGCCTTGCCGCGGCCTGATAGTTCTCGAACAGTGCCTTCGAGTCCGCGCTCTGCACCACGGGCACGAACTCGCCCTTGATCGTCAGCGTCGCGCTGGTGCCCGGCACGTAAGACGTCGCGACGATCCTCTCGATGGTGCGCATGATCCGCGCGCGATCTGCGGGGTCGACATAGCGCAGGTCGATCTGCCCCTCGGCATAAGGCGCCGTGGTGTTGACCGACTGTCCACCGGAGACCAGGCCGACATTGAGCGTGATGCCCTTGTCGAGATCGGTCAGCGCATGGATGTGAATGATCTTCTGCGCGAGCTCGCCGATGGCGCTGACGCCGGCGGCAAAATTGGCGCCGGAATGCGCGGCCTTGCCGGTGATGGCCATGTGCATGAAGATGCCGCCCTTGCGCCCCGTCACGACGTTGCCTGTGGGCCGGCCCGGCTCGGAATTGAACACGGCACGCGCCGCGCGTCCCTCGCGCTCGATCACGGGGCGAGAGGAGGGCGAGCCGATCTCCTCGTCCGAGGTGATCAGCACCTTGATCGGATGCGGCGAGCCGCCGAATTTGTGGAAGGCGGTCGCCACGAACACGTTCATGACGAGGCCGGACTTCATGTCGGCGACGCCGGGCCCATAGGCGCGGCCGTCCTTGATCGTGAACGGACGCCGCCCGGCCTCGCCCTTGCCGAACACGGTGTCGCGATGGCCCATCAACAGCACCGGCTTCTCGTTGCTGCCGGGCTTTGCCACCTCAGCATGGATCGCATCGCCGAAGGTGGCGTTGGCTTCGCGCCGGCAGGGAATGCCGTGCTCGGCAAAGTGCCGCTCGAACCGCGCCCCGACCGCATCGACGCCTGCCTTGTCATAGGACCCGGAATCGATGTTCACGACATCGCGCAGAAGGTCGATCATGGCCTGCTTCTGCCGCGTCAGCCAGTCCGTGATTTGAGCTTGAGACATGTGTATCCTCGCGTGGTTCTCACGCGAGGTTATAGAGCCTTGCGCAGGCATGACCTAGTCGCCGGATGCGGTGCGGCCATGTGTTCGGCGCTTCGAAAAAGGCAACCGGCCTAGCGGCTCGGCTGGGCCATTGCCTCCACGCCGCGAAGCTGCGTCGCGACGGTCAACGCGCCGATCTTTCGGCCCATGTCCTTGCCGACTTCAGTCGAGAAGCGGTAGTGGAAGCCGGCCCAGATGCGCGCATTAGCGACTTCGTCGCTATAGTCCTGGAGCCGCGACCATTTGCGTGTGACGCCTGGTGCGGTGGGGCTGGTCAGCGAGAACTCGCCAAAATCTCCAACGACAGTTTGCAGCACGGTCGAGATCGCGGCCGAGACGATGCAGTGCGCGCAGGGATATTCCGGATGCATCGGCGTGTCGCCGAGCGGCAGCCAGGATGCATCGCGGGGCGTCGCAGCATTCGCCGTCAGATCGGCATTGCGGATGGCCGTGATCGGTCGCCAGAAATTGTAAGTGTACTTCGCGTCGAACACGGCAACGATGGCGTCGTTGCCGGTCATCGACGTCAAGGCGAACAGGCGGGCGCAGTCGATGAGATCCATGCCCTTGGCCATCGCAGCCTGCCTCACGATGGGATTGTAGGTGCGGGCGCCGACGAAGAACCAGAAGCGGCCGATCGTGGTTTGCTCAGGCGTCCGGGTCGGGCTGCCTCGGCTGCCAACCTCGCGGATTTCGTTGACGTCCTTGGTCCAGACTTCGGAATCAAGCGCGGGCGGTGGTCCGGGGCGGAACTGCGATCCCGATGTCATGACCCAAGGCGTCGTCGCGCCCGTGGTCGAGAAGAGCGGGACCACGGTCGGGACATAGGCGCCCGCCGTGGTCAGGGGCCGGTACGTTTCCACGGCGCTGCTGCCGTCCCTGGCACGAAGCTCGATAATCTGCCCCGCAGCCTCTTTGCCGAGCGCGATGCCGGCGGTCTTGGACTCGCCGTCGGTGATCGGCGCCAGAGCATTGGTCAGCGTTGCATCCAGGTCCGGCTTGAGGTCTGGATAGATCGACAGCAGCACGTCGTGAGCCGCAACCGACGCCGCCGCTTCGCGCGAGGTCGAGCGGTCCGCGGACAGCGAGAGCTTGTACGGCGCGTAGCGGTGGTCGATCGCATTGACCGCCTCGAACATCGCAACGTGCATCATGGACAACGCGCGGCTGTGGGGCGCCGGAGGGATTTGCTTCTCGGCAGCGATCGCGTCAGCTTTGGCGTTCCAGTCCATGATCACGTCAGCGCGCGCAAGCGTCATCGAGGCGGCGAGCAGCATAACGATCATCGATAGGCGGGAGATCGTCCACGAGGAGTATTCCATGGCTTTCCCTTTCGAGTTGAACCACGTTTGCGAAGGCGGACGCGGTCCGTGGCCGACATCACCTCACTCCAAATTCTATCGGTCCTGATGCGTATCGATAGTGAACTGCTTCACTCGCGGCGGCACGATAGTCGCGCCCCAATGGGTAGGCTTGGCTTACCGTTCGCGCCGTATTGCGGAGTTGGTTATAGTCGGCACAAGCTGCCAGTTGGACGTGCCGAGGTCCGCAGCTCTATTTTCAAGGCAGCTCGCGTGCCGTCGGCAGGCCGTGCCTTGCTCTCGCTCGGAGGGCTCTTTCCAAAACCACAGGTGTTGTCGCTCTAACTTCGACGGAGAGAAAACATGCCGTTGTTCATCTCATACGTCTCGTACTCAAATGCCGGCATCAAGGGATTGGTCGACAAACCGTCCGATCGCAGCGCGGTCATCGGACCGATTATCGAAAAAGCCGGCGGAAAGCTCCAGGGAGCGTTCATGACAACAGGCGCACACGACGCGATCATCGTAGCGGAGTTCCCCGATGGAGCCGATGCTGTCGCCCTCGGAATGGCGGCCGCGGCGAGCGGCGCCATCGCCAAAATCGAAACCGTACGCGCCTGGAAGATGGGTGAATTCAAGAGCGTCGCGGAGAAGGCCGCGAAGCTTGCAAGCGTCTACGTTCCGCCCGGCAAGTAGCCTCTTGTGAGCGTGACGCCGCCATGAGGCGAGACACTCGGTGGTGGTGGCTGGGCTCGTCCCGGCCACTCGCACGCCTCATGCGAATGCCCGGGCGGGCTTGACGAGATCGATGAGCTGTTGCTCAACCCATGGCCGGCATGCGCGGATACTCGCCCGGCGTGCCCGCGGGCGGGATCGGGATGCCGCCGTCGGCGTATTCGTTGAGCTTGTTGCGCAGCGTGCGGATCGAGATGCCCAGGATATTCGCGGCATGGGTCCGGTTGCCGAGGCAGTGCTTGAGCGTCTCCAGGATCAAGTCGCGCTCGACGTCGGCGACGGTGCGTCCCACCAGCGCGCGCGTCACCTGCTCGGCAGCCATGGTGGCGTGCGCAACGGCGGGTGCGGTCTTGGCGAGGTCGAGGCGGTCGCCATCCGGCGTGATGATCGCGTCGGGGCCGATCTCGTCACCCTGCGCCATCAGCACCGCGCGGTGCATGGTGTTTTCGAGCTCGCGAACGTTGCCCTGCCAGCGGTTGGTGGAGAGTACGCGGCGCGCCTCCGCCGAGATCGGGCGCATCGGCACGCCGTTAGCCTCGGCGTACTTTTTCACGAAATGCTGGGCGAGTTCGAGAATGTCGGCGGGACGCTCGCGCAGGGGCGGGATCTTCAAATTCACGACGTTGAGGCGGAACAGCAGATCCTCGCGGAATGTGCCTTCGCGCACGGCCTCGGCCAGGTTGCGGTTCGAGGTCGCGATGATGCGGATGTCCACCGGCACCGGCTTGGTGCCGCCGACGCGGTCGATCACGCGCTCCTGGATGGCGCGCAGCAGCTTTGATTGCAGGCGGACGTCCATCTCCGAGATTTCGTCCAGCAGCAGCGTGCCGCCGGTCGCTTCCTCGAACTTGCCGATGCGGCGGGCGACCGCGCCGGTGAAGGCGCCCTTCTCGTGGCCGAACAGCTCGGACTCCAGCAGGTGCTCGGGGATCGCGGCGCAGTTGATCGAGATGAACGGGCGCTTGGCGCGGGCGGAGCGGATATGGACGTAGCGGGCCAGCACTTCCTTGCCGGTGCCGGACTCGCCGGTGATCATCACCGAAGCGTCCGAGCCCGCGATCTGCTGCGCCAGCTTGATCACGCGCGCCATGGCGTCGTCGCGATAGACTAGCTCGCGGGAATCGTTGGCGACGGCGGCGAGCACCGCGGCGATCAGCTCCGGGTCCGGCGGCAGCGGGATGTATTCCTTGGCGCCGGCGTGGATCGCAGCGACCGCCGCGCGGGCGTCGTTGGTGATGCCGCAGGCGACGATCGGGGCGTGGATGTGTTCGGCCTCCAGCCGCATCACGAGGTCGCGGATGTCGAGGGCGACGTCGACCAGCAGCAGGTCGGCGCCCTTGCCGCCGCGCAGCACGCGCATCGCCTGCTCGTGATCCTCGGCATGGGTCACGGTGGCGCCGTTCTCCATCGCGATCTTGGTGGCGGTGGTGAGCTGGCCCTTCAATGTGCCAACGATGAGAAGCCGCATGTCAGTCTCCTGTCCGTCTGGTCGCGCTGTTGCGCGTCATCACGTGCGTTCGGTCTTGATGATTTCGGTCATGGTCACACCGAGCTTGTCCTCGACCAGGACGACTTCGCCGCGGGCGACCAGCTTGTTGTTGACGTAGATGTCGATGGCCTCGCCGACGCGGCGGTCGAGCTCGAGCACGGTGCCGGGCCCCAGCTTGAGCAGCTCGCCGACGTCCATCTTGGAGCGGCCGAGCACGGCCGAGACCTGCACCGGCACGTCGAACACGGCTTCGAGGTCGGCGGCGGCGCGCGCCGCATATTCGTCCTCGTTGTAGCCGACATCCGCGTTGGTTGGCGGTAGCGGACCGTTGAGATCGGGCAGCGGGACCTGTCCGTCGGTGTCGCTCATGGCTTAGCTCCCCCTCCGAGACGCGATATAGCGTCCGACCATTTCGTCGATCTTGGCCGCGATGACGCCGCGTTCCAGCACGACGCCGCCATCGGCCCATTCGATCCGGCAGTCGCCGGTGGCGATTTCAGGCTCGGCCAGGATCACCAGCCGGCCCTCGAAGCCGCTCTGCTTGGCGAGCCGCTCGATCTTCTCGCGCGCGGCGTCGTAGAGCGCGTCGTTGATGCGGACGACCAGATGCGGCGTCGCGACCAGATGCGCGAAGCAGTCCTTGACCAGCGCCATGATCTCGCCGAGCGGCTCGGCGGCGACGAGGTCGGCGCACAGCTTGCGCGCCACCGCGATCGCGACCTCGACCGCCTCGGTCTCCATCCTGCTTTCGATGTTGCCGATGCCGGCGGCGACGCCGCGGATGCCGATGTTGATCTCTTCCATGGCGAGCGCGACGCGGCGGTCGCTCTCGGCCTTGGCCTCGCGCTGGCCGGCGGCAAAGCCGTCCTGATAGGCGCGCGCCTCGGCTTCGGCGACCTTCTGGGCGATCTCGGCCGCGGTTGCGGCCTTCTCGCGCGTCGTCCGCTCGGGCGCCGCGAAGTCGGTATCGAACAGGAATTTTGCCGGAGCCGCCATCAGTACACCAGCTCGTCGTCGGCGCGGTTCTTGGTCAGCATGATCTCACCCTTGGCGGCGAGGTCCTTGGCGAGGTTGACCAGCAGCGCCTGGGCCTCGTCGACGTCGCGCAGGCGCACCGGGCCCATCGCCGCCATGTCGTCCTGGAGCATCTTGGCCGCGCGCGAGGACATGTTGCCGAAGAAGAAATTGCGGACGTCCTCGTTGGCGCTCTTGAGCGCGACGCCGAGCTTGTCCTTGTCGACGTTGCGCATCAAGGTCTGGGCCGAGCCGGAATCCAGCTTCACGAGGTCGTCGAAGGTGAACATCAGCGCCTTGATGCGCTCGGCCGATTCGCGGTTGTCCTCCTCCAGCGAGGTGATGAAGCGGGTTTCGGTCTGGCGGTCGAAATTGTTGAAGATTTCCGCCATGACCTCGTGGGCGTCGCGGCGGCGGGTCTGCGACAGGTTCGACATGAACTCGGTGCGCAGCGTCTTCTCCACGCTCTCGATCACCTCCTTCTGCACCGCTTCCATCTTCAGCATGCGGTTGACGACGTCGAGCGCGAGCTCCTCGGGCAGGATGCCGAGCACACGGGCGGCGTGCTCCGACTTCAGCTTCGAGAGCACGACGGCGATGGTCTGCGGGTATTCGTTCTTGAGGTAGTTGGCGAGCACCTCTTCCTGCACGTTGGAGAGCTTCTCCCACATGTTGCGCCCGGCAGGGCCGCGGATCTCGTCCATGATGCCGTTGACGCGCTCCGGCGGCAGGTATTGCTGCAGCAGGCGCTCGGTTGCGTCGAAATTGCCCATCAGCGCGCCCGAGGCCGACATGCGCGAGACGAACTCGAGCAGCATGTCCTCGACGGTGTCGACCTCGACGGTGCCGAGCGTCGACATTTCCAGCGAGAGCTGACGCACCTCGTCGTCGTCGAGCAGCGACCAGATCTTGCCGCCATATTGCTCGCCCAGCGCCAGCATGAGGATCGCGGCGCGTCGCGGCCCGGACAGCTGCTCGGCCCCCTTGCCGTCCTTGGCGCGTCTGCCGGCGCGCTGGCCGAGCGTGGAGATCACGCTGGTGATGTCGTTGGAGTTGGCGTTTTGCAGTGTGGCGGCCATGTCAGATCACTTCTTGATTCACTTGGCAGTTACTTGGCTTAGGTTATTTGGCTGGCTCGGTGAGCCACTGGCGGATGATGGCGACGGTTTCGTTGGGGTTGCGCTCGGCGAGCTCGCCGACGCGATGAACGGACTGGGCGTGGACCTGGCCCTGGATGGTGGCGACGTCGATCGCGCTCGCGGCACCGCCCGGCAACAGCGGCTGGCTTCCGGCGGGCGCGGCCTCGTCGCTCGCGGCGGGGCCGGCGAGGACGCCGGAGATGGCGGCGGCGACCTCGTCGGAAGCGAGGATGCGCTTGACCAGCGGGCGGATCACCATGAACATCACGACGAGGCCGAGCAGCATCATCACGCCGAGCTCGACGAAGTACATCACGTCGTCCTTGGTGAACTGGAGCATGCCGAGGAAGCCCGAGGGCTCGCTGATCGGGGCAGTGGAGGGCGCATCGGCAAAGCGCAGGTTGACGACCTCGACCTGGTCGCCGCGCTTCTGGTCGAAGCCGATGGCCGAGCGCACCAGCGCGGCGATGCGGTCGAGCTGCTCCTTGGTGCGGTCCTGATAGGCCAGATCGCCCTTCTCGTTCTTGGAATAGATGCCGTCGACCAGCACCGCGACCGAGATGCGGTTGACCCGGCCGGCCTCGGTCACCTCGGTCTTGGTGGTGCGGGAGATCTCGTAATTGTTGGTCTCTTCCGTCTTCTTGCTCTGGTCCTTGGCCGCGACGCCGTTGTTCTGCTGGTTGCCGGGCAGCTCGTTGTTGACGGTGACCTGGCCGTTGTTGTCGGCGGTGAGGCTGCTCTCTTCCCGGGTCTGGCTGGAGCGCAGCACGCGGCCCTCGGGATCGAACTTGTCCGAGGTCTGGGTGACCTTGTTGAAATCGAAATCGGCGGAGAGCTGGACGCGGGCGCGGCCCGAGCCGACCACGGAGGAGACGATGTCCTCGACCTGCTTGCGCATCCGCTTCTCGAAGGCGATGCGGCGCTCGTCGCCGACCGCCTGCTCGGGGTCGGTCGCGGCGCCGTCGGCGAGCAGCTGGCCGGCCTCGTCGACGATCGAGACCCGCTGCGGCTTCAGCCCGTTGACGGCGGAGGCGACGAGGTGGCGGATGGCGCGGATCTGCTGCGCCTCCAGCGCGCCGCGGACGCGTACCACGATCGAGGCCGACGGCTCCGGCGCCTCGCGCGCAAACAGCGGGCGCTCGGGCAGCACGAGGTGGACGCGGGCGGCCTGGATGCGGTCGATGGCGCGGATGGTGCGGGCGAGCTCGCCCTCGAGGGCGCGCAGGTGATTGATGTTCTGGACGAAGGAGGTGGTGCCGAGCGCGTCCGACTTGTCGAACACCTCGTAGCCGACGCCGCCGCCCTTGGGCAGGCCGCCCTCGGCGAGCTTCATGCGCAGCCGCGTGACCTTGTCCTTGGGCACCATGATGATGCTGCCCTCGTTGCGCAGCTCGAACTGGATGCCCTGGCGTTCCAGGTCCTTGATGATGCTGGAGGAATCTTCGACGCTGAGGTCGGTGAACAGGGTCGTCATCTGCGGCGTGGTGACGCGCATGATGACGAAGGCGAAGAAGCCGATGAGCGCGGCGGTGACCGCGATCATCGCCCCGAACCGGGCGGCGCCGATACTTTTTAAGAAGTCCGCAAGACCTTGCAAGCAACCGCCCCGACAGCTTCGACCCGCATTCCAAGAGCGGCCGACTGGGCAATTATTGCCTAGGTGATGGTTTCGATATGGTTAACGAAGGTTAAGAGGTCGGACAAAAGTGGTGCCAAAAGCAAACATGAAAAAAATCGGCCTCGCGGGGCGAGGCCGATTTTGTTCAAAAGCAGCAGATTTCCGGATCGCTTACTGGCGATATTGCTGGATGCGGGTGGTGCGAAGACCCGCCAGACCGTGCTGGTCGATGGAAAACTGCCAGGAGAGGAATTCGTCGACCGTCAGGGTATAACGGCTGCAGGCCTCCTCAAGGGAGAGAAGCCCGCCACGCACAGCGGCGACGACTTCGGCCTTGCGGCGGATGACCCAGCGTTTGGTGCCGGGCGCGGGCAGATCTGCGATCGTCAGCGGACTGCCGTCCGGCCCGATGACGTATTTTACCCTCGGGCGATGGGGTTCTGTCATGGCGTACTCACAAACTCTCAACCACTGAACTCACGCGGTAACCCTACGCCCGGCGGCTTAAAAATCCGCTAAGCCTAAGGCTTCAATACAATTCTCGTTGAATCTTGCGGGAACGCGGCCGGCCCGGGGGCCGAAAACGCGGTTTCGGCGGGCCGGGCGGGGCAGAAGGTAAATACTTTACTAACAAACAGATGCTCGCGGTGACGCCGCAGAGCTCTCAACTGTCGTCCCGGGGCGCGCGAAGCGCGAGCCCGGGACCCATAACCCCAGGGAGTGGTTTGGTGAAGACTCGGGGTTACGACCTCATGCGATAACGACTTCCTGGGTGTATGGGTTCGCGCCTTCGCGGGGACGACACCGAATGTGTGGCGGCGCTATGTGGCCTCAATTGCTGCTGGTCGCGATGATGCTCTTCACCTGGCTCAGCGTGTAGCTGGCGCCGTCGATCGTCAGCAGCGGCGGCGACTGGGTGAGGTCGACGGAGGACACCACGCCCTGGACCTGCGCGGCGATGCCGACATTGTTGTTCGCGACGTCCTTGCCGGTGGCCGAGATCGTGTACTTGCCGTCGGGCCATTGCGTGCCGTCATTGCCCTGGCCGTTCCAGGTGAAGGGAATATCGGTGCCGGCTGAGGCAGTGTATTTGCCGGTGAACACGGTCTGGCCGCTGGCATTGGCGACGGTGATGTCGACGGTGGAGTCGCTCGGCACGTTGAGGTGCCATGTCGCCGACGATTTCGTCATTGTTGCGGTCGAGCCGTCGACCAGTGCCGTCTTGCCGACGAAGCCCAGCGCCTGGGTCGCCTGCGTGGTCTGCTGCAACGTGACGAGCTGGGACAGCGAATCGTTGGTCTTCAGCTGCTGCTCGACGCCGGCGAACTGCACCAGCTGCTGGGTGAACTGGTTGGTGTCGAGCGGATCGAGCGGGTTCTGGTTCTGCAGCTGCGTCGTCAGCAGCGTCAAGAAGGTCTGGAAGTTGCCGGCGAGCGTCGAGCCCGTGCTCGAGCTCAGCGACGAGTTCGAGGAGGATTTCGGGACGTCCGTCGTGCCGGAGACGGGCGTAGGCGCGGTGGTGGCATTCGTGGTGGTCATGATCGAATACTCCTCACACTCTGATGTCGACGCCGCTGCTCGATCCGAGCATGCGGCCGTAGCCGCGCCCGACCGGCGCGGCAGTCACGGTCTCGTCCTCGCTGATGATCAGCCGGCGGGCGTTGCCGCCATTGTCGTTGTTCTGGCCGGACTGCTGGCCCGATGAATTCTGGTCGCGCAGGCTGAAGGACAGCCCGTTGCTGCCGGTCTTGAAGCCGGCATCGTCGAGCGCGCGCTGCAATTGCGGCGCGTCCTGCTTCAGCATCGCCAGCGTCTCCGGCTTCTCGACCGTGAGATGCGAGGTGACCTGGCCGTTGCGGTCGACATTGATGCGGACGTCGATGCGGCCGAGCTCGACCGGATCGAGGCTGATGTCGAACCGCGTCTTGCCGGCGCGCGCGGCGGCGGCGATCTCGATCGGCACCGCGTTGAGCGGCACGGCCGCATTGGTGGCCGCGGTCGCGGTCAGCGTCGCGGTCGAAGCGGTCGCCGCCGACGTCGTATTGGTCAGCGGCGCCTGAATGGCGGAGGCGGCCTGCGCGCTGGTGTCGGGCACGGCCGCTTGCGCGCCCGCATGGTGCGTGGTGGTGGCGGGTGTCGCATCGGTGGCGCCGGCCTTCGCATCGGCCTTGGCGTCGACCAGGCTGGAATCGGCTTGCGGCTTGGTGCCTTGCGCATGCGCGGCGTTGGCGGTCGTCGCCGCCTGAGCTTGTGTGGCGTTGGCCTTGCCGGCGTCCTGACCGATATTGGAGACGTCGGTCTGCCCTTGCGCGGTGGCGGCGGCCTTGAACGAGGTTTTTGGCGTGCCGAGGTCGGCGACGGCGATCAGGCCGCCGCTGGTCTTGGCATCGGTCGCGGTGCCATCGGTGGTGGCGGCCGTATCCCCTAGCGTTGCCGAGGTGTCGGCATCGACCTTGGCGCCGGCCGTCTTGGCGCTCTTGTCGCCCGGCGTTGCGGTGTCGGTCTTGGTGCCCGCGATCTGCGCCGCGGTGGAGGCGCTGGCGGCAAGGCCGGCAGCGGCGATAGTCAGCGGCGAAGATGCGGCGTCGCTGGCCTGGCCCGCGGCCACATTCGGATCGACCGGCACGACGGGCGCGGCAACGGGAATCGCGTTCGGATCGGGCACGGCTGCCTGCGTCGCGTCGGTCTGCGCGGCCGCTGCGGCATCGACGGCGGCGGCAAGCCCGTCGCTGGTGTCGGTCTTGTCAGCCTTGGTCTCGTCGGACTTGTCCGCCGGCTTGGCGTCGGAGGTCTCGGACTTGTCCTTGGTCTTGCCGGTCTTGTCCGCCGCTTTGGCCGAATCTGTCGTCGTGTCCGTGCCGGCGCTCGCGGACGAATCGGTGTCGTCGCGCGCCTTGCTCTGCGAGGAGGGCTCGGTCGATGACGGCTCGCGCGTGCTCCGGTCCGAGGCGGACGCGGACGACGTCGCGGAATCGGTCCGGCGCGGGGCGGTGTCCTGCGAGGCCGCGTTGTTGCTGATCGCCTGGGTGTTGCTGTCGACCAGCGAGCCGAAGGAGTCCGACGCATCTTTGCTGCTCTGCGGCTTCGCAGGCTTTTGCTGCGCGCTCGGAACTTGCACGCTGGCGGCTACATCTGACGTCCGACCGACCACAGGCGACCTCTTGGAAACATCTTCGGCGTAAGGAGGGAGCAAGGAGCGGGCCAGCCTCCCTGATGTTCAGTTTATGTAATAAAATCAATATCTTGATGAATTGGTGTCGCCGCCCGCGCCTCCTGCCGGCCCCCGCCATTTCTGCCGCCCCGGCAAGAATTGCCCTAAGCGTCCGGCCGGCGCGATTGCTTCACCGGAATGGCGCCTATATTAAAGAGGCAGCTCTCAGCCGCTTTCGACCGGGCAAGCCGTGCCCTTCGGGAACCAAAGTTCCCGGGGAGCGCCGATGTCCCGGTCAGAAGCAAATCGCGGATCGCCGAACGCCGCCGTCACAAACTTTAAAGCCATGCTCAACAGTCTGGATCTCGAAGGCCGTCCTGAGGACACCAGGGTCGTCGTTGCCATGTCGGGCGGCGTCGATTCTTCGACGACGGCTGCGCTGTTGAAGGCCGAAGGCTACGACGTCGTTGGGATCACGCTCCAGCTCTACGATCATGGCGCGGCGACCCACCGCAAGGGCGCCTGCTGCGCCGGCCAGGACATCCACGACGCCCGCGACGTCGCCGCCAAGCTCGGCATTCCCCATTACGTGCTCGACTACGAGGATCGCTTTCGCGAGTCCGTCATCGACAACTTTGCCGACAGCTATGCGCTCGGCGAGACGCCGGTGCCGTGCATCGAGTGCAACCGCTCCGTCAAATTCCGCGACCTGCTGAAGACCGCGCGAGAGTTAGGCGCGCAGGCGCTCGCCACCGGACATTACGTCGCCTCGCGCCGCCGCGAGGACGGTTCGCGCGCGCTGGTCTGCGCCGCCGACAGCGACCGCGACCAGAGCTACTTCCTGTTCGCGACCACGCAGGAGCAGCTCGATTTCCTGCGCTTCCCGCTCGGCGACATGACCAAGCCCGAGACGCGCGAGCTCGCGCGCCGCTTTGGTCTCGCGGTCGCCGACAAGCACGACAGCCAGGACATCTGCTTCGTGCCGACGGGCCGCTACACCGACATCATCACGCGCCTGCGTCCGAACGCGATGGACCCCGGCGACATCGTCGATCTCGACGGACGCGTGCTCGGCCGGCACAACGGCATCGCCAATTTCACCGTCGGCCAGCGCCGCGGCCTCGGCATTGCGGCCCACGCGCCGCTGTTCGTGGTGCGGCTCGATGCCGCAAACCGCCGCGTCGTCGTCGGCCCGCGTGATGCGCTGAAGATGCACCGCATCAGCTTGCGCGACGTCAACTGGATCGGCGGCGGCGACATCGATCGCGCCATCGGAGGCGGCCTCGAAATGTTCGTGCGCGTGCGCTCGACCCGCTCGCCGCAGCCGGCCTGGCTGCGCGGTGCGAACGGTCATTACGAGGTCGAGCTCGTCGCCGGCGAAGAGGGCGTCTCGCCGGGACAGGCCTGCGTGTTCTATGACGCGCCGTCTGGGCAGGCGCGCGTGCTCGGCGGTGGCTTTATCCAGAGCGCCGCCGCGAAGGTGGCGGCGAGTTCAGCGAGGCCACTCGCGGAAGCCGTCCGCGGCTAAGTAATTTCCGGGGCAGGGGGCATGGCAGCAGACATCTCGCGGGCCGGGGTCGAGAAGGCCTATGGCCGCTGGGCGCCGGTCTACGATCTCGTGTTCGGCAAGGTCTTCGATGCCGGCCGGCAGTCCACCATCGCGGAGGCCGACCGCATCGGCGGCCGCATCCTCGATGTCGGTGTCGGCACCGGTCTGTCGTTGTCGGATTACGCGCGCACCACAAAAATCTGCGGCGTCGATATTTCCGAGCCGATGCTGCGCAAGGCGCAGGCGCGCGTGCGCGCGCTGCGCCTCAGCAACGTCGAAGTGCTCTCGGTGATGGATGCGAAGAACCTCGCCTTCCCCGGAAACTTCTTCGACGCGGTGGTCGCGCAATATGTCATCACCGCCGTTCCCGACCCCGAAGGCACGCTCGACGAGTTCGTGCGCGTGCTCAAGCCCGGCGGCGAGTTGATCCTGGTCAACCACATCGGCGCCGAGAAGGGTTTTCGCAAACTCTCCGAGCTCGCCTTCGCGCCGCTCGCCCGCCGTCTCGGCTGGCGTCCGGAGTTCCCGTGGGCCCGCCTCGAAGGCTGGGCCGCCAGGCACGGTGGGGTCACGCTCGCGGAGCGCAGGCCAATGCCGCCGATGGGCCATTTCTCGCTGATCCGCTACCGCAAATCGTGAGCGCGATTTTTCGCGCTTGCGCTGTCGGGTGGCGCGCCTGTTGCTTCGCAACGTGACCTCATCCTGAGCAGCCCGCAAAGCGGGCGTCTCGAAGGATGGCCACAGGCAACCTATTCATCCGATCACATCGCACTCGACCCGGGAACGCCCCGCGCGGCCTGCGCGTTTCCGTCCCATGCGCACGACATCAAACATCATCCTGGTCAGCCTTCTGATCGCCGCCTCAGGCAGTGCGATCGCGCAGGCTCCGCCCGCCCCGGCGACGCCGCCGCAACAGACCGCGCCGCCATCCCCGCAACATGCGGCCAACTGCACCCCGCAGGACCGCCCGAACCGCGCCACGGCGCCTGACGGCACCACCACCGGCCAGGCCCGGGAACCGCTCGGCGACAAACTGGCAAAATCCGACGGCGTGATCTGCCCGCCCGCGGGCGTCGACCCCGAAATGCACGCCCCCGCGCCGAGCACGGACGGCAGCATGCCCGTCATCCCGCCCCCGGCAGCCCCGGCGGCGACCCGACGGTACGGCCGAAATAGGTGGATTCCTTCGCCTCTCCCCGCGCGCGGGGAGAGGCCGGATCCGCGCAAAGGCGCGGATTCCGGGTGAGGGGGACTCTCCGCGAGTCCAGTGCGGGCAAATGGGCGAGTTCGGTCCCAGACGGGGCGATTTCGCCTGCGAAATCACGCCCTCAATCGCCCCCACTTTGCTTGACTTCCCGCCGCCCCCTTCCTTATATGCCGCGCGTTCGCGAGATCGGCCTTATTCGCCGCCGCGATCCCTGTGGCGGGGTAGCTCAGCTGGTTAGAGCACGGGAATCATAATCCTGGGGTCGGGGGTTCGAGTCCCTCCCCCGCTACCACCTTTCCCCACACTCCTTTGACTTGGTTGGGATAGGCGTTTTCCCCGAGCAAGGCATTTAGCCGGCCTGCTATCTCGACGGCTACACCACCTGGGCGCGCTGGATCGCGGAACACAGTGACCGTCTCGACCAGGTCTCTGATGGCTTCTGCGGCCTCTCCGTCGCCCGCACTGGCACCTATTGCTAGTGCTTCTTCAAGCCGACCGAGTTGCTCCTCGTATCGTTTGAGGATGGCCGGATGCAGCGCGATTTCCTTCGGGGCGAGGGGTTCACTCTGCAACTCCTCGGATATCCGCTTTCGTTCGACATCCAGTGCGGTTGATCGCGGTCCGAGAACAGACGGATCGCCATGTCCTTTTGCGATCGCATCCACCAGTCGTTCTATCTCCCGGTTTAATTGCCCAAGCTGCTGCTCAAGGCGCTGCCGTTTTGCGTTTGATGTAGCTGCGAGGCGCTTCCGCTCCTCTAGATATGTGTGCACGTATTCCGAAAGAACCTTCGGCGCGCGCAATTCGGCCTTTAGCCCGCTGAGGACTGCACTCTCGACCGTGTCTAAATAGAACGTCTTGGCGTCAGGACACGTGCCACTTTCGGTGGCCGCCGAGCAACGAATCCGAACGCGCCCCGATTTGTCCTGTCCATTCGTTGCCATACCCGAGCCGCATGAACCGCAACGGAGTAAGCCAGATAACATCCGACGGGGCCGACGTTGATGGCTGGGGTGGCCGTGGCTGCGCTCCCCTTTGCGTTGCTGGGCGGCTGTGAACAACTCTGGACTGACAATTGCAAGATGCGGCACTTCAGCGATCTGCCAGTCACTCCTCGGATTTGGTCGTGACAGGCGCTTCCCCGAGTCGGGATCTTTCACCATCCTGACTTTGTTCCAGATAAGGCGCCCCATATAGAGTTCGTTCAGCAGAATGCCGGCGCCCCTCTCTTGATTGCCATTGATTGTTGAGGCGTTCCAGGCTCGCCCCCGCGGAGGTGATACCCCCTCCTTATTGAGATCATGCGCGATCTCCCGAGGCGTACGACCGTCCACGTATTCCTGAAATATGCGCCGGATCACTTGTGCCTCGGTCTCGACAACCACTCGTTCGCCGCTTCTTCCAGTGACCGCGGCGTACCCGTATGTCAGGCCGCCGCCAGCCAAACCTTGCTTGACCCGCCCCGCTTGGCCGCGACGCACTTTGTGCGCGTTGTCCTCACGATAGAGTTGTCCGACCAAACCGCGAAGGCCGACCAGCACAGTGTTAACGACTCCCTCGTGGACCGCCCGGATCTCGATCCCGAGAAATGACAGCCGCTTATGAATGCCAGCGAGATCTTCCATGTCGCGAGAGAGGCGATCGAGCGCTTCGACGATTACCACGTCGAAGGATCTCTCTCGCGCCTGGTCCAACATCCGCAGAAGGCCTTCGCGGCCCATGACGGACCCGCCTGAACGAGCCCGATCTTCATGGGTACTGACAACAGTCAAACCTTGGCGCTCGGCATAGCTTTGACAAAGTGAAAGCTGATCCTCAATCGACCGCTCGTTCTGCAGATCGGTTGAGAATCGAGCATAGATCGTCGCTCTTTTCCTTGTCGTCTCTTCGATTGGCGAGCTCTCTTTCATGATCTTCCCTCGCGGCCACCCGAGCAAGTACTCGCGCGAGACGTAAGATCGCCTTGTCTGGATTCGTCTGCAAGACAAATTTACGATCAGCTTCCCGCACGATCGAGCCTCTACGCCATCGCGAGGCTCAACGAGGTGCACGCACCCGCGCTGGCGCCAGTCGACAAGAGGTGGTGGGGACTGATCATCTCGAGCATCCTGCTCGGATGATAACTAAGTGCAACGGCCGCTATGAGCTCGTCGTGCAATCGGGTGCTTAATCGATGAAAAAGAGGGGAGCGAACGGCCTTGCTTGCGCCGAATTGATACTGCTCGGAGGGGCATATCGTCTCAATCTAGCGAATACCAGGGTGGAAACTCCGGGCTCCGTCACGGACTCTGTTCCAGCTATCGATTTCGCCACCAGTTCGCTCTGATTGGACCCGATGGCTCAAATGTCTCTAGCAGGTCTATCCAGGCGAGCGGAAATGATCTTCGCGGTTCGGGCAATGATCGGCGGACTACTAGGGCCAGGCCGATGAGCCTGGATATTGCGTGGAAACGGGCCGGGAGGAAATTTAGTTTTTGGAGCCGCTTCTTTTGGAAGATATCTCCCGCGTCGGCGCGTGCTTGGCATCCGAAGTTCTTGTCTTACCTGACAATCTCGCCGTAACTGATGAGCCAAGCGCGTGGGGAACTATATTGTTCGCCGCAGTCACAGCTTACGAGCGGCACCTTGGTCTAGGGACCGACGGCACACGGTAAGACCCACGCGCTCGACGTAATCGTCACCGGCGTCGAGAGACAACCTCCGAGTTTGGCGTAGTTACCTCGTGGCCCTTCGCCACCAGATAACTTCCTCGATGAAACAGGCGTTCGAACCAGCAAAGCGCACCATAGGTACCGATCTTTGACGAAATCGATGCCTTTCGCTGGCCCACGACCCTTTGCCCCATGAGCGAAAGATGCACCGACGAGAGGCGGGAATGGCGAGCCGCAGGATGAGGCCCGAAGGTCTGATCAATTGATGTCCTCCTTTGCTTTACATGCCTCTCTGTGACGGCCAAAGGCGGCGACCGTATCAAACTCGTTATCAAAGAGACTTTGATACGACCGTTCCTATTCCAGTTTGCATTGAGGGTTGGGGTCTCATCGTGCCGATGAGCTCTGATGCGACTTCAATACGTCCGCCACCGCGAAACGGCTCGAGTGTCGCGCTGTTCTCGACGGTTTACAACGTAGTGGTATTGCTCACGGCAGCCGTGGTGCGCATCGAACGACCGATATGATCGACCTCAGCATCAGATCCCAGAACCCATCACTTGCTTAACTGAGGTGAGAAGCACCGCGGGCAATCTATGCTGAGGAGGCACCGTAATCAGCTATCCACGGGCACCCACCGGAGCAGCGGGGAAGTTCAACCTGCCCAGGATCAGCGGGGTAAACGCGCATATCTTCAAGTTCGACCAGCAGTTTCTCGATTGCTGTGCATGACCACCAATGCTGGTAGGTCACCCGAGGACGCTCTATCGCTAAAGTCCCACCGTACCCTGAGGCGACGGGCATCGCAGGAAAGCCGGGTGCCTTACCTTGTGATCCCCGGGGGCTAACTACTGAGCCAGCGGCACGTGATAGGGAAAGCTCCTTGATATAGGCGCCGAGTCGCATGCGCGCTGCTTTCTGTCGAACTCGCCAATTCAGTCTAGTTTAGACGCTCACAGGCTAATGGGCCTCATGAAGGCTTGGTAGCGCATTTTGGCGAAACGGACACAATCATCTTCGGTACGAGAACCTAGCGTGGAGCGGACGCCGGTAAGCGGCGCGGCGTATTCGGGTTCGAAAGCAACTGATGCGCGATCCGAATGGCCAGTCCTGCGCGGTCAAAAAGCCGGCACGAGCCGGGGGGCGTGAGGTCACTCAGTCATAAACGTGCAGTGGATTGGCTGCGCGCTATCCGGCGCGTTGCCCCGGAGCGGCTGCCGCTGATCGCAAACATGCCGAGTGGCTACTATCCGAGAGGTAAACGTCGATATCGCTCTCGGTGGCAAGCGGCCACATGGGCTGCTTTTCGTTATGTAAATTGCTGCGCAGGTCTGTCAGCTTTCGGTAAGCCAGCCCCGATAAACAATCGTTGGGTTTAACGGGGGCGTGGCAGGGACAGCGCATGAGCTGAAGGACCACCATGTGCCGAGTTACGCTTCCGTTAAGCTCATTGCACCGCGGATGCGGCAGAGATCGTGCCTCATGATGCCCCCAGGCCGTCAGGCGCCGAGCCGTGTTCGCACTGCTTCCGACTTACGGGCTAGGTCTCGTTCTGGCAATATTACTCGTGTTGCGAGCGCTAAGCTCCCGATTAGCATTTTGCCACCGCTAGCTGAGCTTGGAGCCTGTTAGCGGGGTTGCAGGGGCAGCGCTGCCCCGTGGGGGACGAGCGCCGAGTGCTAAGTTCAATTAGCAATGGGGACGGGCAAGGGACAACGTCTGCGCCAGTGCCACCAAACGGCGCCGAGCCGCGCCGCACTGCTTCCGATCAATCATCACCAACCCCCTGGAAGGGAAGGAGGTTTGCCTGCGAAGCCGCGGCCGCGGTTATCTTGGTGCAATTGTGTCCGCCGTGTGTAGCGACGACGACGCCGACTGCGTTGCCGATACTCCCTGTCGTGGCTTTCGAGGTCTCGGATAAACTTTCCAAGGGACTGCCTCTATCGCGCTCCGTCTGGATTTACTCCGTCAACGTTCTCGCGTCTCTCATGCGCGTTTGGCCGTTCATTCCTGTTTATGCACAGCGCTCGTGTCTGGGCATGCTGGTGTCTCCAATTTATCTAAGGGCGAAGACCTAGCTTAGAGAGCCGCCGGTGAGGATGGGACCGACCGATTTTGGTAGGTGCCCTTCGGTACTTCTAGACGATACAAGTTGATAGCCTTGAGGATTTGAGCCTCCCGGGAGCAAAGGTGGCCAACTCCAGTCTTCGTGACGGGGTTGGCCACCAGCGCTTGCGGCACTATGCCCACAGGGCAGCTCAGGCCAACAAATGCATATATTCGAGCGGCATATCATGTCCTTGCGGTCGCAAGCCCTTGCGGTGCTTGCGGCCAATCAAGCCCGTGCCGCCGATCAGTCGCTGGGACCATCAGATCGCGACGCCGCAATATTTAACATCGACGAAGTTCAGGCGATGCTAGCCATACTCGATTGCATGACGCCCAACCTGCGGCCGAACGAAGCACGGCAGATCGCTGCGCGCATACGCGCGCTTCTAGAGGGCCGCAAGGGGCCGCCGCTTCGAATAGGATGCCTGTGAGACCACTTAGATGTGAGTTTTCGGTCGGTTGTCCATCCCTGAACGAGGAAGCTGAAGATGCCGAATCTTAGCGTACTCCCGTGATGATCGGATGGATATCCATAAGAATGCGCCTCTGACGCGGAATGGCCGAGGGACCATAGTGCCAAGCGTAATCGTAAGGTGGCGTGACGAAGACTGCAGCGCGCTGCAGTTTCGCCAAACGGCCAAGCTTTCCGCGAAGAAGGCTTGGATGGACCGTGATCGCTGCATAAGACATTTTGCATCGCCAAGCCAAACCCTGGCTGCCACGTGCCCGGAAGTCGGAGCGTTCGACGACCGCGTCACACAGGTAAAACAGATCGCAACCGAGGCCACTGCTGCGCCCCGCGGCGCTTTGTGCGGTCGCCTATGTTGGCTCAACGCGGCTGATCGACAACGTAATACTGGCGTTGCCAACCCGGTAGCGTAATGAGTGGCCAAACCGTGGGCAGTGTATCGAGCAAGAAACACTCAAGCCACTGTTACGAGAGGCGGATCGAGCTGGTAGCAGAGGGCGAGCGCCGATACGAATTTGTTCGGCGCGTCAGCTAAGCGACAGTGCGTGCGCACGGAATGTGTGGGGCCGTGAACGTTGTGTCCGGCAACCCTGTAAGTCTTGTTGACGGCGATCAGCGGCCAATTCGACAAACCTTGGTTTAGTGCTTTGCAGCCGATGCTATATCACCCACTTACCTTTGTAGAATTGAGCGCCGGTTAGATCGTTTGTACTTTCGATGTCGAACCTAGATCATTCGATCTGCGGTTCAGTGCGAAGTTTGAACTGATGCCTTGCAGAAGTCGGCGCGTTCCAATCAGGTGTTGAGACGAACATCTTGTTGCACGCAAAAAGGGCAGGAGCTTCCTAGAAGGTGCCACTATCGAGATCCCGATCAGCCACCAGATCAGCGGAATAGCACTTTATTGAGCGACGAAATTGGAAGCGGAGGCCAGGGCGTCCGCGCTAGCCAGCGCGTGAGCTCTTAGAGTAGCCAATAACGCGTCGCTTGTGCTCGGGTCTCTAGTACAGTCGCCGCATTGATGATCATCGCTGGTGTACGTTGCCGGCGAATTTGCATACCCCTCTTGAAATGCGAGTCGAGATGGCATTTACCGAGCTTTTCATCAAACGTCCGGTATTGTCTGTCGTCGTTAGTTGCCTGATCTTACTGATCGGCGTTCGCGCGGCCACGGTACTGCCGATCCGGCAATATCCCAAGCTATCTAATACGGTCGTCAATATCACTACTTCCTATCCTGGGGCCTCGGCCGACACGATCCAGGGGTTCATCACCACTCCCCTGGAGCAGGCAGTCGCTTCCGCCGAGGGCGTCGACTACGTTATTTCCTCATCGGTGCTCGGTACCTCCACGATCCAAGTCTACATCAAGCTCAATTTTGATCCCAATGAAGCGCTCACCGAGGTGCTCTCCAAAGTAAACTCAGTTAAATACTTAATTCCGAAGGAATCAAACGATCCGGTCGTCACTAAGTCGTCCGGTCAGGCCACCGCTGTCATGTATATCGCCTTCTCCAGCGAGGAACTGGCGGCCAGCGCGATCTCCGACTACCTCTCGCGCGTTGTGCAGCCCGCTATGTCAACGGTCGACGGCGTCGCAGCGGCAGACATCCTGGGCGGCCAGAGCTTTGCGATGCGGCTATGGCTCGATACCGCGAAAATGGCAGGGCACGGCGTGTCGCCGGCCGAAGTGTCGGCTGCACTCGCCGCTAACAACTTCCAGGCCGCGGCCGGCCAGACCAAGGGCTATTTCACTATCTCCGATGTCACGGCAAACACGGATCTGCGGAGTGTCGATGACTTCAAGCGCATGATCGTCAAATCCAATGACGGTGGCTTTGTGCGCATAGCGGACATTGCGATAGTCGAGCTTGCCGCGCAGACCACTGACACTAGCGTCACTATAAACGGCGAGCACGCGGTCTTTATCGGCGTCCGAGCAAGCCCGCAAGGCAATCCGCTAAACATAGCGCGAGGCGTTCGGGCGCTGTTTCCAGAAATGGAGCGTAACCTGCCGCCGTCACTGAAGATGAACGTGGCCTACGACTCCACTAAATTCATTCAATCGTCGCTCGATGAGGTGGAGAAGACGCTCATCCAAGCCGTCGTGATCGTGGTGGCGGTAATCTTCCTTTTCCTGGCGTCGCTGCGGTCGGTCATCATTCCTGTGGTCACTATTCCGCTCTCGCTTGTTGGTGTCTGCAGCATGATGCTGGCGCTGGGGTTTTCATTCAATCTCCTGACGTTCCTTGCGATGGTTCTCGCAATCGGTCTCGTGGTCGATGACGCGATCGTTGTGGTGGAGAACATTCATCGCCATTTGGAAGAAGGTGCGCCGCCTCTAGAGGCTGCTATAAGGGGCGCGCACGAAATCGTCGGCCCCGTCGTCTCCATGACGATTACCTTGGCTGCGGTATATGCTCCAATCGGGTTTCTCGGCGGCCTCACTGGCGCGCTGTTCCGCGAGTTTGCGTTTACGCTGGCAGGAGCGGTGATCGTGTCGGGCGTGATTGCTTTGATCCTATCGCCGATGATGTGCTCGGTCTTCCTGAGGCGCGCAGAGGGGGGGCGGTTTGCAACATTTGTGAACCGCGGGTTCAGCACCATGACACGATGGTACGGCCGAAAGCTCGACCGCTCGCTCGACTATCGTCCGATTACCGGCCTGTTTGCGCTGACCATGCTGGGCCTCGTCGGCTTTCTTTATGTGAATACTTCCAAGGAACTCGCACCCGAGGAGGATCAAGGTATCGTATTCGCTTTAACCAAGGCGCCGAGATACGCCAATATCGACTACCTCGATTATTACGGCACCAAGCTCGAACACGCGCTCCAAAAATTCCCAGAGACCGATTTGAGCTTTGTACTCAATGGTGTTGGCGGCCAGCAGAGTGGCATGGCCGGCATGTTGCTCAAGGCATGGGACGAGCGCAAGCGCTCATCGATCTTGCTTAAGTCGCTCCTCCAGGCCGAGCTGTCCAAAATTGAAGGCATCAACGCGTTTGCCTTTAGTTTGCCGCCACTTCCGGGCGGTTCGGATGGCCTACCAGTGCAGATGGTGATCAATTCGACGTTTGACTTCCAATCCGTCTACGAGCAGATGTCGAAGCTGAAGGAAGCCGCGCAGAAGAGCGGTCTATTCATGGTGAGCGACTCCGACCTCGAGTTCAACCGGCCGGTGGTGCGAATCAAGGTTGATCGATCCAAGGCCAACGAGCTTGGCATCACCATGCAGACCATCGGAAACGCGCTCGCCACCTTACTCGGCGGAAACTACGTCAACCGCTTCAATTTGCAGGGCCGCTCCTACGAGGTGATCCCGCAGGTGCCCCGCGAAGAACGCCTGGCGCCGCAAGCAATCGGGAGCTATTATGTGAAGACTGCGGGGGGCTCGATGCTTCCGCTTTCGACCGTAGTCTCCATCGAGACTGCAACCGATCCGAACGCGCTCACCCACTACAATCAGCTCAACTGCGCGACCTTTCAGGCTGTGCCGATGCCCGGCGTCACGATCGGTCAGGCTGTGGACTTCCTGGAAGCGGAGGCGAAGAAACTGCCCGCAGGCTTCAGTCACGACTTCCTTGCCGACGCGCGCCAATATGTGCACGAGGGTAACCAACTGGCCATTGCCTTTGCATTTGCACTCATAATCATATTCTTGGTGCTTGCGGCGCAGTTCGAAAGTCTGCGCGATCCCCTCATCATCCTGATCAGCGTGCCGATGGCAATCGTCGGCGCCTTGATCCCGCCATTCTTTGGCTGGGCGACGATGAACATCTACACCCAGATCGGACTGTTGACACTGGTCGGGTTAATTTCCAAGCACGGCATCCTGATGGTTGAGTTCGCCAATGAGCTGCAGCTCAAAGAGAGACTTAACCGTCGCTCGGCTATAGAGATGGCGGCGCGCGTCCGACTGCGTCCGATCTTGATGACCACTGCGGCGATGGTCACGGGCTTCATACCCCTGATGACCGCAACGGGAGCTGGCGCCGCGAGTCGCTTCTCGATCGGGCTCGTGCTCGTCGCGGGCATGTCTGTGGGCACGCTGTTCACGCTCTTCGTGCTGCCGGCGGTCTATGTCGCGATCGCGTCCGATCATCGTGCCGATGCGAGCTCCGGCCGCGCGAAGATCGCTGCCGATCTCGACCTCACCGGCGCTGCTGATGCCCAGATGGCCAAGCAATGACGATAAAATCAATCCAGGTTCGCTCAGTGTGGTACGCGAAGGAGCCTGCGATCGCTTCACGTTACCTTACGAATCGAGATCTTCACGCCCCGTTGGCTTTGCGAGGTTTGTAGGCTTTGCGACAAAGCCACAGTGAGCGTTGCGCCTCCGGTTGTCGCAGATCAGCAAAAACTGTCACCCTCTTATGGCCAGCTTAACCGGGAAGGAACAACCGACACACCCTATCCACGGGCTCGACGATCACCGTCCGCTTGCCTAGTGAGGTAGTCTACTAATTTTGTGACGGCATTGCATTTGCAGGGATAAAGAATGCCAGCTTGAGGCCATCATTGTCGATAGCGCCGCCTGCAGGCGACGCACGCAGGATGAGGGGCGTCGCGCTCGCGGCCCCGTTCTCTCAGGAGCGCCCGTGATACTGCCTGCTAATTGGTCTGCCGGCCTGCTTGGGATCCGGCTCGCATTTTTTGTGGCCGGATTCGGCCTCGCGACCTGGGCGCCTTTGGTGCCCCTCGCCAAGGAGCGGCTCGCGGTCGGTGACCGCATGCTTGGTTTTCTGTTGCTCTGTCTCGGAACGGGATCCGTTATCGCGATGCTTTTGACCGGCGTATTGAATGCGCGGTACGGCAGCAAGCCCATTATCCTTGGGGGACTTGGACTCGCGATCTTATTGCCGTGCCTTGGAATTGCCAACACACCTGTCAGGCTCGGTGCTACGCTGTTTGCTTCGGCGTTTCACTGGGCTCGATCGATGTAGCCATGAACATTCACGCGATTGAATTGGAGCGCGTCACGGGCCGTCCATTGATGTCTGGCTTCCACGCCCAGTACAGCATTGGGGAATTCACCGGCTCTGCCGCCGTGACCTCGCTCCTGTCGCTGCAGCTTGGCCCGCTTTTTTCGACGTTGGTCTGTTCGGCGCTGATGACGATCGCGATTGTATCGGCCTGGCCGGGGTTGCTCGCGGCTTGGGCGGGGCAGCAGGGGCCATCGTTTGTTTTGCCCAATCGCAGCGTGTTGCTAATAGCTGTGCTCGCGGCTATCACTTTCCTTGTCGAAGGTTCAATGCTCGATTGGAGCGCTTTGCTTCTCGTTGAACGAGATCTTCTCGCGGAAGCGCATGGGGGCATTGGTTGTATGCTCTTCTCAATCGCAATGGCCGCAGGGCGTCTCGGTGGAGATGCCGTGGTGGCGCGAATCGGTGACCGTGCCATATTGATACTTGGGACTCTGCCGATCGTAACAGGATTCTTGGCTGTGGTGGCCGCGCCCGTTGCGTTAATTGCTATGGCGGGGTTCCTGCTCATTGGATTGGGCATTTCTAATGTTGTACCTGTACTTTGTCGACGCGCCGGCAAACAGAAAATAATGCCGCCAGCCGTTGCGATCGCGGTTGTCACGACAGCCGGCTACGCGGGTATACTCGTTGGACCCGCCGGCATTGGGCTCGTCGCACACATGTTTGGCTTGCGCGTGGCGTTTGGGATATTGGGCGCGCTCATGTCCATCGTTACGCTGTCAGCGAGGATGATGACAGACCATCGCTAAGGCGTTGGCCGAGAGGAAAGGGACACCAGTAAGCTTCCGACTAATGACCGTCCAGCGGTCGGCACTTAGCGGCTTAGAGACGATGAGCTCTCGACTTCATGGTAGCAGGTCTCGATCATGGCCATGGTGGTTGGCTGCGTCGTAGCTATGATACACCGCGTCACTTGGGGTCTTGGCGTCCGACCGAGCCCGGTGACAATGAACGCTTGTCAACTGCGAAGCAAAGTTGGAGGACGTGAGCGGCAAGTGCGCTCGGCTGGACATTCACCGCGGATTGATGCCTAGGATTGGGCCCGTTATCCCGGAACAGGCAGATCACTTTGGTACCGTTCATCGCCGTCGGCGCGATACGCCCGGTACGCCAGCTGAATGCCGTCCTCAAGCGAGGTCGTGGCGCGCCAGCCGAGCCTGGACAGCCGCCCGACGTCGAGCAGCTTGCGCGGTGTGCCGTCAGGGCGCGACGTGTCAAATCTGATCTCACCGCGAAAACCGATGGCGGCCGCAACCATGAGTGCTAACTCGGCGATGCTGATGTCCTCGCCGGTACCGATATTGACCAATTCCGGCGAGGAATAGGTCTTCATCAGATGGATGCAAGCGTCGGCGAGATCGTCAACGTAGAGAAATTCGCGGCGCGGCGTGCCGGTGCCCCAGACCACAACGCTCTTCGAGCCCGCGAGCTTTGCCTCGTGGAAGCGGCGGACCAGGGCGGCAACCACGTGGCTGTACTCGGGATGATAATTGTCGCCGGGACCGTAGAGATTGGTCGGCATCACGCTTATGAAGTCCCTGCCATACTGGCTGCGATAGGCCTCCACCATCTTGATGCCGGCGATCTTGGCGATCGCATAAGGCTCGTTGGTCGGCTCCAGCGGGCCTGTCAGCACGGAATCCTCGCCTAGCGGCTGCGGCGCCAGCTTCGGGTAGATGCAGGACGAGCCCAGAAACATCAGCTTCTCGGCACCGTTCTGGTGCGCGGCATGGATCACGTTGGCCGCGATCGCAATGTTGTCGTAGATGAATTCGGCGCGCAGCGTGTTGTTGGCGACGATGCCACCGACCTTTGCGGCGGCAAGGAAGATCACCTGCGGCCGCACGCGCGCGAACCAGTCGAACACGGCGGCCTGATTGCAGAGATCGACCTCGCGGCGATCCACCGTGACGAGCTTGACGTCCTCCCGTTCGAGCTGGCGCACCAGCGCGGCTCCGACCATGCCGCGATGGCCGGCGACGTAGACGCTTTTATCTTTCAGCTCAAACGCTGTGCTTGCCACGGCCGGCGTCCCGTTTTGCCTCCGCCAGATCGCTCGCCACCATCTCCTCGACGAGCTGCGCAAACGTCCGTTTCGGCTTCCAGCCGAGCACCTGGCGCGCCTTGCTGGCGTCACCGACCAGGAGATCGACCTCGGTCGGTCGGAAATAGGTGGGATCGATCTTCACCACGGTCTTGCCGGTCGTCTCATCGACGCCGGTCTCGTCGACGCCCTGCCCGCGCCACGCGATGCGGCGGCCGACCTGCGCAAAGGCCAGCTCGACCATTTCGCGCACCGAGCGCGTCTCGCCGGTGGCGAGCACGAAATCGTCAGGCTTGTCGGCCTGGAGGATCATGTGCATGCCTTCGACGTAGTCCTTCGCATGCCCCCAGTCGCGCTTGGCTTCGAGATTGCCGAGATAGAGCGTGTCCTCGAGGCCGACTTCGATCCGAGCGACGGCGCGGGTGATCTTGCGGGTGACGAAGGTCTCACCGCGGATCGGGCTCTCGTGGTTGAACAGGATGCCGTTGCTGGCGAACATGCCATAGGCTTCGCGGTAGTTCACCGTGATCCAGTAGCCGTAGAGCTTGGCGACGCCATAAGGCGAGCGCGGATAGAACGGCGTGGTCTCCTTCTGCGGGATCTCCTGCACGAGGCCGTAGAGCTCGGAGGTCGAGGCCTGGTAGAACCGCGTCTGCTTCTCCATGCCGAGGATGCGGATCGCCTCCAGGAGGCGCAGCACGCCGATGGCGTCGGCATTGGCGGTATATTCCGGGCTCTCGAAGCTGACGGCGACGTGGCTCTGCGCGGCGAGATTGTAGATCTCGGTGGGGCGGATCTGCTGCATCAGGCGGATCAGATTGGTCGAATCCGTCATGTCGCCATAGTGCATCAGGAACGGCCCGTTGCCGACATGCGGGTCCTGGTAGAGGTGATCGACGCGCGCGGTGTTGAACGAGGACGAGCGGCGCTTGATGCCGTGCACGATATAGCCGAGCGACAGCAGATATTCGGCGAGATAGGCGCCGTCCTGCCCGGTGACGCCCGTAATCAGCGCAACGCGCCGTTTTGACTCCTGAGCCGCCATGGTTTCCCTTAGTAGCGCCGCAAAGAAACACCATTGCGAAGCCGTTTCTCGAAAAATCTAGATGCGCACACGCGCTCCACCCGCAATTAAAAGAAAGCGATCGTTAGCTCAGTCATACACATCATGCAGGAATGCACACTATATACATTCATTTATATCTCGACTGAAGGATGCGAACACATTGAGCTTCAAAAATGAAGCCAAGTAACCCTAGCGACGCGATGTTCCTAAGCAGGCGAGATGGATGGCAAAACGCCCTTACGCGTGCTCGCGGCGCGTTTGCCCCTGGGCGACATTTGTAATGAGATAGAAGCGGCGGTCTGTGCTCCTTATCTGTCCTCAGGAGCAAGTGTGCATTTCGTGCGGTCTCGTCATGGCGTGGGAGAGCGACTTCGCATTCGTCAATGCATCTGTCGGAATGGCGGCACGCAAGTCAGAACACAGCCAAAACTTGCTCATAGAGCCGCAGTCCACAAAGCGCGTTTAACTTCCGAACAGAACACGCAATCTTGGGTCGACTCATCAACCATGATCTGTGCCGTTGCTAATGTCCAGCTCGCGGCAGGCAGTGAGGGGCGAGGCGCGACAAAGTGAGAAAGAGTAGCAAACGTTGGTATAGATCGACGAACGTTTCGATATCGAGAGCTTACTTTCGTACAATGGAGCTTCGGCGCCAATCCTTTAACCTGGCCGAGCGTAAGTTGCCTCGGTTCAAGTATGATAAGTCTCCTAAACCCGCGCTGGAAAAACGTGTCCAGAACGCGGAACAATTCAAGCTAGAGCTGCTCCGCCGTTTGTACTCGATCGCCAGTTACAAGTGGAATGTAGCCGCGAAGCGATGATGGCTGAAAGAGATCTAACTCACGCTTGTGAATGCGGCGGCGGTACAGGCGGTCGCGAAAACCGAACTCGACACCTGTTACCATCGGGCAAGCGAATTTCATGACCGGGTTCCTGACTCCTTAAACTTGGGCTGCATTGATCGATATGTGTGGAATTGTTGGTATTTTGGGGCGTGGTCCGGTCGTTGGGCAGTTGCTGGCCTCGCTCAAGAGATTGGAATATCGGGGCTACGACTCCGCAGGCCTCGCGACTCTCGAAGGTCTCAATATCGAGCGCCGCCGCGCTGAAGGTAAGCTGAGAAACCTTGAGGAGCGGCTGCGCTATTATCCGCCGTCGGGTCACACGGGAATCGGTCATACCCGCTGGGCGACCCATGGAAAGCCGACCGAGAGCAATGCTCACCCGCATGCGACGGAAAATGTCGCGGTCGTTCATAACGGGATCATTGAGAATTTCCGCGAGTTGCGAGCCGAACTGGAGCGGAATGGGGCCCATTTTAACTCAGAGACAGACACAGAGGTGGTGGCGCATCTCGTCGAATCTTATCTCATGAAGAGTTACTCGCCGCAGGATGCGGTACAAGCGTCGCTGCCCCGGCTGCGCGGTGCCTTCGCGCTGGCGTTCCTGTTCAAGGCCCACGACGATCTTTTGATCTGCGCGCGTAGGGGGTCGCCCCTTGCGATCGGGCATGGTAACGGCGAAATGTATCTAGGATCGGATGCGATCGCGCTCGCGCCTTTGACCGACACCATCACCTATCTTGAAGACGGCGACTGGGCCGTGCTTACGCGCACGATGTACGTGATCTATAGCGTAGACGGATCTGTCGTCGAGCGGGAAACATCAAAGTCTGGCGTATCGTCCCTCCTTGTGGACAAAGCGAATTATCGCCACTTTATGGCCAAGGAAATTCACGAACAGCCGACAGTGGCCGGCAAGACATTGGCGCATTATCTCGACACGGCGGCCGAGCGCGTCGCCCTGCCGCTCACATTGCCATTCGACTTTAAATCCATTCAGCGCATCTCAATTACGGCGTGCGGCACTGCAAGCTATGCCGGGCACATCGCCAAATACTGGTTCGAGCGGCTGGCGCGCTTGCCTGTCGAGATCGATGTAGCGTCCGAGTTCCGCTACAGGGAGGCGCCATTGCGCCGGGGCGATCTCGCGATCGTCATCTCGCAGTCGGGCGAAACCGCTGACACGTTAGCTGCGTTGCGATACGCCAAGGACCAGGGCGTGCACACGATATCTGTGGTCAATGTCCCGACGTCGACGATTGCGCGGGAGAGCGAATCCGTTCTGCCGACGCTGGCGGGGCCAGAAATCGGCGTCGCCTCCACCAAGGCATTCATCTGCCAGCTGATGGTATTGGCCGCGCTTGCCGTCGCAGCAGGCAAAGAGCGCGATAAACTGTCTGAGATCGAGGAAACGAAGCTTGTGCGTGCGCTTATCGAAGTGCCGCGGTTGATTGCTACGGCACTGTTGATTGAGCCGCAGATCGAGAAGCTCGCGCGTTATATCGCCGACACAAGGGACGTGCTCTATCTAGGTCGTGGCACATCGGCCCCCCTGGCACTGGAGGGCGCACTCAAGCTGAAGGAAATTGCCTATATCCACTCAGAAGGTTATGCCGCCGGCGAGCTCAAGCACGGACCGATCGCGCTGATAGATGAGGCAGTGCCTGTGGTGGTGATCGCGCCTTATGACGAGGTCTTCGAAAAGACCGTCTCGAATATGCAAGAAGTTGCGGCTCGGGGCGGCAAGATCATCCTGATGACCGATTCGAAGGGTGCTTTGGAAGCAACGGTGGACACACTCATGACCATTGTGCTGCCGGAGATGGTCGCAAGCTTTACGCCAATGGTCTATGCCATTCCGGTTCAGCTCTTGGCTTACCATACCGCGCTCGTAAGGGGCGCGGACGTGGACCAGCCGCGTAATCTAGCAAAATCGGTGACTGTGGAATGAGGCGGCAGTGTCATATTTGAGCGGTGAGGCCACTAATGGAGTGGGCGAGCTCAAGGAGAACGATCCCATTATCAACAGCTAAATCGTAGACCGATCCAGCTCGATGAGCAGAGTCAGTCCTGCTTCCGTCATCATCGTTAACCGGCCAACGCCAATGGCGTGAACGTTACCATGCTGTCGTTCGAGCGGAACGGTCGATAAAAAGTGGGAATTACGCACAATTGGGAGATCCAAGTCGGCTCTCGGTTATCCAGCCTGCTATCTGCTTTGCAGGGCCAAATCAGCCTGAAGCTCGGTGCACAAAAGTGACTCACTAACTCATCCTCCCACCTTGCCGAAGCCGACGAGCAAGTCGGTGCACACAACAGCTTCGAGCCGCTCCGTCGCGGATTGTTCACAGCGGCGCATACGCGCAACAACCTACTTTTCCCGATTGCCCACATCCGCCCACATGTCGGGCACGTCGAGCATGCACTTCGACTCCCTGCGACGATTGCTTAGGATTAGCAGTCAAGTTTGTCGCTTCGGCGCCTAGCAGCGGCTCACGCAATCCTGTTGGACCATACGCGTCACTGCGGCCCTCCCAGCTGCTACGTGTCATCAAATGGATTGTTAGAAACCGAACATTCTCGCGCTAGGTCGAGGGCCTATAATCAAGTGCAGGGGCGTCGCACCGGAAAGACGCGGTGCCCCCGGCTGTAGCGGCAGGAGAGTACTACTATTCTATCCAGCGACGGCCGACCCGCTCATATAGCAGGATCAACCAGCCTTGCAGCGACGCGGGATTTAGCACGACTGGCAAATCCGGTTGGCGGGCAGCAATCGCATTGGGCTCCTACGGGGAGCCGCAGATCTGGTTGACCAGAAGAACCGCTCCTTATTCCGGGCACGGGATTTGCTGTCGCGCTCCTCGACGGACTGCTCTCAACGCATGTCTGGGAGGGCGGCGCCTTAGGGCGGCCTCTCCATTTGATCGTTTTGAAGCCTCGCCCCGAGAGTACGAGGGTGTAGCCGAAAATCTCCGGGCGACAAGCTCAACAACGCAATCGTGGTGAGATGGCTTGCCGAGCTAGGTCTCCGCTCGCCACACTTCAAGGAGGAACGCGATGAATGAACGAAATGTGGGCGAAGTCGATCTTCACAACCTACAGGTCTCGGATCCACTGATTGGGCAATGCCAGCAGCTGGTCAGGGAAGCGGCAATTCCCTACCAATGGGAGGTGCTAAACGATCGCAATCCCGAGGTGATACCGAGTCACGCGGTAGAGAACTTCCGCCTTGCTGCCGGGCGTGCGAGCGGCGAGTTTCATGGCACGATTTTTCAGGACAGTGACGTCGCGAAATGGCTTGAGGCGGCTGCATGGTCGCTATGCCAGGCACCAAATCCAGAGCTGGAGAAAGCCGTCGACGAGCTGGTTGAATTGATTGCGGCTGCCCAAAGCGGCGACGGTTACCTCAACACTTATTTCATACTGAACGCGCCTCAGGAGCGCTGGACCAACTTAACGGAGTGCCATGAGCTTTATTGTGCTGGCCACTTAATTGAAGCGGGTGTCGCATTCTTTCAGGGGACTGGCAAACGGCGGTTGCTGGAGGTCGTTTGCAGGCTTGCTGACCACCTCTGCACAGTTTTCGGCCCAGAGTGCGATCAGTTGCACGGCTATGATGGCCATCCGGAAATCGAACTTGCGTTGGTACGCCTCTACGAAGCGACAAAAGAGCAGCGATATCTCACGCTGGCTAATTATTTCGTAGAGCAACGCGGCACGGAGCCACACTTCTACGACATTGAGTACGAGAAGCGCCAGCAATCCTGCGTGCCCAAATCCGATGCCGCGCCTTGGATGGTAAAAAACAAAGCGTATAGCCAAGCGCACTTGCCGCTTTCGGAGCAGCGAACCGCAACCGGTCATGCGGTTCGTTTTGTATACCTCATGACGGCAGTAGCTCATCTCGCGCGTCTGCGCCAGAACGAGCAGCAGCGCCAAACTTGCCTGCGGCTATGGCAAAACATGGTTCAGCGCCAGATCTATATTACCGGCGCCATCGGCTCGCAAGGCGCCGGCGAAGCGTTCAGCAGCGATTACGATTTGCCAAATGATACGGCGTACGCGGAAAGTTGCGCGTCGATTGGCCTGATGATGTTCGCGCGCCGCATGGTGGAGATGGAACTGGACGGCCGCTATGCCGACGTGATGGAGCGCGCGCTCTACAATACCGTTCTCGGCAGCATCGCGTTCGACGGGCGTCACTATTTCTATGTTAACCCGCTCGAAGTGCATCCCAAAACGCTGAGGTCTAATGGCATCTACAATCACGTCTCGCCGGTTCGACGACGCTGGTTTGGCTGCGCGTGCTGCCCACCGAACATCGCACGCCTTTTCACATCGATTGGTCACTACATCTACACGCCCAGCACCGACGCGCTCTATGTAAATCTCTACGTTGGTAATAGGGTGGCAATATCCGTCGACGGACATGCGCTGCGGTTGCTCATAAGCGGCAGCTATCCCTGGAGAGACCAGGTGGAAATCGCCGTCGAATCTGCGCCGCCAATTGCCCACACGCTCGCCCTGCGCCTGCCGGAATGGTGCAGCGCGCCGCAGGCGAGCGTGAACGGCGAGCCCGTGAATTGCGAGCCGCGCAAGGGCTATTTGCACATTCGCCGAACGTGGCGGCAGGGAGATCGCGTCAAACTATCGCTGCCAATGCAAGTGCGTCGCGTATACGGCCATCCACAACTTCGCAATTTGGCCGGCAAGGTGGCCATCCAGCGTGGGCCCTTAATTTATTGTCTGGAGGAGGCCGACAACGGGACCGAGTTACACAACCTTTGGCTTAATGCAGACAGTCGGTTTTCACTTATCGAAGGAACTGGTCTCTTTAGTGGCAAGATCTTGCTGCAGGCCGACGGGACGCGGTTGCAACACACGCATTATGAAGAAGCGGCGCTTTATCACTACGACAAAGTGCCTGGACAGCTAGAACCGCAGCAGCTGACATTCATTCCGTTGTTCAGCTGGGCTAACCGCGGCGAAGGCGAAATGCGGATTTGGGTAAATGAGCGTTGACGCCGAACGCCCGGTCGCGCTTCTACGAGCCGACGTTAGGCTACGTTTCTGGGCAGGCGATATCGTTGCTCAAATTCTGGAAATGGGCCAATCCGTTGAAGGCGGTCCGCGAGTTCCACTGGAACGTCGAAAAGAAAACCCGGATATGAGACGGCGATCAACCAAATTCCTAATAAAGGAGCTTCCTCGGAGCTGTTCGCGACCTCTCATCAAAACCTGGCGAATGCCAACGGCACGAGCGTGTGTCCCCGTGTCGTTCAGAAAGAAGTCCTATGACAAGCCAACGTGAGGGCGGCCACGTCAAGTTTTGCTAAGCCAGGCTCCCTATCAGCGCCGCTAGGCCCAAGAAGCCAAAACTAGATGCGACCACGGGACTACCTCTACTGTGGATTTTCGAGTCGTTCATCCGCTTGTCGAGAACGCTGGCGATATCCTGCTCGAGCACCAGCTTCGAATGGACGGCGAACAGCCGCTGCTCAATTCGCGTCCGGCTAATCCGGAAGCAAGAGCCCGTGCGGCAAAGATGGGATTCATCGAGGTTGACGCCGACAACATGGTTCTCGACCCAGAGAAGTCAGACAAGTGGGTAAGGAAAAGCGACGGCAAATGGCAGCGAAAAGGCGCTCCTGCGCGGTTTTCCAAAGCTGACGACAGTGAAGGTAGTGATACCGAGATCCCAGCGAGCCGCTACATACGATTATGAGGATGATTTTATGTGACCATGGGATCACCGGAGATTGGGCCCGATGGAGTAGACTAATCTAGCCTGCTCCGGGCTCCTCTGTGCTTATGGCCTTTTCGGCTGAGAGTTCCTCTGAGTTGGCTCAGAAGACCGCCCCCAGAGTGCTCCTTGGCCCGGCGGTTGCTGAGTTGTTTGAGCGTTGGAAGTATGGGGCTGACTGCGCAAGGCAATACGGCAATGCTCGCTGCGGCGAGGACCTGCATGGGGTGCCGCCAAAGTGCGCCCGGCCCCCCAGGGGCCTGGCGTGTTGCGCCGAGCACCTTGGGCGGCTTGGAGGCAGAAGCACCCTACAGAGGACGGCCTACGAAGTAGTAAGCGCGTCGCGCCTGCCCGAGTCGGTCGGCAATGAAATGCATAGCGAAGCGGCGTTTATGGGCAAGACGGCCGGCATACGTCAACGGACATAACGACGTCGTGATCGCGCATCGTGCAGAGCTCTTTCACCAGAAAAGGCTCAACACAACACGCGAGGCGGTTGTCCTGGCGAAGCACCGTTATCATCGTCACTGCAGTCGGGCTGCGAACAGCCAATCTCTTGCTTTACCGAGCGCTCTTGTGCCAGCTCCACTCTGCGGTGAAGTATATAGCCTCGATCCAGACGAGTTAAGAAGTGCTTAAGTCGCCGACTGCGTGAGCGTTAAGTTGAACGTTGACCTACAGAATGAGCCGAGCTAACGTGCCCTTCCGGTCCTCGCAGCGATAAGATTGTTCTGCGCCAAACTAGCCGCGCGGCGATAGTTGGTAACGCGTGGACAGGACAACAATTCGTCCTCTCGTTCGCTTTTTAGAGCAACTAGCGTGTTTGACTCCGAAGAGGTTGATCGGTGGCGAGATCGACGCGTGGAGCGTTTAGATCGCACAGCAATTCAAGCCGCATGTTGATTGCATCAGATGCCGCCTCGGCCGTTCAGCGCGGTGTCGAGGCACTCGATTAACGTTTGTCCGGCAAAGGGTTTGGCGAGGAAGCCAATCGCTCCGGCACCCAGCGCTGACGCGCGCACGCGGTCGTTGGGGAAAGCGGTAATGAAAATGAATGGTGCGTCGTAACCCCGTGTCCGCATCTCTGCCATCAGCTCCAGGCCGCTCATAGGCGACATCTGCATATCGGTAATGACACAGGATGTCTCGCCCAATTGCGGGGACCTCAGGAGTTCCTCGGCCGACGCAAATATTTGGGCGATGTAGCCACGCGATTTCAAAAGATTCTCTGTCGCCGCACGGACTGAGGCGTCGTCGTCAACGACGGAAATCAAAGGCGTGGACAAGACGAGCCCTCCTGAAGCGGGAATAGCGGCTGCAAGCATTAGCCACCTTGCGCGAAAAGTGGGCTCGACTGATGAACTTGTAAAATCATACTTGCGTTTGTTCAGGACGATTAGTGCGAACTCCCAGCGTCTCAGTCATTCTGATCAAGTCGGCCAGCGAGCGTGCACGCATCTTTTTCATTACGTGTCCCCGGTAGATCTTGACCGTAATCTCGGCGAGCCCAAGCTCGGCGGCGACCTGCTTGTTCATCAGGCCGGCAGCGACCAGTTTCATCACCGCCTGCTCGCGCGGGCTTAAGGTCTCAAATAAAGACTGCAGGTTCGCGACCGTCTGCTGAGCCTCCCGCCTTTTGCGATCGCGTTCGGTCGCCGCAACCACGGCATCAAGCAGTTCCTGATCGCGAAACGGTTTGCTGAGAAAATCGACCGCTCCTTCCTTCATGGCCCTGACAGTCATTGGAATGTCGCCATGGCCGGTAATGAAAATGATCGGAATATGTATGTTCAACCTCGCGAGCTCGGTCTGGAAGTCAAGGCCGCTCAAGCCTGGCAGCCGGACATCAAGAACTAGGCAGCTAATAATGTCCGGGATTGGGCTCTGCAGCATTTCGCGCGCCGATCCGAATGCAATGACGCCTAACCCTACCGATTGAAAAAGGTTCGTAAGCGAGCGACGCATGGAGATGTCATCCTCGACGACGAAGACGGTCGCCTTTGTCGAGGCCTCGGCATTGCTGCCTTCATCTGGCGCGCCAAATCGTGCAGTCACGAGACGGCCTCCTTATACAGCGGTAAGGCGAACTGGAACGTCGCACCCGGTCCATTTTTGTGGACCATCGACAGTCGTCCTCCATGAGCTTCCACAAT
Source organism: Bradyrhizobium sp. CB2312 (assembly GCF_029714425.1). Classification (NCBI taxonomy): domain Bacteria; kingdom Pseudomonadati; phylum Pseudomonadota; class Alphaproteobacteria; order Hyphomicrobiales; family Nitrobacteraceae; genus Bradyrhizobium; species Bradyrhizobium sp. CB2312. The sequence goes on along the minus strand of NZ_CP121668.1, from coordinate 8,759,562 downwards.
CGACCGGCAGATTGAAAGACCCATTCCAAGGCCAGTCGATTTGGTGGTGAAGAAGGGATCCAAGACGCGGTCCGCGTCGTTCTCGGCGATGCCGACGCCACAATCGGTCACGGCAAGGTGGACGTGCCCCACATCGTCCTTCGATGATTGAACCAGCAGTTCGCGTGTCCTCTCTGTAACTGCATCCATGGCTTCGATTCCGTTCATCACGAGATTGATGATCACCTGTTGTAGCTGAATCCGATCGCCGAGGATCCTAGGCAGCCCTGCCGTCAACTCGGTTCGTAACGTCACTCGGTGGCTCACCAGCTCTCGTGTTACCAGCGCAATGACGTCCTTAACGACCTCATTGATATCGAGCGGCACCATCTCAATCTCGCCCTTCTTTGCGAGCGCGCGAATACGACGGATCACCTCGCTTGCCCGGATTGCGTCTTCGATGATCCACTCCACCGAAGAGCGGGCGGCGGAAAGATTAGGCGCTTCCCGGCCCATCCAACCGAGGCACGCATCGGCATTGCTGATAATGGCGGCGAGTGGCTGGTTTATTTCGTGGGCGATGGAGGTTGTCAGCTCTCCTAATGTCGTTACACGCGTCACATGCGCAAGCTCCGACTGTGCCCTTCGTAGTTCTTGTTCGGCTTGATCGGCGCGAATGGTGGCGGTGATGTCAGTGCTGACGCCACGGTAGCCGAGAAAATTGCCCTTTCCATCGAAAAAAGGCTTGCCACTCGTGCGGACGTAGATCGGAGAACCTGTCCGATTCACGGTGCGGTAGACGAGATCCCGAAACGGAAGATGGGCCTCCAATGTCGCCCGATGCTGCCGCCACTTCTCGGGTTCCTCTTCGAGGTCGCACGCAATGTCCCAGCGAAGCAGGCCGATCAATCCTGTCGCCAAAATTCCCGCAGCGCTGGTGTGCTCGGATAAGCGAGTGACCTGATGATCCGGCCCGGTCTCCCAGAGCCAGTCGGAAGCTGTTTCGGCGTAGTCGCGAAAGCGCTGTTCACTTTCGCGCAGCGCGGCAAGTGTGTTTTCCAGGCGTTCTCTAGCTGCGTGTTGCTCGGTCACATCCATATGTGTTCCGATCAGCTCGCTGACGTTGCCATCGCTGCCAACCACCACGTGCGCAACGGAGTGTATGCGTCTTATCCCGCCATCCGGTAGAAGGATACGAAAATCATATTCGAACCGCCGCTCCTTGTGTTCAATCGCCTGGCGCTGCACCTCCTGTAGCCGCGGCAAGTCGTCCGGATGGATGCGCGATCGAATGGTCTCGATCGATACCGGCTCTTGTGGGCTAAAGCCGAACAGACGATCGACCTCGGCGGACCGATATATGAAATCTAGACGGTAGACGTCCCAGGACCAGCTGCCAGTGTGACTGAGATGCTGAGCCTCGGCCAGATAGGCCTCGCTGCGGCGCAGCTGCTGTTCTGCTCGCCTCGCCGCCGTGATATCCGTAGCTGCCCCAACAAACTCGATGTCACCAGAGGCTGTTCTCGTCGCTCGCGCCTGCGCATGGATGTGCTTTACCGAGCCGTCCGGTAGCAGGAGCCGGTATTCGTGCTCGAAATCGCTCGGGTCTCGCATCGCGCGATCGATAAGTTCTTTAACTGAAGCCCTATCATCTGGATGAGTGCGCTCAACGACGAGCTGCGGCCCCGGCGGCACTGTGTCAGGATCTAATTGGAAAATGCGAAATGTTTCCTTTGACCAGAAGGCCTCGCCCGTAGTGGGGTTCCAGCTGAAGCTGCCTGTGTGACTCAATTCCTGCGCCTGGGCTAAATGTGCTTCGCTCCGCTGCAGGGCAAGTTCTGTCCGCCTTCGCTCCGTGATATCTTCGCAGGCGATAAGGACAATGGGCTGCTCATCGCCCCAGAGCATGGCTTTGGCGTTTTCACGTACCCACAATACCGAGCCGTCCTTCCTGACTTTCCGGACGTCCCAAGTGCGCGTTTGTCCGACATCCTCAAGGCACGTCCGAACGCATTCGCGAACGAAAGCGCGATCCTCCTCGAGAAATACGTCCAGCACTGATCGGCCGACCAGTTCAGCACGAGCATAGCCGAGTTGTGTCGCGCCGAGTGAATTGACGTTGAGGATAGTGCCGGCTTCATCGACCATGAAGTACATGGCGGGATTGTGCTCGAAGATGGCGCGCCACCGCTTTTCGCGATCCTCCAAATCGGCCGCACTCCGCTGAAGCTTGGCCGCAACGACACGCGCAGCCTCTCTTTCCTGGCGGAGCTTTCCGATCAGGTGCGCTCCCACAATCGAGGCGATAAAGAATGCAACAACCACCGGCAGATCTTGGGGGTCATCGATACGCAGGCTGAACGCCGGCGGCGCAAAGTAGTAAGCGAGAGCAGCGATGGCTATGATGCAAAGCGCGGACGACGCAATGAAGCTTCCCATCAACGAAAACAGCAATACCACTAACAAATAGGCGAACGCCGTCGCGGCGAAATGGGCGTGAAGGTACAAGCAAGCCAGAGTTACCACGGCCAGCGCTATGCTGCCGAACGTAAGCTGAGGGGCTGAACGTTCTAAACTGCTGATCGGGCTACGCATTCTGATACCGTCCGGCCTTTTTTCTCCGGCGGGGGAGCTATAACATTTTAGGCAAAAATAGGGCAATACTCAGCACCAGCACCCGCTGGTGAGCGGTTCCGCTCGATTGCTTGGTGGTGAACTGAGCACGCGCAGAGAAAAATTGCATTACAGACGTACGTATAGTCGTCCTAAACCTTTCAATATGGTGCGGTGACACGCCTGCAATCGATGCTCAGTGCCTGCTTTCCTCCGTTGCCGATAACTCCGGGCAGGCGCTCGAGGCTGCAGCCGAGGATAACCAGCCGCAGGAGGACAGCGGCTGCAGTTCAGTCAAGACGTTGAGCCGGAACAATCAGGGGCGCCTGGCTGAACCGGAAAGAACAAAGACAAGCTGCCGAACCACTCATCTCGCCGGTACGATCGGTCATGCGGAAGAAAACGCAATGGTCATGTGCGGAGATACGAAGGCGAAGTTACGCGACTGCTTTGTATGTCCTGCGGCCTTCACGCCTCGGTGCGGAGGACTTGCCTCCGGGGCGTTGGCCGGAACCGAGCGCGCGCGCAGCGCCGCCGAACCGATACTAGCCGTCTGCGACCCGCGACAGCTCTGTCAAGGTGCCATCTAATCCGTGCTGATCACACACCATCTGATCTAATGCGACAGCGCGGACCTTAACACGGGAGTGAGTCGCGTCACAGGATCGCCACCCACGTCGTTGGCCGGACGAGGCAAGCGCAGTGACCGCACACATGCGATTGTGCGCGGAGCAACAACTAGCTTGTCAGGCCGACCCGTTCTGTCGCAGTCCTGATATCTGGCGCGGCAAATGTCGCAGAAGCGTTCAGATGGCTGGAAGCTTGACGGTGAAAGACGCGCTTGAAAATGACTGGTAAAAAAGCCCCGACTCCTTTGCTCGACGGGCATCTTTTCAGGGCGGCTGGCCCCGGGCGAGGTGGGGCAAGGGCTGCGCACTGGCAATCGCGCGTGAAAGTTCCGGCTCGTCAAGTCGGCTGTCTCGATTCAAACTACGAGAAATGTCGCTGCGCTTGCATTCAACCCGTCTTTGAATGGCGGCGGTCAGGATCCGGGACCTATCTCATCGTGTGTCGATAGTGTTGGAAACGTTGGGCTGGTTGAGCCGAGCTTGCAGCGTCGTGTGCTCGAGCTCGTCCTCCCACCAGGATACGAACACGGCGGCGACGCCATTGCCGGTGATGTTAGTAAGGGCGCGCACCTCGCTCATGAACTTGTCGATCGAAAATACGATTGCCATGCCCGGCACCAGCGCTGGGCTGACCACCGACAACGTCGCAGCGAGCGTGATGAAGCCCGCGCCGGTGACGCCGCTTGCTCCCTTCGACGTTAGCATTGCCACGAGCAGGATCGTGAGCTGCTGGCCAAAGGTGAGATCGACCCCGAGTGCCTGGGCAATGAACAATGTCGCAAGTGTCATATAGATATTGGTGCCGTCGAGGTTGAAGGAGTAGCCAGTTGGCACCACCAGGCCGACCACGGGCTTGGAGCAGCCCAGCCGTTCGAGCTTCTCCATTAATTGCGGCAGCGCGCTTTCAGAGGACGATGTGCCGAGCACGATCAAAATCTCGTCCTTGATATAGAGAATGAACTTGAAGATTGAAAAGCCGACGAGGCGCGCGATCAAACCGAGCACCACCACGACAAACAACGCCGCCGTCGCGTAAAACAGCGCGATCAGACCGATCAAATTGCCGAGTGCTGCCGGCCCGAACTTGCCGATAGTGAAGGCCATGGCCGCGAAGGCGCCGATCGGAGCCGCTTTCATGATGATAGCGATCACGCCGAACACCGCGTGCGCGACGTCGTCAATCATGCCTCGCAGTCGCTCCCCGCGGGTTCCTAGCGCCATCAGTGCAAAGCCGAATAGGATCGCGAACAGGAGAACCTGCAGAACATCGCCGCGGGCGAAGGCGCCGACTACGGTATCCGGAATGATATTGAGAAAGAAATCGACGGTCTTCGAGGCTTCCGCCTGCTTGACGTAATTGGCGACCGCCGCGGCATCCGGCTTGACCGCAAGGCCATGACCGATTTGGACCAGATTGCCCATAAGCAGGCCCAATACCAAGGCAAAACTGGAGACGATCTCGAAATAGACCAGCGCCTTGACGCCGACGCGCCCGACTTTCTTCGCATCCTGAATATGCGCAATACCAGATGTGACGGTGCAGAAAATAATCGGCGCGATCACCATCTTGATGAGCTTGATAAATCCGTCACCGAGCGCCTTGACCCAGTCGTTGGTCGCGACAGGGGGCCATAGGCAACCGACCATGGCGCCAATCAAGATCGCGATCAGCACCTGCACGTAGAGAATCTTATACCAAGCTTGCGACGCGCGTGCGGGCGCCGCAGTTGCCATGGTGGTCATGACGCTTCCTTCCCGAATATACTCGAATGCGAGCCGCCGCGTCATTGAGAGACGACAGCGTCATGCGAGACTCATCATTTTAGCCGTGTCCGATTGAAGACGGTTCCGAGAGCCGGCGCGTCGTTCCAAAGGCAGGCGTTTAGTTGCGTTATCCCTTCTCGTTAAGCAAGATATGCACCAGTTGCTCAAAGTGCGCCCCATTAAGCAGTCTCGGACAAACCGTCTGCCTCCGGGCGGTATCGGTTTGGGTGCTCGGCCCGCGTTCGCAAGGTCGAAACAAAAAGTCGCAGCGAGACGCGCAACTTGATCGGCTGAGCGCATTAGCGTAGTCCCGTCTCGGGATAGAAGCCCGAGCGTGATCGATATGCGCCAACTGCTGATGGATGCAACAGTAGATGAGATCGGTAAAATTGATAGTTTGGATCGCACTCATCCACGAGATGGAAGCCTTTTAGGAGCTCGATTGCGTGACAATATCTTGAATCGATGCACTGCCTTGTCGCTAGCGGCAAAGCTCGTCGTGCACGGGGCATTTGTCTCCAGCCTGCGCAAACGATGCGCATTAGGCAGGTTGGTCGTGATTCCGCCTTCGCGCTCGGCTCGCGCCTTCTGCCGCGTCGCAGAAGCTGCGTCACGATGATTACTCAGCTAGATCGTTCGCGTTGCTGCCAAGGGGCAGGCCTCCTGCGATCCGTTTCATTATCGGCCCAACGAGGACGGTGTTTGAGCTACCGACAAACTACCTAGGCATCTCTGGCCGCATCAAATTCTGCCGTTCCGTTGCGTGACCGTGCCTGTCTGCTCGGCAACAGAGATGCCAGAAATCTGACATAGCGTTAGTTCCGCGCCACAGCGACGTCGACGTCTATGCGAATTTCTCCCATGTCGCGCATAGCGCCGCGCCGTTTGCACGCGGCACAGGAATTGCTGATTTCAAACGAGGAGGTGCCGCCGTCAGATGGATGGAGGCGGCAGTTGTCGATGAGACCTGCGACGCTGCTCTTGCTCGTAGAAACGACGCGCGTAAATGTGGCGGCCGCCATGAAGCGCGGCGCGACTAAAAGGCGACCCGCGCCACATGCCTGGGCGAGCCGGACGTGCAGGCGATCACTGGAACCGTAAGACGACCTGCTTTCACTTTTGGGCTGACGCACATGGATGTCTTTCGGCAGAGATTGCGCAATCTGTTGCGCTCACGATTGAGCTAGCCGCCGTAACGACCGTGATCCTCCTCGTGATTGGTGTGCCCCTCGCTTGGTGGCTAGCACGCTCAAAGACTCTTTTGAGTGAGGCGGTGACGACGATGATTGCCCTGCCGCTGGTGCTACCGCCGACAGCTCTCGGCTTTTGCTTACTCGTGTTGCTCGGCCCAAACGGGCCGGGTGGCGTTCTCGCCACTTTGTGGGGCGAGCGCACGCTCGCTTTTACCTTCGCAGGAAATGTGATCGGATCGGTCCTCTCGGCGTTGCCGTTGGTGGTGCAGCCGATCCGTAACGCCTTTGTTGGGATAGGAGATCGCCACTTGGAAACGACGGGGCGCGTTTCGTCGTTGTATGCCTTCATTACCATCAGGGGGCCGCTGGCGCGATTGGAGGTTGTTAAAGCCGCCGTGGTTGGCTTTTCTCATACGATCGGCACATTCGGCGTCGTGATGATGATCGGCGGCAACATTCCTGGGCGCACCAAGGTTTTGTCAGCCTACGTCGTAGTTACGCCCAAGCATCGCGCTGGCGCGAGGCGAGTGTAGTTGCCGGCGGTATGGTGATGTTCGCCTTTGCGGCAATCTCCACCTTAGCCCTCATCGACCGACACTGTGCCAGGAGCGGCACCGAACGGTCTTAGGTTAGCGGGTCGGACATATCCGATCACGACCGAGCAGCAGTATTGCAAGCCAGATCCATCAATCCTTGCGAGCCTACAATGAACAAGTTTGTTATGGCCGCCACGGCTGCTGGAATCGGCTCAATTCAGTGCACACCGCTCCTCGCACCGTACGGCTCGAGCGCCGATCGCTTAAGGTTGTCGGGTCCAGCAGTGGAGCTGAAGTCAAAGCAGGCTCTGTCCCTTGCGATGGCGATCCACGAGTTCGCGACGAACGCTGGTGAAGCATGGGGTCCTTTCCTGTGATGAAGGCTATGTTCTTATCGGTTGGGCTTTCGAGGGGGAGGAGTTCTGCTTCTCTTGGCGGGAAACCGGCGGCCCAACGACCAGGAGGGGTTTCGGCAGTCACATGATCGAGATACTTCTTGCGCATGACTTCGGAGAAATTACCAAGTTGGCCAACGAAAACATCTGGCCTGGAGGTTCATTTTACGACCTATGCCCGAAACTTGGGAGCTAAGCTGACAGAAGCATCACCTGAAGCTACGGCTTTTTTTACCTGTCTCTTCGTTCAGCTCGACCTGACCGATCCGCCACATCAGGTGGCCCTTGCCAAGAAGATAATTGAGCGCAGTGCCCCCTTAGTTGATCGCCTCTCTCGGTCGCGCATGTCAGCTTGTGACGCGTGGCTGACCTTAACTCAGAGCGCGGCGATGTCCTCGTCCGAGAGATGACCCGACCAAGGGCATGCTGGCTGCGGAGGGGAGCCTTGAACCTCAACCGGACCTTGCCGGTCCCATCCGGACCACATCGGCTAGATCCGACAAAACCCCGAACTCACATCGAGTGCAATGTGAGACTTTGCCCAATTCTGGTAGTTTGACGCGGTACGAGGCGGCATTCTAAATCTCTCCATCGCAAATGGGGGGGAATCCTGCAATGACCGGCGGAAGCATAGGCTCGCAACCTGCGCCGGCGAGTGACGCGTCAAGAAAGCCTATGAACCCGTCGGAGCGGCTCGACGCGATTGACGTGCTGCGGGGCGTGGCCCTGTTCGGCGTGCTCGCGATGAACATCGTGACCATATTTCGGATCTCCATCTTCGCGCTGTTCTTACCGAACGTGGAGCGGGCGGGGCCGCTCGACCAGGTGGTGGCGGCTGTGCTGACGGTTGTGGTCGAGTTGAAGGCGTTTTCGCTCCTCTCGCTGCTGTTCGGGGTTGGCCTTGCGATCCAATTCGAGCGGCTTGCCGGCAATGCACGGCGCATGATCTTGCTCGTGCGCAGGCTGCTGGTGTTGCTGGCTATTGGCCTGGTGCATCTCTATTTGATCTGGAACGGGGACATTCTCGTCGAATACGCGCTGGCGGGCTTCGTGGTGCTGCTCTTCCTCGGCGGCCCGCGGTGGCTTATGGCAGGTGCAGCCTTGCTGCTCCTGGGGCTCTACGTGACCATGCCGCTGTTACCGCCGATCGTGCCGCTGCCGGGTGCAGCCGAGATGGCCGCTCTTGCCGCGGAGGCGACGCGTGTGTACGGCACGGGCGGATTTTTCGATGTGCTCGCGTTTCGGATCCGCGAGGTGCCGGCGATGTTTCCGCTGCACGTCATGGTGTTTCCGCGCACTGTCGCGCTGTTCCTCATCGGCGCCCTTGCGTGGCGCAGCGGAGTTTTGCGTCGGGCTTCGGCGAACCGGCGCCTGCTGTTCGTCATCGCAACCTCTGCCATTCTTCTCGGCGGCGGATTGAGTCTCCCGGCAGCACGACAAGAGCTCTTCGATTGGCCGTCGCTCGGTCGCGCGCGCTTTCTGGTGGAAGAGCTGGGCGTGGTCGTATTGTCCCTGGGTTATGCCGCCGCAGTCATCGCCGCTGTGAACCTCCCGGGCGGGCGGAGAATGCTCGGCTGGGCCGCGCCGCTTGGCCGCATGGCGTTCACCAATTATCTGGCGCAATCTGTGATCTGCGGCTGGATCTTCTACGGCTATGGTCTAGGCCAATTTGGCCGCCTCGGCGTGACCGCGACACTGGCGATCGGCATTTTCGTGTATGTCACGCAGGTGGTGTTCAGCGCTTGGTGGCTGCGCCGCTATCGGTTCGGTCCGGTCGAGTGGCTCTGGCGCTCGTGGATGTATGGGGTACCGCAGCCGATCCGGGCAACGGTCAATTCAGCCATCATGCGCGCGACTATAGCAGTTTGATGTGGGCCCCCGATACCCAAGCTGCGTTCTGCTTCAAGTGGAAGGCGCCCAAGCGGGTACGGCTGATTTTGTGCCTTCAGCGACCTCCGGAGGTGTCAAAGCGAGCATGACGTAGTCGCCATGCAGTGATGAACTATATTGCTGCTCTGTAGAAGTGCTCACATGAACGTCCAAAACCGGACACCGTTTGCATGAAAGATCAATGGCGCAGCCTGTGGCTCGCTGCTTTCGACAGTCCGCAGTGCCGAAGCGGTGACTTGGTATCAGTCAAGTGTTTCGCTTCGCTGGCTTGTTTCTTGCTGAACGTCAGTAATTCGTTACGGCCGACGACACTCACACGGAAGGCTTTATGGGTGGTCCAACGGAAACGTTCTACAGCGTGATCAGACGCCAAGGTATGACGCGTCGTAGTTTTCACAAATTCTGCACTTTGACTGCCGCGAGCTTGGGACTTAGTCCGCTCGCCGCAAGCAGTATTGCCAACGCCTTGGAGACCAAACCACGTGTGCCCGTCATCTGGCTGCACGGGCTCGAATGTACCTGCTGCTCGGAAAGCTTTATCCGCTCGGCCCATCCCTTGATCAAGGACGCGCTGCTCTCGATGATTTCGCTCGACTATGACGATACGATCATGGCGGCGGCGGGACACCAGGCCGAAGCCATCCTGGAGGAAACTCGTGCCAAGTACAAAGGCAGGTATGTGCTCGCCGTCGAAGGCAATCCACCGCTGAATGAGGGGGGCATGTTCTGCATTGACGGCGGCAAGCCGTTCGTTGAAAAGCTCAGGTGCATGGCGGAAGAGGCCATGGCGATCATCGCTTGGGGCACGTGTGCGTCATGGGGATGCGTGCACGCGGCCAAGCCCAATCCGACTGGCGCGGCGTCGATCGATAAGGTGATCACCAACAAGCCGATCATTAAGGTGCCCGGGTGCCCGCCTATCGCAGAGGTCATGAGTGGCCTCGTGACTTTCATCACCACGTTCGGAAAGCTTCCGGAGCTCGATCGCCGAGGGCGTCCAAGTATGTTCTATTCCGAGCGCATTCACGACAAGTGCTATCGGCGTTCCCATTTCGACGCTGGCCAATTCGTCGAAGAGTGGGACGATAAGTACGCGCGCAAGGGCTATTGCCTGTACAAGATGGGCTGCAAAGGGCCAACCACCTACAATGCCTGTTCGGCCATTCGGTGGAACGGCGGCGTCTCATTTCCGATTCAATCCGGGCACGGCTGCTTCGGCTGTTCCGAAGACGGCTTCTGGGATAATGGGTCTTTTTACGACCGTCTCACAACCATCAAGCAGTTCGGCATCGAGGAGAACGCCGACCAGATCGGCATGGCCGCTGCTGGCGTAGTTGGGCTAACGGTCGCTGCCCATGCGGCGGTCACCGCAGTGAAGCGGTTGACCCACAAGTCGGATCGCGCAGCCCCCAAAGGTAAACTGAGTTGAGGAGGGGGCGACGTTGGCCGTCCAGACACCGAATGGGTTCAATCTCGATCGTTCAGGCAGGCGAATCGTCATCGACCCGCTGACGCGGATCGAAGGCCACCTGCGTGTCGAAGCCAATCTCGATTCGGACAATGTGATCCGCAATGCGGTCTCAAGCGGGACGATGTGGCGTGGCATCGAAGTCATCCTGCGCGGACGCGATCCGCGCGACGCCTGGGCGTTCACCGAGCGGATTTGCGGGGTCTGCACCGGCACCCATGCGCTCACCTCCGTGCGCGCGGTTGAAAATGCACTAGGAATTGCGATTCCGGAGAATGCCAATTCGATCCGCAACATCATGCAGCTGTGTCTGCTCGTGCATGATCACCTCGTACATTTCTATCACCTGCACGCGTTGGATTGGGTTGACGTGGTCTCCGCGCTCAAGGCCGATCCCAAGTCTACCTCGGCGCTCGCGCAGTCTATCTCGCCCTGGCCGCTGTCGTCCCCTGGCTACTTTAGGGATTTGCAGATCCGGCTCACCAAATTTTTCGGATCAGGGCAGCTCGGTCCGTTCAAGAATGGCTATTGGGGGCATCCGGCCTACAAGCTGCCACCGGAAGCGAACTTGATGGCTGTAGCGCATTATCTGGAAGCGCTGGACTTCCAGAAGGAGATCGTCAAGATCCAAGCCATCTATGGTGGCAAGAACCCGCATCCGAACTGGCTGGTCGGCGGCGTGCCCTGCGCGATCAACATCGACGGAACTGGTGCGGTGGGTGCAATCAATATGGAGCGACTGAACATCGTCTCCTCGATCATCGACCGTTCGATCGAGTTTGTCGAGCAGGTCTACCTGCCCGACATTGTCGCGATCTGCTCGTTCTATAAGGACTGGCTCCATGGCGGCGGACTTTCGAGCAAGAGCGTGATGTCCTATGGCGATATCCCCGAAAACGCAAATGACTCTTCCTGTTTCAAGCTGCCGCGCGGGGTCATTCTTGGTGGCAATCTCAAGGAGATCCTTCCGATCGACCATGGTGATCCCGAGCAGATCCAGGAATTCGTCTCGCATTCATGGTATAGATACCCCAGCGATCGTTGTGGACTGCATCCCTGGGACGGTATCACCGAGCCGTCTTTTGAACTTGGGCCAAAACTCAAAGGCAGCAAGACAGATATCAAGGAACTCGACGAAGGCGGCAAGTATTCCTGGATCAAAGCGCCGCGCTGGCGCGGCCAGGCCGTGGAGGTCGGGCCGTTGGCGCGATACATCATCGGTTATGCGCAAGGCAAAGCCGAGTTCAAGGAGCCGGCCGAGAGACTACTCAAGGGGCTCAATCTTCCCCTGACTGCGCTGTTCTCGACGCTTGGCCGTACTGCGGCGCGGGCGCTCGAATGCCAGTGGGCGGCGCATCAGATGCGTTATTTCCAGGATAAGTTGGTAATCCACATCAAGGCAGGCAATACGGCAACTGCCGACGTCAGCAAGTGGAAGCCGGAAAGCTGGCACAAGGAGGCTAAGGGTTACGGGTTCAGTGAGGCCCCACGCGGCGCGCTTGGGCATTGGATCAAGATCAAGGGCGCCAAGATCGACAATTATCAATGTGTTGTGCCGACGACGTGGAACGGATCTCCTCGCGATCACAAGGGCAATATTGGCGCTTTTGAAGCCGCCCTGATCGGTACCCCGATGGTCGATCCGCAGCGGCCCCTGGAGATCTTGCGCACGATCCATTCCTTTGATCCGTGCTTGGCTTGTTCGACCCACGTAATGAGTCCTGACGGCCAGGAAATGGCCTCAGTGAATGTTCGTTAACGACATGCTGGACAGAGCTCGGAAGCTCATTGCCGCCGTCGATGCGGAACCCACTGAACGCAGCATCGGCGCTGCCATCGCTTACGCACCGGTGCGACTGTGGCATTGCGTTAATGCTGCGGCCATTCTGATGCTGAGTTTAAGCGGCTATGTCATTGGAACCGGGACACCGGCAATGTCGGGAGAGGCAAGCGGCAATTTCCTGTTCGGCTATATCCGCTTTGCTCATCTCTCGGCGGGATATGTGCTCAGTATCGGCTTTCTTCTGCGGATCTACTGGGCGTTAGTCGGAAACGCGTATGCCATGCAGATCTTTTGGGTGCCGCTCTGGCGCAAGTGCTTTTGGCGCGAAGTGTACCACGAGATTCGCCGGTATGCGTTCCTGACAGTTGAGCCCGGGAGGCGCGTCGGGCACAACCGTCTTGCTCAGCTCGCGATGTTCTTCATGTTTACGCAGACAATTACGTTCATGGTCGTCACAGGCTTTGCACTTTATGGGCAAGGTGCCGGCACTGACAGTTGGCAGTACACGCTATTCGGCTGGGTATTTTCAATTTGGCCGAACAGTCAGGACGTCCATACCTGGCATCATCTCGGCCTGTGGGTGATCGTGACCTTTGCGCTGGTCCACATCTACGCGGCCGTCCGGGAAGACTAATGTCGCGCCGCAGCATCGCTTCTGTGATATCGGGTGAGTGTGGGTTTCGCGATTGACTGGAAAGCGGATGCAACCGGAAAACAAGAAAAGGATCCTGGTGCTCGGCATCGGCAATATCCTGTGGGCCGATGAGGGATTCGGCGTGCGGGCGGTCGAGGAGTTTCACCGGCACTACGTGATCGATGACAACGTAACGGTCCTCGATGGCGGCACACAGGGACTCTACCTCGTCAGTTTTCTGGAGCAGGCCGATTGCCTGATCGTGTTCGATGCCGTCGACTATGGATTGCTGCCCGGGCAGTTGAAGCTGGTGCGAGATGACGAAGTGCCAAAATTTACCGCCGTCAAGAAGGTGAGCCTACATCAGACCGGCTTTCAGGAGGTCTTGAGTGCGGCCGACCTGCTTGGCCGTCGCCCGCGAGAGCTCGCTCTCATCGGCTGTCAGCCGATGAACCTGGAGCATTGGGGCGGTCCGCTGACCACCCCGGTACGCCTCCAGATTGCGCCTGCGATTAAACTGGCTTGCAAACTCCTGGTGCAGTGGGGCTCGCCGGCAAAGCCGCGGACCGCGCCGCTGCCTGCATCAGAACGGCTGTTGGCAAACAATATCGACCGTGCAAACTATGAGATGGACGCAGCCGATCTAGCGGCCCGCGACTGACCATGTGCCTTGGCCTGCCAATGACGATTGTCGAGACCGACGGCATCGTGGCGCTCTGCAAGTATGGCAATGAACAGCGGCGCGTCTCGGTCATGCTGCTCTCCGACGCCTCGGCCGGCGCCAAGGTGCTCGTTCATATCGATACCGCGGTGCGGCTTTTGGATGAAAATGAAGCAAGGCTGATCTCGGAAGCACTTGAAGGACTTGAGGCCACCCTCAACGGCCAGGACTGCGATCGCTTCTTTGCGGACTTGATCGGTCATGAGCCGCAATTGCCCGAGCACCTACGCTAGCAGCTCCGCTCGCCAGTTGCGCCGATCACGCTTGCTCACAAATCGAATTCCAGTCGCACGTAACCTCGGCATGGAAAATGTCAGGCGCTTCTGATTGGCACGCGCCTTGCTATTACCCTCCTAGCAGAACCGAACAGTATCAGAAAGGCGTGTGATGAAGTTGCAGCCGGCGCAGCATGGTCTGGCGCGGCCCGCTCCGTCCGACGCCGAGCGCGTCAGCGTCGATGCGCGCCTGGTCGCGCATGCTCCCGTGAAAGCGGCCGTGATGCCGCTGCCGGCGGCTGATCCCACATATTTGCTCCGCATCATCCAGGTCGCATTCTTACTTTCTGAGATGGTCAAGACGTTTCGGCGGCGCAGGCAAGGGGCAGTGCCTGCGCGCGCCGTAAGTGGCGAACTGGTTGAGTGGCTCGACCCGCGAGGCCCGTCGACGCCGATCCTCACCCGACGGCACGATACACTCCGCCTGATGGGTAGGAGACCGGTCCGTTTCGTCGCGATGGATCGCGTTTCGGTACCGAGGGTCCGGCCACACGCCGGCATCACTTGTGTCGGCAAGTGCATTGCCTCACGATGCAGCCAACGGAACATCGCATTATGAAAACAGCGATCCGCGTTGTATCCGACGTCGCCTACGGGGCGGCGAATGACCTTGCCACCGGCTCTGGAAGTCTCGATGTATTCTACAGCGGGTTAACGAGTGCGAGTGCGCTCGCCAAGCGCGCTTGGCGCGACGGCGACGAGCTTGCAAGGACCTATCCGAATGCCACCGCGCTATTATCAAATGCCGCCGCTGCCGTTGGCAGACAGAAGAGCTGCGCTCGGACACAACTGTACGGACTCGCGAATCTCAGCGATCCCGAGCGCAAGCTGATAGGCGAAGTGCTAGGAGCCGGTGAGATCGCTGGGGTGGTTGCGCTGCCAGATGGCTCTTTGGCGCAAATCCGTGAGTCCGTGCTTGCAGGAATTTGGCGCGTGCTCATCGGAAGCGAGCCGGCGCGCGAATATCTTGAGGTCGGAGCGATCCCGCAGATTGTCCGGCGCGCCGCAACTGACCTGACGTCCGCCGACCTTGCGATCGGCCCCGCGCCCGACGGCGCGATGAACGTGCAACCGGTCCTCGCCGAAATACGCGAGCGGGCCCGCATCTGGCGCTTTGGAATGCGCGCGCATGTCATCAATCTTACCTTGCTGCCGATGAGCGTTATAGACCTGGCATTCCTGCAGCAAAGCCTGGGGAATGGTCCGGTCCAACTCGTCTTCCGCGGCTACAGCACATGCCGAGTGCAGGCGACCGGGATCAGGAACGTCTGGTCGGTCCAGTTCTTCAATTCTGCGGACAATATCATCCTTGATACGTTGGAGGTCGGCGGCGTGCCGATGCTAGCGTTGGCCGCCGACGAGGATTTGCAGGACTCTGCCGATCGCATGCAGGAAATTATTGAGGCGTACTTCACATGAAAAGCTTGGAGAAGGTTCGCCTTCTGGAAGGATCCCATAGACGGAGCGGGCGCGGCGACCGCCGGCATACCTCGCCCAGGATGTTGGTGGAGCGGTGCGCATGAGCCTCGCTGCCGGCAGCAAAATCGATGTCACCGTATCGCTAGCTGCCGACGTAGTCGCCGCGATCGAGATCCTTCCGCGAGTCAGGCCGCCGCTGGCACGGCTGTTCGCTGGCAAGCAAGTCTCGTCGCTGCTCAAGGTGCTGCCGCGGCTGTTCGCATTGTGTGCCGCTGCACAGCAAACTGCACTGCTGTCCGCGGTCGAGACGGCGCGGGACGAAGTGATCACTCGTACAACAAAACAGCGTCGTATTACGCTTGTCGTTATCGAGCGCATCGCGGATTTGCTACGGGCCCTGTTTGTCGGACATCTTACGCAAGACATCGCCAGTGCGGCGGCAATTCGCTCCCTGATGCGGGCAATGTCAGCGCTTCTCGGCAGCGCACACTCACCCCGGCACTCCGCTCAATGCGAAGCAACAGCGCGGATCGTGGCTGCACTGAACGCGCTCGGCATGACGAATGAGGGGGGCGCGGTGAGGTCCGGTAGCCCATTGGCGCTTCGCATTGCAGCGCTTGATGAGATCGACCTTAAGCGAATTCCGGCGGAGCACTCGTTCCTGTCCGTTGCTGACGACCTCAACATCGTTACGCGGCTGCTCGTGGATGGCGCGAGGTTTTGCTATTGTCCGGATCTTGACGGAAACGTGCCCGAGACGGGTCCATGGGCGCGCCAAATGACGCGTGATCGACTCTCGCCCAGCCCTTCCGGTGCGGCCGAGCGGCTGAGGGCCAGAATTGCTGAAACGCTCCGGTTATGTGCCTGGCTCAAGGCCGGTGCTCAGATTGACTCGGCAGAGCACGGGATTATCGAAAGATACAAGTTAGGGCCCGGCCGTGCGGCGGCCGCGGTCGAATGCGCCAGGGGGCGTCTCTACCACGCGGTTGAGCTCGATCCTCAAGGCCGGATATCCCGCTTCGAATTCCTTGCGCCGACGGAGTGGAACTTCCACCCGTGCGGACCGCTTGTCCGCAGCCTGCAGGGAGCGGTGCTGACGGCTGGACGACGTCGGGATGCAGTCGATGCGGTGATCGCATCGCTCGATCCGTGCGTCGGGTTCACCCTCAATTTTCGCGAAGTTGGCGATGCATGAAATGGCGATTTGTCTCGGCATCATTCAAATCGTCGAGGAGGAGGTACGTCGGCGATCGTTCTCGCGGGTGCGGAGCGTCTGTCTAGAGATGGGAGCGCTGACCCATGCCGCGCCTGAAGCGCTCAGGTTCTGCTTTGCTGTCGTTGCAACGAGGACGGCCGCCGAGGGGGCAGTCCTTAATATCGTCGAACTGCCAGGCGTTGCCTGGTGCATGAGCTGTTCGAAGAGCGTCGAGATTGCGCGACGCGGTGAATGCTGTCCTTGCTGCGGCAGCTATCAGTTGCAGGTAACCGCGGGCGAACAGATGCGCGTGAAAGAGCTGGAGATCGATTGATGTGTACCGTTTGCGGCTGCACCGAATGGACGCCGTCGACCAAACGCGCCAAGGCGCATGATGCGGAGCGCCATGAGGGATACGATGCCCATATGCAGGGCGATTGCGATCGCCATTGTGCCCGTCCGCATGACGACCAAGGGCGGCAGCGTTCGAACTATGCTGGCGATAGTCATAGTCGCAATCCTCGCTCTGCCCATCACCAGGCTCATGGTGGGCAGGCGCTTCTGAGTGGTGCCGGGCCGGCTGGCTTAAAGGTGGCGGGTATGAGCAGAGAGCGGGTCATTCAGATCGAGCGCGATATTCTTAGCAAGAATAATGGGATTGCGGCGCACAACCGCGCACTCTTTCTCGCCAATGACCTGCTTGTATTTAATCTTTTATCCAGTCCCGGTGCAGGTAAAACGACGCTACTCGTCCGCGCGGCGTCTGAGCTCAAGCGCAGCCGGCCGGTTGGGGTTATCGAGGGCGACCAGCACACCTCGAACGACGCCGAACGCATTCGGGCCGCCGGCGTGCCATCCATTCAAGTTAACACCGGCAAGGGTTGCCATCTCGACGCTGCGATGATTGGCGAGGCTTATCGCCAGTTGCCACTGCTCACGGGTGGTATTCTCTTCATCGAGAACGTCGGTAATCTGATTTGTCCCGCAGCCTTCGATCTGGGCGAGGCCTGCAAGATCGTGCTGCTATCCATTACCGAAGGTGAAGACAAACCGCTCAAATATCCTGATATGTTTGCAGCTTCTTCGCTCATGGTGATCAACAAGATTGATCTGGCCCCGCTGCTTGAGTTCGATTTCGGCAAGACGATCGAATACGCCAGACGAGTCAATCCAAACATCGAGGTGCTTTTAGTTTCGGCTCATACGGGCGAGGGGCTTGGTGCGCTCTACGCCTGGATCGAAAGACGGGCATGGCATCAAAGGCGCGCCGTAGAGGACATAAGGCGATGAGCGCCGCAACCACCTGCGACCGAACGCGACTGCGCGTGCGCGTGGCTGGGGCCGTGCAAGGGGTCGGCTTTCGTCCTTACGTCTATAGACTCGCCGTGCGCTACGGATTGGCTGGGTTTGTCATCAATGGCCCCGAGGGCGTTACGATCGAGGTCGAGGGCAAACGTGCGTCGGACTTTGTAGCAACGTTGCCGCTCGAGGCACCTCCATTGGCACGCATCGACCACATCTGCGTTCGGGAGACGGCGGCGCTCGAGGCGAAAGAATTTTCGATCGGCACGAGCGAAGCCGGCAAATTGTCAACTCAGATCGTCGCTGATGCTGCTGCCTGCCAGCAATGCCTCAGCGAGCTGTTCGATCCAGAAAGTCGGCATTACCTTTACCCCTTCGTCAGTTGCTGCCATTGCGGCCCACGGCACACCATCGCCGAACGGCTTCCGTACGACCGCCGCAACACCGTGATGCGGGCTTTTAGGCTATGCGCTGCCTGCGCGGCCGAATATGCCGATCCGGCGAGCCGCAGGTTCCATGCGGAGGCGATCGCGTGTCCGACATGCGGGCCTCGGCTCAGCCATGGGATCAGCGCCATTGCCGCGGCAATCGCGGGCGGACAAATCGTGGCGATCAAGGGGCTCGGAGGATACCAGCTTCTTTGCGACGCGCGTAACCAGGATGCCGTGCAGCGTTTGCGCAGGAGAAAGCAGCGCCTTCAGAAGCCGTTCGCGGTTATGGTCGATTCCATAGAGCGGGTCAGCGACATCGCGGAGGCGAATGCGCCCGAGCTTGCGCTGCTCGAATCCGTAGCACGCCCCATCGTCCTTCTGTGTTCGCGCAACAATTTGGCGCCCGCCATAGCTCCTGGCTTATCGCGCGTGGGTGTCATGCTGCCTGTAGCGCCGCTGCATCACCTCATCCTTCATGCGCTTCGCTCGGCAGGGGCATGTGCGCGGACCAGCCCGATCATCGTCGCCACCAGCGCCAACCTTTGCGGCGAACCGCTCCTGATCGACAACGCGCAGGCGCTGCGGCGGCTCAAGGGGATCTCCGACCTTATCGTGACCCATGATCGCGATATAGTGACACGTGCTGATGACTCCGTGGTCTCGGTGGTGGCTGGCCGGCCGCGATTCATTCGTCGTGCCCGTGGCTATGTTCCCGAACCGATCAGGCTTGCGAAGTCGGTGCCGTCCGTGCTCGCCGTCGGCGGCGCACTGAAATCGACCGTCACCATCACGCGGGACAACCAAGCGTTCGTCTCCCAGCATATTGGCGATCTGGATACGGCCGAAGGCATCCGCGCGTTCGAGGAGACGATCCGACACCTTACATCGAGCCTCGATGTAGAGCCTGTCGCCATGGCCCATGATCTGCATCCTGATATGGCTTCTACCCGGTTTGCGGAAGCCAATGGCCGCGCGTTGGTCGCTGTCCAGCATCACCACGCACACGCTGCCGCAGTGATCGCCGAGCACGGTCATGCGGGACCTGCGCTTGCCCTGGTGCTGGATGGCCATGGCCTTGGCTCCGAGGGCGGTAACTGGGGTGGCGAGCTATTGTTGTGCGAAGGGGCGGGGTGCCAACGCATCGGGCACTTAGCGCCCCTGCAAATGCCCGGTGGAGATCGTGCAGCCCGCGAGCCGTGGCGGATGGCCAGCGCAGTATTACACGGACTCGGTCGGGGTAACGAAATCGGGCTGCGCTTTGCGGCACAACGGCAGGCTGGATGTATGTCGGCGTTGCTCGAACAGCCGGGCGGGGCCACCACGACCAGTGCGGGCCGATTGTTCGACGCCGCAGCGGCGCTGCTGGGAATTGCGAGTTTGCAGAGCTATGAGGGCGAAGCGGCGATGAAGCTCGAGGCGCTGGTGCGGCGGACTGCGATTCTCGAAGCCGGCTGGACGATCGATGGTGGCGTGCTGTCGCTTCGCCCGCTGTTTGCGCGGTTGATTGCAGATGACATTGACGCGGTGGGCGGAGCCGGCCTGTTTCATGGCACTTTCGCCGCCGCCTGCGTTGACTGGGTCGCGCGGTCTGCGCGGACAACTGGCGTTAACACGGTCGTTCTGAGCGGCGGCTGCTTCCTGAACGCGGCGCTGGCGGATGAAATCCCGCGCGGTTGCAGCGCTGCCGGCCTTATCCCGCTCGTGCCACGGCGGGTGCCGCCCAATGATGGCGGTTTGAGCCTTGGCCAGGCCTGGATTGCCGCTCTGCAGATAGCTCAACAGTCGTCCGCCAGGGGAGGATCAACCTGACTATGTGTCTTTCGGTTCCGGCAAAGATTGCAAAAATTCTTCCCAACGACATGGCCATAGTGTCCATCGACGGCATCAGCCTAGAGATATCGATTGCTCTCGTCGACGAGCTCGAGGTCGGTGATTGCGTCCTTGTCCATGTGGGCTATGCGTTGGCCAAGATCGATCCGGTGGAAGCCGAGCGCACGCTGGAGCTGCTGCAGGAGCTAGGCAGCGCAGGGGAACGCCGATCATGAAATTTGCCGACGAATTTCGCAACAAGGCCATCGCTCAAGGAATTGCGCGTGCGATTGGCGCCGAGGTTAGTTCGCAAAGGGCCTATCGGTTCATGGAGTTCTGCGGCGGGCACACTCATGCGATCTCCCGTTATGGCCTGGAGGATCTGCTGCCTGCGAACGTCCGCATGATCCACGGGCCCGGTTGTCCGGTCTGCGTTCTGCCCGCCAGTCGAATTGATATGGCGATCCGGCTTGTCGACCGACCAGAGGTCGCTCTGTGCGTGTACGGCGACCTGATGCGCGCGCCTGGGTCTCAAGGACAGTCCCTGTTGCGAGCTAAAGCGCTCGGCGCCGACATTCGGATGGTCTACTCGACGCTCGATGCTATCAGGCTCGCCGAACAGGCACCGAGCCGCGAGGTGGTCTTCTTTGCCATCGGATTTGAGACTACGACGCCGCCGACGGCGGTGATGATCCGAATTGCCGAGAAGAAGCGGCTGAAGGGCCTCAGCGTGTTCTGCAACCACGTGCTTACACCCTCTGCGATGCACAGCATTCTCGAGAACCCCAAAATCCGCGACACCGGCGGGGTTCCAATTGACGGCTTCATCGGGCCTGCACATGTCAGCACCATTATTGGTACGCAGCCTTACGAGCCCCTGGCAGAACAATTTGGCAAGCCGATCGTGATCGCGGGATTTGAGCCGCTCGATGTGTTGCAGGCTATCCTGATGTTGGTGCGGCAGGTGAACGAAGATCGCAATGAGGTGGAGAACCAGTACAGTCGCGTGGTGACGCGTGAAGGCAATCGGCGTGCCAAAGACGAGGTATCGCAGATATTCGAACTGCGTGCGCAGTTTGAATGGCGTGGGCTCGGACTGGTACCCAACAGCGGACTGAAGCTGAAACCGGCTTACGCGCAATTCGACGCTGAGACGCGTTTTGCGATCCACGACCTGCGTGTCGCAGACAATCCAGCCTGCGAGTGCTGCGCGATTCTGCGTGGCGCCAAGCGGCCAGTCGATTGTAAGCTGTTTGGAACCGTCTGCACGCCGGAAACTCCCATGGGGTCCTGCATGGTATCGTCGGAAGGCGCTTGCGCGGCGTATTGGACCTATGGCCGAGTTCGCGATGAACCGTTGAGGCGGACGTCATGAGCGTAAAGGGCTATCAGCGCAAGCTCGACCTCGAGAACGGACGCGTTGATCTTTCCCACGGATCCGGGGGCCGTGCCATGGCACAGCTGATCTCCGGCCTTTTTCACCAAGCCTTCGGTAATGAATGGCTCGCCCGCTGCAATGATCAGTCAGCGTTTGAGGTTGCGGCGGGCAGAATGGTGATGACGACCGACGGCTATGTGGTCTCGCCGCTGTTCTTTCCCGGCGGCAATATCGGGTCACTGGCTGTGCACGGCACCATCAATGACGTCGCGATGTCCGGGGCGCGTCCCCTCTATCTGTCGGCCAGTTTTATCATCGAGGAAGGCTTCCCGTTTTCTGATCTGAAGGTGATCGCGGATTCGATGGGCTCGGCAGCGCGCAGTGCCGGCGTTCACATCATTACCGGAGACACCAAGGTTGTTGAGCGCGGCAAGGCGGATGGTCTGTTCATCTCTACAACCGGGATCGGGATTGTGGCCGATGGGCTCGATCTCTCCGCCGACAAGGCAAGGGTGGGGGACCGTGTGCTGGTGTCCGGTAGCCTCGGCGATCATGGGGTGACGATCATGTCAAAGCGTCAGAACCTCGCTTTTCAGACCGAGGTCGGCTCGGATTCCGCAGCCTTGCATAATCTCGTGGCGGTCATGGTTGCCGCCGGCGGTAGCGGCATCCGGGTGATGCGCGACCCCACGCGGGGTGGGCTTGCCGCGACACTCAACGAGATTGCGCATCAATCCGAGCTCGGGTTCCGTCTGCACGAAGCATCCATTCCGGTGAAGCCGGCGGTTGCGGCTACCTGCGAACTCCTTGGACTGGATCCCATCCATGTCGCCAATGAAGGCAAGCTCGTTGCCATCGTCGCACCTGATTTGGCTGACGCCGTGCTTGCAGCCATGAAGGCACACCCGCTCGGGTCCGATGCAGCTGATATTGGCGAAGCGGTGGCTGACAATCGGAAATTCGTCCAGATGGCGACCGGTTTCGGCGGTCGACGAATCGTCGACTGGTTGTGGGGCGAACAATTGCCTCGGATCTGTTGACACGCTGCGCATCGTCCAGCTTTTGGAAGCCAAGTTTATGATCAATGGTCGTGAGCCATCACCCATCAGCTCTGGAAACCATCCCTTCTATGGGCAATCTGCCCACCGGCAGACTGCGAGTTTGCTCTTTGGGCGTGCTGAATATCGGTTGTTAGTTTTTCCACGAGCCGAGAACGCAATTCGAAACGATTCATGGCCATCGCGCAGTTTCGACGGTTGCGCAGCGCATGGTCACACGATCCGCTCGGCACCCGTGGGTTTGAAATACTGCGAACCTTGTCAAATATCGTTGAATTTCTGCGCCATTTTGACGGCTGCGTCGCAGCATCGCCGCTCGCTTCCGATTAGAAAGGCGCTTCAGGCAGGAGTTTTCAAATGAAGGTCGGAGTCCCCAAGGAAATCAAGGTGCACGAATATCGCGTGGGCCTTACCCCGGGAGCTGTCCGCGAATACGTGGCAGCGGGCCACCGCGTGATGATCGAGACCAATGCCGGCGCTGGCATTGGTGCAACCGATGACGATTATCGCATTGTTGGGGGAACGATTCTAGCTTCGGCAGCTGAGGTATTCGCATCGAGCGAGATGATCGTAAAGGTTAAGGAACCTCAGCCGTCCGAGTGGTGTCAGCTGCGGGAAAATCAGATCCTGTTCACTTATCTGCATCTGGCCCCCGACCCGGAGCAGGCCAAGGGCCTCCTGAAATCTGGATGCACTGCGATCGCCTACGAGACCGTAACTGATCCGCATGGTGGTCTTCCGCTGCTGGCGCCGATGAGCGAGGTCGCGGGTAGGCTTGCGATCGAAGCGGCGGGCAGCGCCCTGAAGCGGAGTGCAGGCGGACGAGGGCTGTTGATCGGTGGAGTGCCTGGTGTTCAGCCTGCCCGAATCGTGGTGATCGGAGGTGGCGTCGTTGGTACGCACGCGGCACGCATGGCGGTTGGTCTGGGCGCAGAGGTCACCATCATCGACCGTTCGATACTCCGGCTCCGCGAGTTGGACGAGCTATTCGAAGGACGCGCTCGCACTAGGTTTTCGACTATCGACTCTGTGGAGGAAGAGGTATTTGCGGCGGATGTGGTGATTGGTGCGGTGCTCGTTCCAGGTGCGAGCGCGCCGAAGCTGGTCCGCCGGAGCATGCTGAGCTCGATGCGCAAGAGGGCGGTGCTGGTGGACGTCGCTATCGATCAGGGCGGCTGCTTTGAGACATCGCACCCAACCACTCACGCTGATCCTACTTACGAAGTGGATGGTATCATTCATTATTGCGTGGCCAATATGCCCGGGGCCGTGCCGCTGACCTCGAGCCAGGCACTGAACAACGCGACGCTGCCGTTTGGTTTGGCTCTGGCCAACAAGGGCTTTACCGCCGTGCTCGAAAATCCGCATTTGCGCGCAGGTCTCAACGTCCATCGGGGCCGGCTAACTTACGAAGCGGCGGCCGAAAGCCTCGGGCTGCCCTTCTCACCGATCGAACAGGCTGCGGCCTGATCCCAGAGGCCCTTATGGGCATTTCCTCCCTGACTTAGGCCACCCTCCTCCGGGGTGGCTTCTTTTTTTCGGCTCCATCGATCTGCTACCGGCGCCGGCATGCATTTCGAACGTGGAGCGAAGCGAAGGATCGCCAGACGAGCCCCTCGTTTTAGTCCCCGCACGATGCGAGACAATGTACATTCGCCCATATAGCGCATATGAATGCCGGTTTTGCCAGGTAATCCGAGCCAATTGAAAATGCGCCCGTGAGGGCCCGCGATCACCGGAGCGACTTTGTCTGGCTTGATCGCCGCCAATCTGACTGGCTGTGGAGACGCCAACCGGGCCGGTGATGACTGCCGCGGGTTATTTACCGTGGTGCTGTCGCCGGCGCCGCCACTGTACCGGTGAGTGGAACCATCAAGAGGCGGCTCGGGGGCGACCCGACACACCGGCGGAGAACTTTTTGAAGTCGCGCGGCGCATCCATCATCGCCGCGGCGCGGCGGCCTTAGCAAGGATCGCAGATCGTTCCCTGGGTTTGGCGAACGCGGTTCACCTGATCGCTGAATGCCGTGAGATGAACCATGCGCAAACCACGGCATCCAGCACAAGCTACTGTCATGCGCGCTGTGGGATTTGCGACACGGTGTCGAGGCCGCGACTTGCGTTATCAAAAATAGCTGAGGCAAAATCGGGTTAAACTGTTTGGCACAAGACTTGAAAGCAAGAAACTGTCCGCAACTTTCGCTCATGGAATCGCAGTGATGGCCTACAAGATAATCGCATCCCAGTGCACCGTGTGCGGTGCATGTGAGTTCGAATGTCCCAATGCCGCGATCAGCCTGAAGAACGATATATATGTGATCAATCCGACCCAGTGTACCCAATGTGAGGGGCACTTTGACGCGCCGCAATGCGCGGTCGTTTGCCCGGTGCCAGATACCTGTGTGCCGGCATAGGTGGAGTAGTCGATGAGGGGAGCTCCTGCGCGAAACATGATGAAGACGCTATCGACAGCGGCCGTCCGTCGGATTCGTCTTCTGTTTCTCTCACTCGCTGGCCCCGAGTTGCCGGCGACTTGCGCGATCCGCTTGGATCGATTGCGGCGGAGTCCCTGCCGGCGGGAGTTGTCGTTGCCCCGGTGGAGCGGGCAATGGTAGCCTTACAAGAGACAGTCGAGCGCGTGAAGCGCATCGGCGACCAGTATCGATATGGGTTTGAGACCCTGATCGACTCCGAAAAGGCCCCCAAGGGGCTGTCGGAAGAGATCGTAAAATTCATCTCGCAGAAGAAGAATGAGCCCGCCTGGATGCTCCAGTGGCGGCTGGAGGCCTATCGGCGCTGGCTGACCATGACCGAGCCGACCTGGGCGCGTGTCGAGTATCCCAAGATCGACTTCCAGGACATCTACTATTACGCGGCGCCGAAGCCGAAGAAGACGGTGACCTCGCTCGACGAGATCGATCCGCAGATCCTGAAAACCTACGACAAGCTCGGCATCCCACTGCGCGAGGTCGCGGCGCTCGAGGGCGTTGAGCCGCCACCCGGCGGCGAGCAGACGCCGACCCGCAAGATCGCGGTAGACGCGGTGTTCGATTCGGTCTCGGTTGCGACCACATTCAAGGCTGAGCTGAAGAAGGCCGGCGTGATCTTCATGCCGATCTCGGAGGCGATCCGCGAGCATCCCGAGCTGGTGCAGAAATATCTCGGTTCGGTGGTTCCGACCTCGGACAATTTCTATGCGACGCTGAACTCGGCGGTGTTCTCCGACGGCTCGTTCGTCTACGTGCCGCCGGGCGTGCGCTGCCCGATGGAGCTGTCGACCTATTTCCGCATCAACGAGCGCAACACCGGCCAGTTCGAGCGCACGCTGATCATCGCCGACAAGGGCTCCTACGTCTCCTATCTCGAAGGCTGCACCGCGCCGCAGCGCGACGAGAATCAGCTGCACGCGGCCGTGGTCGAGCTCGTCGCGCTCGATGACGCCGAGATCAAATATTCGACGGTGCAGAACTGGTATCCGGGCAATTCGGAAGGCAAGGGCGGCATCTACAACTTCGTCACCAAGCGTGGCGACTGCCGCGGTGATCGTTCCAAGATCTCCTGGACCCAGGTCGAAACCGGCTCGGCGATCACCTGGAAGTACCCGAGCTGTATCCTGCGTGGCGACAATTCGAGCGGCGAGTTCTACTCGATCGCGATCTCGAACGGCTTCCAGCAGGTCGATTCGGGCACCAAGATGATCCATCTCGGCAAGAACACGTCGAGCCGCATCATCTCCAAGGGCATCGCAGCGGGCAAGTCGCAGAACACCTATCGCGGTCTCGTCACCGCGCATCGGAAAGCGACCGGCGCGCGCAACTTCACCGCCTGCGATTCGCTGCTGATCGGCGACAAATGCGGCGCGCACACCGTGCCGTATATCGAGGCCAAGAACTCATCCGCGACATTCGAGCACGAGGCGACGACCTCGAAGATCTCCGAGGACGTGCTGTTCTACTGCATCCAGCGCGGCCTTTCGCAGGAAGAGGCCGTCGGCCTCGTCGTCAACGGCTTCGTCAAGCAAGTTCTGCAAAAGCTGCCGATGGAATTCGCAGTGGAAGCGCAGAAGCTAATCTCGATCTCGCTCGACGGAGCTGTCGGATAACCCAACCTCCCGCGAGCCGCCCCGAATGCGGTTCGCCAGATGACATTTCAGGGATCAGATTAGAATGGCGCTACTCGAAATCCGAGATTTGCATGTTGGTGTCGAAGACCGCGAAGTTATTTGCGGCCTCGATCTTAACGTCCATGCGGGTGAGGTGCACGCGATCATGGGACCGAACGGCTCCGGCAAATCGACCCTGTCGCACGTCATTGCCGGCAAACCCGGCTACGAAGTCATCGACGGTCAGATCCTGTTCAAGGGCGAGGACCTTCTCGAGATGGACCCGGACGAACGCGCCGCCGCGGGCGTGTTCCTGGCATTCCAGTATCCGGTCGAGATCGCTGGCGTGACCACCATGAACTTCCTGCGGGCGGCACTGAACGCCCAGCGAAAGGCGCGGGACCAGCAGGAATTCTCCACCCCCGAATTTCTGAAAAGAGTCCGCAAGGTGGCCGGTTCACTCAACATTCGCCAGGACATGCTCAAGCGTGGCGTTAATGTCGGATTCTCCGGCGGCGAGAAGAAGCGCAACGAAATTTTGCAGATGGCATTGTTCGAGCCGAGTCTGTGCATCCTTGACGAGATCGATTCCGGCCTCGACATCGACGCGCTGCGTATCGTCGCCAATGGCATCAACGGCTTGCGTTCGCCCGAACGAGCGATGATCGTGATCACGCACTATCGGCGGCTTCTCGACCATGTCGTGCCGGACGTTGTGCACGTGATGTCTAAAGGGCGGATCGTGAAGAGCGGCGACAAGGAACTCGCGCTGGAGCTCGAAGCCTATGGCTACGGCCAATTCGAAGACGCGGCCTGACGGCTCTAGGGACCCGATGAAGCAGGTTTTGCCCAAAGCCGACCCCGAACGCACAAGTGGCAATGTTTTCGCTGCGGCGCGTGGACGGCTGCCTGGTGCAGGCCTTGTTCGTCAAATCCGGGCGAGCGCATTTGAGGCCTACGAGCGTACCGGCCTTCCGCATCGGGGCATGGAGGACTGGAAATACACCGATCTGCGCGCCCTGATCGGCGAGGTGCTGCCACTCGCTCCGCGACCGGATGCGGAGGCACTAGTGCGCGCAAAGGTGTCGGCCGAGCATGTGTCTGCCGATCAGGCGGTCAAACTGGTTTTGGTGGATGGTATATTCGTGCCGGAGCTATCCGATCTCGGCAAGCTGGAAAATGGACTTGTTGTGCGGTCGCTGCGAGAGGTTCTGGAGCATTCGGTCCCTGGCGACATCGCAGGTCTGGTGCTGTCGACGACGAGCGATTCCGTTATCTCGCTCAACGCCGCAATGGCAACAGATGGCCTGGTGATTACGATCTCCGACGGCAACGCGGTGAAGCGTCCAATTCAAATCGTTCACGTTGCAACCGGCGTGTCGGTGTCCACCTTTACACGCTCGTATCTACAGCTTGGTAAAGGCGCGCGTGCGGCCATCGTGGAAAGTTTCGTCTCGGCTGAACGCGCGAGCGGCTATCAAGCCAACGATGCGATAATCGCCCTAGTCGGTAACGAGGCGAGCCTTTCGTATATCCGCGTCGCAGCCGCGGCCTCTGACGCCGTGAATATCTCGTCGGCGATCATCGCAGTCGGCGCCAGGGCTAAGCTCGACCTCTTCAGCATGACCTGCAGCGGCTCCATCAGCCGCTATCAGGGATTCATCTCGCTGGCTGGCGAGGGAACCGAGGTCTCGGCGAATGGAGTTAATCTCATCAGGGGCGAGCTTCACGCCGACACAACGATGGTGGTCGACCATGCCGTGCCACATTGCACCAGTCGGGAGAAGTTCCGCGCGGTCGTCGACGATCGAGGCCGCTCGGTATTTCAGGGCCAAATTGTCGTTCGTCCTGCCGCCCGGAAGACGGACGCCACCCTGACGACGCGAGCGTTGCTCTTATCCGACGAGGCTGAGGCCGACAGTAAGCCGGAACTTGAAATCTTGGCTGACGACGTGACCTGCGGCCACGGAGCGACATCGGGTGCGCTGGACAACAGTCTCGTATTCTATCTGCGCGCTCGAGGGCTACCCGAGAAAGATGCGAAGTCGTTGCTGATTAAGGCGTTCCTTGGCGAGTCGATTGAGGAGATCACTTCCGAGAATCTGCGCGATTTTGTGACAGCTCAAGCTGAACACTGGCTGCAGGCGGTGCGATGAGCGCACATCCCGCCGTGAGCAATGGCAGTTACGACGTCAACCGTATACGTACGGACTTTCCCGCGCTCGCCATGACGGTGTACGGCAAGCCGCTTGTTTACCTCGATAACGCTGCATCCTCGCAAAAGCCAAACGCGGTGCTTGACCGTATGATGCGGGTGTACTCCAGCGAATACGCCAACGTTCATCGCGGCTTGCACTACCTCGCAAACGCGGCGACCGAGGCGTATGAAGGCGCCCGTACCAAGGTGGCGCGGTTTGTGAACGCGCGTACAAACGAAGAGATCATCTTCACTCGGAGCGCCACGGAGGCAATCAATCTGGTCGCCCAGACTTTTGGCCGTGAACGCATTAAGTCGGGTGATGAGATCGTGCTCTCCATTATGGAACACCATTCGAACATTGTGCCATGGCACCTTCTCAGGGAACGACTCGGTGCAGTGATCAAATGGGCGCCAGTGGATGATGACGGAAACTTCTTGCTCGATGAGTTTGAGCGACTGCTGACCCCGCGCACCAAGATGGTTGCAATCACACAAATGTCGAACGTGCTCGGCACGGTATTGCCGGTGAAAGACGTGGTGAGGATCGCGCATGCTCGTGATATCCCGGTGCTGGTTGACGGCTCGCAAGCTTGCGTCCATCTGAGCGCCGACGTTTGCGACATTGATTGCGATTTCTACGTCATGACAGGCCACAAACTCTATGGTCCGACCGGGATCGGTGTTCTTTACGGCAAGTCTGAGCATCTGGCATCGATGCCGCCCTTCAACGGCGGCGGGGAGATGATCCGCGAGGTCTCGCGTTCCGGCGTCATTTATGGTGATCCGCCACACCGGTTCGAAGCAGGTACGCCGCCGATCGTCGAAGCCATCGGTTTAGGGGCAGCTATCGATTACATCAATTCAATAGGCACGGTGCAAATCCGCAGGCACGAGAGCGTACTGCTCGCTTACGCGCAGGAGAGGCTGGCGGGGATAAATTTCATGCGCATGATCGGGACCGCGGCACACAAGGGACCGATCGTTTCCTTTGATATGAAGGGGGCGCATGCGCATGATATTGCCACCGTCATCGACCGCGCCGGCGTGGCGGTGCGGGCGGGGACCCATTGTGCGATGCCGCTGCTCAAGCGCTTCGGCGTGCTGGCAACGTGCCGCGCGTCCCTCGGACTTTACAATACACGTCAGGAGATCGATGTGCTCGTGCGTGCGCTTATCAAGGCGCGGCAGCTGCTCTCGTGATTCGGCGAGCCTGCGATCTCCAGGTGGGCAGCTCGCATTGAGGCCTGGAGGATGAGGTCATGCACCTCATCGCATAACAGCAGGTAAGCACCTGTAGGTCGCAACAAGCATACATAGGATTGATGGGCCTGTGTCGGCCAGCCGCTCTTGCGGCCGGTCTTCCAGTGCGGCGCCTTCGGCGAGGTCGATCGCAGAGTACTGCGATCGCGAACACGCTCGAGAATTGGGCTGGCAACTTCACGCATAGCCAGCCCTTGTTCAATTTCGAACAGGGCCAAGCCAGAGTTCTCTGCCCCAAGCGTAATGTCGGGTTCGCAACACCAGCCACCGTAACCGCACGAGGCGCGCTAAGCGATTTTGATTGCTAAGTTTTTGGTGCTTATGATGCGCTGGCATGCTGGTTGCAAAAGTCTTTCCCAAGAGGCCGCCCTCGCAACAGCTAACTTTTGAAGGACATCAGATGAGTCTCGCCACGACCCAGAGCATCGCAGAAATCAGGGCTCGCAATAAAGAGCTCATCGAGGAGGTGCTGAAGGTCTATCCGGAGAAAACCGCGAAACGGCGTGCCAAGCACCTCAACGTTCACCAAGCCGGCAAGTCAGATTGCGGGGTGAAGTCCAACATCAAATCCATACCTGGTGTGATGACAATCAGAGGCTGCGCCTATGCAGGGTCAAAGGGAGTGGTCTGGGGACCGATCAAGGACATGGTCCATATCAGCCATGGCCCGGTAGGCTGCGGTCAATATTCGTGGGGCTCCCGACGAAATTATTACGTTGGCACGACGGGGATCGATAGCTTCGTGACCCTGCAGTTCACCTCCGACTTCCAGGAAAAGGATATCGTATTCGGTGGCGACAAAAAGCTGGTCAAAATTCTTGACGAAATCCAGGAGCTGTTTCCGCTCAACAACGGCATCACGATCCAATCGGAATGCCCAATCGGATTGATCGGTGACGACATCGAGGCCGTGTCGAGAGCGAAGTCAAAGGAATACGGCGGCAAGACCATCGTGCCGGTCCGTTGTGAGGGCTTTCGGGGTGTGTCGCAATCACTAGGCCATCACATCGCCAACGATGCGGTGCGCGATTGGATTTTCGACCAGCTTGAGTCCGATGGCAAACCAAAGTTTGAGCCGACGCCGTACGATGTTGCGATCATCGGAGACTACAATATCGGCGGGGACGCCTGGTCATCGCGAATTCTGCTAGAGGAGATGGGCCTGCGGGTGATAGCGCAGTGGTCCGGCGACGGTTCACTAGCTGAGCTCGAGGCAACGCCGAAGGCAAAGCTCAACATTCTGCATTGCTACCGTTCTATGAACTACATCTCGCGCCACATGGAAGAGAAGTTCGGTATCCCCTGGTGCGAGTACAACTTCTTCGGACCTTCAAAGATCGCAGAGTCGCTGCGCAAGATTGCTGGCTATTTCGACGACAAGATCAAGGAAGGCGCCGAGCGGGTGATTGAAAAGTACCAACCGCTGGTGAACGCTGTGATCGCAAAATATCGCCCGCGCCTGGAGAGCAAGACGGTGATGCTGTACGTCGGAGGGCTCCGTCCGCGTCATGTGATCGGCGCATACGAGGACCTCGGGATGGAAGTCATTGGTACCGGATACGAGTTCGGTCACAACGACGACTATCAGCGCACAGCTCAGCACTACGTAAAGGACAGCACGCTCATCTACGATGACGTTAATGGCTATGAGTTCGAGCGCTTCGTAGAAAAGCTCCAGCCTGACCTCGTCGGCTCGGGCATCAAGGAAAAATACGTTTTTCAAAAGATGGGTGTGCCGTTCCGGCAGATGCACTCCTGGGACTATTCGGGCCCATATCACGGCTATGACGGCTTTGCCATCTTTGCCCGCGACATGGACATGGCCATCAACTCGCCCGTCTGGAAGAAAACGAAGGCCCCCTGGAAGGAAGCTTCGAGGGCCAAGCTCCTGGCTGCAGAATAAACCAACTCATCTCGGTCTGCGCGAAGGCCGGGGCGACACCAATCTCGATTGTGAAGGATTTCAACGATGGCGCAGAGTGCCGAACACGTGCTCGATCATCTCGAACTGTTCCGAGGTCCAGAATACCAGGAGATGCTGGCCAAGAAGAAGATATTCGAGAATCCGCGCGATCCCGCCGAGATCGAACGCATCAAGGAATGGACGAAGACGGCCGAATATCGCGAAAAGAACTTTGCGCGGGAGGCGCTAGCGGTAAATCCGGCCAAGGCATGCCAGCCGCTTGGCGCCGTATTCGCCTCTGTTGGCTTTGAGGGCACGCTGCCCTTCGTCCACGGCTCGCAAGGCTGCGTTGCCTACTACCGCAGCCATCTGTCGCGGCACTTTAAGGAGCCTTCTTCCTGCGTCTCCTCGTCGATGACGGAAGACGCTGCCGTATTCGGCGGTCTGAACAACATGATCGACGGGCTCGCGAACAGCTACAACATGTACAAACCCAAGATGATTGCGGTCTCGACCACCTGCATGGCCGAGGTGATCGGCGATGACCTCAATGCCTTCATCAAAACGTCGAAAGAAAAAGGCTCGGTCCCGGCGG
The DNA here is from genome assembly GCF_029714425.1 of Bradyrhizobium sp. CB2312. Taxonomy (NCBI): domain Bacteria; kingdom Pseudomonadati; phylum Pseudomonadota; class Alphaproteobacteria; order Hyphomicrobiales; family Nitrobacteraceae; genus Bradyrhizobium; species Bradyrhizobium sp. CB2312. The sequence goes on along the minus strand of NZ_CP121668.1, from coordinate 8,727,031 downwards.
ACTTCGACGTGCCATTCGCCCATACGCCGGCGTTCGTCGGGAGCCACGTCACCGGTTATGACAATGCGCTCAAGGGCATTCTGGAGCATTTTTGGGACGGTAAGGCCGGAACAGCGCCGAAGCTGGAGCGCAAGCAGAACGGGGCGATCAACATCATTGGTGGGTTCGATGGCTATACCGTCGGGAACCTTCGCGAAATCAAGCGCATCTTGGCGTTGATGGGCATCCAGCACACGATTCTCGCTGATAATGCTGAAGTCTTCGATACTCCGACAGACGGCGAATTCCGGATGTATGACGGAGGCACGACGCTGGAAGATGCGGCCAACGCGGTTCACGCCAAGGCGACAATCTCCATGCAGCAGTGGTGCACCGAAAAAACGCTGCCATTCGTTGCTGACCATGGGCAGGACATCGTATCCTTCAACTACCCGGTGGGCTTATCCGCAACGGATGACTTTATCTTGGCGCTGTCACGCATCAGCGGCAAGGAGATTCCCGAGCAGCTCGCGCGAGAACGTGGCCGCTTGGTCGACGCCATCGCTGACTCCAGCGCGCATATCCATGGCAAGAAGTTCGCGATCTATGGCGATCCGGATCTTTGCTATGGGCTGGCTGCGTTTCTGCTCGAACTCGGCGCCGAACCGACCCATGTGCTGTCCACGAACGGCAGCAGGGCATGGCACGAAAAAATGCAGATGCTGCTTGCAAGCTCGCCATTCGGGCAGGGCTGCCAAGCCTATCCGGGCCGGGACCTCTGGCACATGCGCTCACTCCTGTTCACCGAGCCAGTCGATTTTCTGATTGGCAACACCTATGGCAAGTATCTGGAGCGGGATACTGGAACGCCACTGATCCGCATCGGCTTTCCGGTTTTTGATCGGCATCACCATCACCGGTCCCCCCTATGGGGCTATCAGGGCGGCCTGAATGTGCTCGTGAAGATCCTGGACAAGGTCTTCGATGAGATGGACAAGAAGACGAACGTTCTTGGCAAAACTGACTACAGCTTCGACATCGTTCGTTGATGAGCGACCGTGTCGCGTGCCATCGCAATAACTGCGATGGCACAAGCACATGACCGTTGACCATGCGATTAGTTTGCGCTGAGAGGAAAAAGGGATGAGATCACTAGCGGCCACGGTCCAGAATATTTTTGACGAGCCGGGCTGCGCCAAGAACGGCAGTAAGTCGGAGGCTGAACGCAAGAACGGCTGCACCAAACAACTGCAGCCGGGTAGCGCTGCGGGCGGCTGTGCTTTCGATGGCGCCAAGGTTGCGCTACAGCCGTTCACCGATGTCGCTCACTTGGTGCATGGTCCGATCGCGTGCGAAGGGAATTCCTGGGACAATCGCGGCGCGGCGTCGTCAGGCTCGAATCTGTGGCGCACCTCGTTCACAACCGATTTGAGCGAAACCGATATTGTATTCGGAGGCGAGAAGCGGCTCTGCAAAGCGATCAAGGAGATCATCGACAAGTGCGACCCGCCCGCGATCTTCGTTTATCAAACCTGCATTCCAGCGATGATTGGCGACGATATCAACGCAGTCTGTAAGGCCGCATCTCAAAGGTTCGCAAAGCCGGTGATCCCGATCAATTCCCCGGGCTTCGTCGGCTCGAAGAACCTCGGTAACAAGCTCGCCGGCGAGGCGTTGCTCGACTATGTGATCGGGACGCAAGAGCCAGACTACACCACCCCGTACGATATCAACCTGATCGGAGAATACAACCTCTCGGGAGAGCTCTGGCAAGTGAAGCCACTGCTAGACGAACTTGGAATACGGATTCTCTCGTGCATCTCCGGCGATGGCAAGTATCGCGAAGTCGCTTCAGCCCATCGCGCGCGGGCGGCGATGTTGGTGTGCTCAAAGTCCATGATCAACGTCGCACGCAAGATGGAGCAACGCTACGGGATTCCGTTCTTCGAGGGGGCGTTCTACGGTATTCAAGATTCGAGCGAATCGCTGCGTCAGCTTGCCCGATTATTGGTTGAGCGCGGCGCGCCTGCAGATCTGCTCGGGCGCACTGAATCGGTGATCGCGCGCGAGGAAGCGTGGGCCCGGGCTGCGATAGGGCCGTACAAGCCACGATTCGAAGGCAAGAAGGCTTTATTGATCACCGGAGGCGTCAAGTCATGGTCGATCGTTGCGGCACTCCAGGAATCTGGGCTTGAGTTAGTCGGAACCAGCGTCAAGAAATCAACCAGGAAAGACAAGGAGCGCATCAAGGAGCTCATGGGGCAGGATGCCCACATGATTGAGGACATGACGCCGCGCGAGATGTTTAAGATGTTAAAGGACGCAAAAGCGGACATCATGCTATCGGGCGGCAAGTCGCAGTTCGTCGCGCTGAAAGCGGCGATGCCATGGCTCGATATCAATCAGGAGCGTTGCCACGCCTATATGGGCTATGTCGGAATGGTCAAGCTGGTGGAGGAGATCGATAAGTCACTCTCGAGTCCGATGTGGGAGCAGCTACGTCGACCGGCTCCATGGGAGGTATTGGCCAAGGCGATGGAGCAGATGCAATCGCCCGTGGCCGCGATCGCCTGCGATCCGGCGCTCGCCGAAACCGCGCGCCGCGCGAGGAAGATCTGCGTGTGTAACGCGGTCGATTTGGGCACGATTGAGGATGCAATCTACGCGCACGGCCTGAGAAGCGTCGCCGCGGTGAGAGAGCATACCAATGCGGCCGGTGGCTGCTGCCAGAGACGCATCGAAGGTATCTTGGTGTCCGAGCCATCTGCCATGCGACAGGCCGCAGAATAGGGAGGCGTCATGGCCATCGTCACGGCGCCGACGAAAGCCTGCGCTGTCAACCCGCTGAAGATGAGTCAGCCGATCGGCGGCGCATTCGCCTTCATGGGGCTGCGCGGGGCGATGCCGCTTCTGCACGGCTCCCAGGGATGCACATCCTTCGGGCTCACGCTCTTCGTCCGGCATTTCAAAGAGGCAGTACCGCTGCAGACCACGGCGATGAGCGAGGTCGCGACCGTGCTCGGCGGTTATGAGAATCTCGAGCAGGCGATACTGAACATCTACAACCGTACCAAGCCAAAGATCATCGGTATCTGCTCGACCGGTGTCACCGAGACCAATGGCGACGATGTGGATGCCTACCTCAAGCTAATCCGCAACAAGCATCCGCCACTCGCAAAGTTGCCAATGGTGTATGTCTCGACGCCTGATTTCAAGGGCGCGTTCCAGGACGGGTGGGAGAAGGCTGTGGCACGCATTGTGGAGGTGCTGGTGGAAGGGCCCAGCGCCAATGGCCTGAGGGACCCATTGAAAGTGAATGTTCTGCCAGGATGTCACCTGACGCCCGGCGACATTGATGAACTCCGCGCCATAGTGGAGGATTTCGGCTTGTGCCCGTCCTTCCTCCCTGACCTGGCGGGATCGCTCGATGGGCATATCCCCGATGAGTATACGCCAACGACCATCGGCGGCATCGGCGTCGACGAAATTGCGAGCATGGGGCGCGCCGGATGGACGATTGCAATCGGGGCGCAGATGCAGCGTGCGGCAGAGGTCATGCAGGTCAAAACCGGCGTGCCTTTTCGTGTCTTCGAGCGGCTGTGTGGTCTCTGTCCGAGCGACGAATTCATGACCTTCCTGAGCGAGATCAGCGGCCGCCCCATACCCTTGAAATATCGGCGCCAGCGCGGTCAGCTCGCCGATGCAATGCTGGACGCACATTTCCATATTGGCGGTCGCAAAGTTGCTATCGGCGCTGAGCCAGATCTTCTGTTCGATCTGTCCGGCATGCTGCACGACATGGGCGCGCAGGTGACAGCGGTCGTGACGACCACTCAGTCGGAGGTGATCGAGCGGATCAAGACCAAGGAGGTACTCATTGGCGATCTCGAGGATCTGGAAGGGCTTGCCAAAACACACCATTGCGACCTCTTGATCACGCATTCGCATGGCAGGCAAGCGGCGGCTCGGCTGAAATTGCCGTTCTATCGCACGGGTTTTCCGATGTTCGATCGACTTGGTGCGGGACACCAACTATCCGTGGGCTATCGTGGTACCCGCAATCTGATCTTTGAAATCGCCAACCTCGTGATCGCGCACCGCGAGGAAAACGATCGGCCTACGCCCGATAAGTGGCGGACTGCGTCCCGGCTGCCACTTTGCTCGGGCTATCGCAGCTCCACCGGCGCGGCTGCGGGGTCGATTGGATGAAAGTCGCGTTTGCCACTCAGGACCTGAAACGAGTCGACGCCCATTTTGGTTGGGCAAAGAATATCGCAATCTACGATGTCACGCCTGGAGGGCACGTGCTTCTCAAAGCGATTGAGTTTGAGGGCGATCTAAAGGAAGACGGCAACGACGACAAGTTGGCGCCGAAGATCGAGGCGATCAAGGATTGCGCAATCCTTTACGTCGCCGCCATTGGTGGTGCCGGGGCTGCGCGAGTGGTGGCCAACAAGATCCATCCTATCAAGGTGAACAAGCCAGAAAGCATTCTGGTGTTGCTCGAAAAACTCGAGCGCGTACTGAAGGGCACGCCACCTCCCTGGCTACGCAAGGTCATGGCAAAGGACCGAGGGCGTACGTTCGAGTTCGACGAATGAGGTGATATGACCGCAAAAATAGAGCAACAGGGCAGCGCCGTCGACGCGCCGTTTCTCAAGGAGTTGATCAAGATTTGGCGTGCTCAGGATACCAACGGAGCCTGGGAGGCGAAGAGTGATCTTGACCTGCTCGAACCCTATATCCTGGACAAGCAGAAAAGGCGCGCATTGCCGATTATCGGTGATCCCGATTCCGATACACTGTGGCGGCTTAAGCTGTTCTTCGATGCGGTCGCGCTCTCGATCGAGAAGGAGACCGGCGGGATAATCCAGCCGATTCTGGATCTGCATCATGAAGGCTTCGGCCGCATGGTGCTCATCTCAGGTCGGCTGATCGCCGTGAACAAGCAGCTGCGCGACGTCCATCGCTTCGGATTTGATAATTTCGTAAAGCTCGCGCAGGAGGGCGACAAGTACGTCAGCGACGGAATCGACTTGATTCGGAAATTTCCGGACGTGGCAAACCATTGGGGATACTCATGAGCGATCGTGAAACATTGAAGGCGGAACTAAGGAAGGTGTCGGCGAAGGCGATACAGGCGAAGATGGATCTGCACGACCTTTCCGAAGAATTACCCATCAACTGGACCTCGATCATGCTGGTGGCGCAGAAGGCGTACGATGCCTATGCCGAACTTGAGCGGAAGGGCCTCGACTTGAAGGCGCTTGAAAAAACTTAAAAGGGGCAACGCATGTCGTTTCAAACACGAGACGGACGCGACTGGACGCCACAATACCTGATCTCGATCGATGCCAAGAAGTGCATCGGCTGTGGTCGCTGTTTCAAGGTTTGCGGCCGTGATGTCATGACGTTGAAAGGAATCAGCGAGGATGGCGAATTTGTCAACCTCGATGACAACGACGATGAGATCGAAAAGAAGGTCATGGTTCTGAATGATCAAGGCGCCTGCATTGGCTGCGGTGCATGCGCCAGGGTTTGCCCGGCCAACTGCCAGACTCACACATCAGCTATACCTGAAGCGGCGTGAGTGAACACACTCGTCCTGTCGCGGCAGGCGAGATATAGGTGAGGAAAGGTGCAATTTTGATCAGGTGAACTCATGGTGAGAACCGCGCAAGGATCTCGATTGGTTGGGGCCAGCTATGTTATGCCGATACAACAAGCCGCTGCTCACAAACCACTCCTCTTCAAGGTCTGCCTATTCGTGGAAGGCGAGTCGCGCCTCCCGCAGCGCTAGCCTGGTACCCATCTGCTGATAGGGAATCTGCGAGTCATCATCATTAGACGTCGGTCTCTGTGACGGATCGGCAGCCGGCGATCTTACGTGCGATTCTACCCACAGATCGCGGCTTGTCGCAGCGACATTTGTAACTCACGCGCAGAGGTAGTCACGCCGATCACGTCCGTCGTAGATCTTAGGGTGACTCATCCGCTTGTCGAGAACGCTGGCGATATCTTGCTAGAACATCAACTGCGAGAGGACGGGGACCAGCCACTGATCTTGTCGCGGCCGGCCCTAACAGGCATGGAACCTCGTCTAGCGGATATGGGTTTTGTTCCCGTAGGTCGTAACCACTGGGTGCTTGATCCTCACCAGCGCCCCGATGTGTGGGCGAAGAACGAGAACCATGAGTGGCAGCGGGTAGGCAAGCCTACGAAGTATCTTTCCAAAGATGGGGGCAGTGATGTCGGTCCTCAGAGAAGCTACGAAACAGACTCATCGGACGATGACCCTTCATTTTACTTGGAGCGCGCTCTTAGGGAGGTGCACATGGAGTAAATCCGCTGCAATAGCAGCAGCGGGCCTGAAATGACGGACATTTAACCGTTCTGTCCCGGGCTCAACGGTCTTGCTTCAAAGGGGGCGTACGCTCGCTGCGTCGTCCCCGCCGGCTGAAACGGTCGTTCAACCTTTCTCCGAAGGCGCTTACGAAACTGCGGTGGGATGCGATCCGAGGGGCGTAACGGGGGGCTCCCTACAGAGTGACCATCAACGAGCAGCAACGATCAGCCACCGCAGCTAGCTATCCGGCAAATGGTGCAGAGGGCCTGGACCCGAAAGCTGCAGCTGCGCGGCCGCCATGGACACGGCAGCAAGTCCAAAATTGTCGAACTCATTGGTCCGGAATATGCGGGTAATTGGGTAGCCATCAATGGCTGGCTTGCGCATTGGATTACCACAGACACTATCAGCCCGGCACTTGTACGGTTCTTGCAGGTTGCTTGCACAGCGACAATGAAAAGCGTCTTGCAATGAATGGGCGATAAATGAAGCCAAATCCCGTCTACGCGATCTGCAGCTTTAACGACATTCCGAGCCGCCAAGCTATGGGATTCCATCTTATGGCCGTGGATGATCGCGGCAATCACCGGCCGTGGTCCATCGTTGTGGTGCGCTGGGGCAAAAAGGTGCTTGGCTACACCAATAAATGCCCGCACAACGGCGTCAATTTGGACTGGGTGCGAAACGAATTCCTCGATCCATACGGTATCAGGCTGATGTGTGGCAAGCATGGTTCGACCTTCGAACTTGGCACCGGCCGGTGCGTCGAAGGTCCATGTCAAGGTAGGGCGCTCACCCCGATCGCCTTGGCAGTTCTGGATGGTGATATCTGCGTCGCTGGTGTTCATCTTGTCGAAGAGGATGCATCGGCCAACAACTGAAGACCACGCTCAGACCGGACGGTTCTCGTTGCGGTTTTTCACAGGCTCCATCCTCTTTAGCCCGTCGTCGTACGAGATCTCCTCACAGGACAGGTCGAGATCCCTTGCGGCATCGAGAAGGTAATCAAGCTTTCCGCCCGGATCGAGCTTCTTGATGTCGTCCTTGTTGAGCCCAACCAGGTCCATCATCTCCTTCCAGACCGTGGATTCATCGCACGGTAGGACGTGAAAGCTAATATCACCGATCTTCACTCGGTACTTCGCCAGTAAATCAATGTTGTTGCAGAACATGAAGTAGCGGCCGGTTGGGCTTAAGGCGCCGTCAAGGACGGTTGCGACGTCAGCAAGATAGGCGAAGGAATGCAGGTAGCCGGCCAGCACCGGAATAGTGCGTTCGCCGTCCTGCCCGATCGTCAACACCTGCTCAATCGAATAGTCTGGCGGTCGTTTCTCGTCCGCGACCTGATTCTGGAATTGTAGTGCCACGTCGCCGCGGAAGCCGAACCGGCCGGCCTTCGTAGTCCCGCCTTTGAGTACAGCATTGAGCAGGCGGCCCTCCTTCTCAAGTCTGCCGAGTGCGGTGTTCTCGATTGCAGTCATTAAATTCGTCCTCGATCTAAACTCTTCACCGACGCCTTGGCCGGTGCTAGATGCGATGCAAATTGCTTGCCGTTCCATGCGTAGCGGCCTTCGCCGTAACTTAAAAGAAAACGCGTCAGTGCCTGCTATCGGCTCACGGAGCCTTGTCGGAAACCCGACACCGGTTTCCAACACCAACAGTCGCGATTCAAAGAAGTGAGCATCATCAAGCGTCTGCGCGCTGGCACGTGACTTGCCCCTAGCAGCTAGATCCAAGATGATGAGGGAAAGCCGTGATCAACCTGACGCACAGCGCAGTGAACGCAATCAAGAGCGCGATTTCATCGTCGACGCACCCGACCGGCGGTCTGCGCGTCATGATCGAACCGGGCGGCTGCAATGGATTCAAATACAAGATGGGTCTGGTCGAAGAACCGAATCCTGACGACGCCGTGATCGAATGCGATGGGCTGAAGGTGTTCGTCGATAACAAGAGCCGTGAGCATCTGATCGGGACGACCATCGATTTCGTAATGGCACTGGAGGGTTCTGGCTTTACGTTTCACAACCCGAACGCCACCGCGAACTGCTCGTGCGGAAAATCGTTTGGCTGATGAAACAGATCGTTCAGCTGATGAGGAGGACATCGAAGCATGCCGGCCCAACCGGAACAACTGAGGCAATCGTCGCCCATTGCGACAGGCCGAGAGCGCCGCATTCGCGGCGCTATCGAAGAGATCCGACCCAATCTGGGACGCGATGGTCGCGACTGTCACCTGATCTGGATCAATCGCAGTAGGGTCATGGTCAGGCTGTCCGCTGCCCGCACGTTGTGTAAGCTTTCGAGCGTGACGCTGAAAGGTATTCAGGCGCGGCTTGTCGATAAACGCGACGAATTGGGTCGCCTGATCCCCGTCGTGGCTGCAGGCGAGGTGGCGGATTGAGCGAAAATCCAATGCTGATTTACCTCGATAACAATGCAACGACTCGGACCGATCCATCCGTCGTGCAAGCCATGTTGCCGTTTTTCACCGAGAAGTTCGGAAATGCATCGTCCACGCATGCGTTTGGCAGCGAGGTCGCAGTCGCTGTGAGGCGGGCCCGGCGTAGCTTGCGTATCATGCTAGGGAACGCATGCGATCAAGAGATCGTTTTTACCTCGGGAGGGACCGAGGCTAATAATGCCGCGATCCTCTCTGCGCTTGCGACACACGAAGACCGCGACGAGATTGTCACCACGTCAGTTGAGCACTCCGCCATTCTTGCGCTAACCGAGCAATTGGAGACAAGAGGAGTCAAGACGCACATCGTGCCCGTAGATTCCCGCGGCCGGCTCGACATCGAGGCGTTTCGCGGCGCACTCGGGCCACGCACAGCGATTGCCTCTGTTATGTGGGCCAACAACGAGACCGGAACGATGTTTCCCGTGGAGTTTCTGGCCGGGTTGGCCCGGGAGGCCGGCGCGCTGTTTCACACTGATGCGGTCCAGGCCATCGGTAAGGTGTGCGTGAACCTGAGGGACAGTGCGATCGACATGCTGTCGCTATCCGGGCACAAATTGCACGGCCCCAAGGGGACCGGCGCGCTATATCTGCGCAGAGGAACAAAATTCCGGCCGCTGATCTGCGGCGGATCACAGGAACGAGGGCGCCGAGGCGGGACTGAGAATATTCCCGGCATTGTCGGCCTGGGAAAAGCCGCCGAGCTTGCGGCGGAGCGGCTTGAACCCGAACGCGTTCGCATTGGCGCTTTGCGCGACCGTCTTGAACAGGGAATCTTGAAGAGTGGCGAGTGCGTTGTGCTCGGCGACACCGGCAATCGGTTGGCGAACACGACCAATATTGCCTTCGACAATCTCGAAGGCGAAGCCATCGCCCACCATCTCGATCGGGCAGGCATCGCTGTGTCGCTCGGATCCGCCTGTAACTCCGGCTCCATTCAGCCATCGCATGTTCTGCGTGCCATGCAGGTGCCGCAGTGGCGGATGCACGGCGTCGTGCGCTTTTCCCTGTCGCGTGAAACCTCTGTCGCGGAGGTCGATGAGGTCGTGTGCGCAGTGTCCGACATCGTGGCTCGCCTGCGCGCCACCTCCCCCGTCGCAGTCAGGGAGTAGACCTTGTGAAAATCATGATCCGCCGGTCTCCGGACGCGGGCCTGTCGATCTACGTGCCAAAAAAGGATCTCGAAGAGCCAATCGTTGAATCGGAGTACGAGACGCTATGGGGCGGCTGGATCAAAGTAGCTAATGGCTGGGTGCTTGATTTGCCTGAGATGCCGAGCGGCACACCGTTACCGATCACAATTAACGCTAAAAAACGGGCCGGGAAGGGGGACGATCCGTGAAGGCGCCCCCACAGATCGACTTTGTCGATGGTGCCGATGCAAAGGCGAGCTCGTGGACATCGCTGCCGGGTTGAGGGCCGCGCGCGCCATTCCCTATCTCGGTCCTGGCCTCGCCGAATCGTGCAGATCCGATATGCCGACCACGCCAGAGGCGTTGGCCAGCTTCTTCGCGAGCAAGGTTACGCCGCCGCGGCGGGCTAGCGACAATGCGTTGGCGCAGCATATCGAGATCAGCAAACACCGTCCGCCATGACGGCATTGATGACGCAGGCCTTCGCTCGGCCAGTCGAGCCGACGCGTTTGCGCCATCATCTTGCGTCCCTGTCCCTGCCCGTCATAGTCGACCCGTGGTATGATGCCGCTATGCGGACGTGCTGGGTGAGCGCGATGGATAGGGCGAAGTGCAGGGTATCACCCGCATCGCCATTGACGAGGATTGCTGGTATCGCTTTTACGATTCACTTGGCCAAGAGGTCGTCAGTGCTGTGGCCGGCAGCTCGGCGACGGTGTTGTACAAGCCGCATGACAGCCTGCAGCCGGCCAACAACTTCCTTATTTCCGACGCACACATGTCGAGGCGTTGACCGAAATCGACATTCAGACACCAATTCCGGACATCATCAAGGAAAGGCGAACACCGGACAGACCTTTCTCTTCATCGGCTGTCGCTTCAACGATCAGCCCTTTGCGTAGCTATGCCCGGCAGATCATCAAGCGCTCGGCCGACACCCACTATGCGATCGCGGATCCCGGACGCGCTCTCTCGCAACGAGCTTCTCGAGCAAGGCCTTACACCGCTTGCGACCGGGCTCCCTTGCGCGGTTGAGATACTGATCACGCATTAGCGCCCTTGTGAAGCCCGAATCCCCCAGCTCGTGTCGAGTTATTTGCGAGAGCCGCAACGCGAGAAGATCCGTTCAGATGGAGCCGGGTTCCGGTGAGCTCAGCGCGAGAATGAATGCGCAAGCCATGAAGCGCTGCGTGAGAATGACGACGTATCTGTCGCACTGACAACAATTGCATGTTCTTACATAAGTCAGCGCCCATCGTTTCCGCCAATTCGTGGGCGTATGGCTGCAATTTCATCGTCTCCGCCATGGCATGCAAGTTGCTACCCAGCTTCTTGAGGCTGGCTCACGGATGGTCTTGGGGGCCGATGATGCCTGAAGGGAAAAATGAAAATGAACGCGGTCGTGGGACGCGGAAAATATGTCGAAGCTGCAGTGGATGGCGGCAAGATGAAGTCCGCCGCCGAGCATAAGGGCTGCCGCGCTTCCGCCAACACCGGGCAGGCGAGCTGCGGCTCGCAGGCAGGGCAAGGCGATCTGCCGATCGAAATCTGGGAAAAGGTCAAGAACCATCCCTGCTACAGCGAAGAAGCGCATCATCATTACGCTCGCATGCATGTCGCGGTCGCGCCTGCCTGCAACATCCAGTGCAATTACTGCAACCGAAAATACAACTGCACCAATGAATCGCGTCCGGGTGTGGTAAGCGAGAAGCTCACGCCCGAGCAGGCGGTAAGAAAAGTGCTCGCGGTCGCGACCGCCATTCCGCAGATGACGGTCCTTGGCATCGCTGGTCCCGGCGACCCCCTGGCCAATCCGGCAAAGACGTTCAAGACCTTCGAGCTGGTCGCCAAGGCGGCTCCAGACATCAAACTTTGTTTGTCAACCAACGGACTGGCTCTCCCGGACCATATTGATACCGTCGCCAGGTCCAAAGTTGACCACGTCACCATCACTATCAACACGATCGATCCCGAAATCGGCGCCAAGATCTATCCGTGGATCTTCTTCAACCACAAGCGCTACACCGGCATCGACGCGACAAGAATACTTACCGATCGCCAGCTGCAAGGCCTCGAGATGCTTAGCGAACGAGGTATCCTGTGCAAGGTCAACTCGGTGATGATCCCGAACATCAACGACCGCCACTTGGTCGAGGTCAACAAGGCGGTGAAGTCGCGCGGTGCCTTCCTTCACAATATCATGCCACTGATCTCCGCGCCCGAGCACGGCACCGTATTTGGCCTCAACGGTCAGCGCGGACCGACTGCGTGGGAATTGAAGGCGCTGCAAGATGCTTGTGAAGGGGAGATAAAAATGATGCGGCACTGCCGCCAGTGCCGCGCCGATGCGGTCGGTCTACTCGGGGAGGATCGCAGCGCAGAGTTCACCACCGATCAGGTCATGAAAATGGACGTCCAATATGACTTAGACATGCGCAAGGAATATCAGAGCAGGGTAGACCGTGAGCGTGCCGCCAAAGTCGCGGCCGGCCAAAAGGAGCTTGCCGAATGTGCCGGAGAGATGAGCGCGATCACTCTTCTAGTGGCCGTCGCAACCAAGGGCTCGGGGTTGATCAACGAGCACTTTGGGCATGCAAAGGAATTCCAGGTTTACGAACTTTCTACATCCGGCGCCAAATTCGTCGGCTACCGCCGCGTGGACGTTTACTGCCAGGGTGGTTATGGCGAGGAGAACAGGCTTTCCGCCATCATGGGGGGCATCCATGACTGCCATGCGGTCTTCGTGTCCAAGATCGGCGGCTGCCCGAAAAGCAAACTGATCGAGGCGGGGATCGAGCCCGTCGATCAATACGCCCATGAGTTCATTGAGAAGTCGGCGATCGCCTGGTTCAAATCCTATCTGGACAAGGTGAAACGCGGGGAGATCCAGCACGTGCAGCGCGGCGGCGCCGCGATCCGGCAAGGATCTGGGATCTCTGCAGCGTAAAGGGGAATATGTGCCGTTCAAGATTGTCGCCTCGCAGTGTACGAGCTGCTCAGCCTGTGAACCCTTATGCCCGAACGATGCTATCTCGGAGAAGGGGGGGAGCTTCGTCATCGAAGCAGCGAAATGCACTGAATGTGTTGGCCATTTCGACGAGCCGCAATGTGTCGCCGCCTGTCCGGTCGACAACACCTGCGTGGTTGACACATCCTTGCCTCGCTACCAGGCGCCAGCTTAAAGCGTGAGGCCCATGAGTGGCATGCCAATAGCTGGTTCAGAAAGCGTCATTAGCTACGTGCTGCGCGTTGGCGGCGGCGCAGGCGCCGACGTTCGGTCCTCCATCACGGACGAGGACTGCGCTGGATTGCCGTGCGTTCGTGCTGTAGCTGGTCGGCAGCACGGCCTTGGCGGGCATTTCATTCCGCGCGGTGGTGCAAAGGCGGTTCGCGCCGCCGAGAGCGGCGTTCCCGCCAGGGCTGCCATCGTCGATGTAACTAACGATGCTGCGCGATCATGAAGTGATGCAGGATCTTGCCTGCGGTAGGCGCGGCGGCTCCCCGCATCTCCAAAGGAGCGAAGCATGAGGAGCGATACATGAACAGCATCGTTCGGGACAGCGACGTCGTCGAGCTCACCGAGCCGCCTGCCTTCAGCTTTGGCGAAAAGGTGCGAACCAATCGCACCATCCGCAATGATGGCACCTATCGCGGCAAGGAGATTGGCGACGTTCTCGTCAAGAAGGGAGAGGTGGGTTACGTCGTATCGATCGGCACGTTTCTACAGCAATTCTACATCTACGGCGTCGAATATCTGGAAAGCGGCTACCGGGTTGGCATGAAGCGCAGGGAACTGGAGCCGGTGGACACCTGCGCGGAGGTCGATGATCTGCCGTTGCCGGAGGAGTCATGACGCAGCGCGGCTTTCCAAAATATTGGCGTGGCGAGCGGGCCAAGACCGCAGTCGACCTCGTTAACGACCACTCATTTCCCGATACAGAACCCGAGGGAGTCTTGCTCGCCGCCGGAGTGAGCGGAGAGATCATCAACGTCGCGATCAATACCGAAGCGAACGTGCCGATCTACGTTGTCGAGTTTGGTAAGCAGCTGCTCATCGGCTGTCTAAGGAAGAAATCACAGTGCTTTGAATGGAGGCGTTCGCCATGAATGCTGCGCTGATGAGAAAGATAAAAGCCGGGCTGGTGCCCCACCCCAACGAGCTCGATCGAAAACGGATCGAGCGCGGCTTGAGCTCACGCAGGCGCTATCTCTACGTCTCGCCGAACGTGACGCCGGTGAGGGGCGGCTACCTCGTCGAGAGCCCATGTTGCTCGCGCAACGTCAACAAGGATGGCGCTCTCATCGATGTCGCGCTGATTCTTTATGATACCGTGTGCGGGGTCTGGAAGCTGTTTCGCAAGAACCACGCGCGAGGAATCTGGGAATTTTACAGCCTTTGCCATCGGTTGACTTCTGCAATCGACGAATTGAACGCGGATCCGGAGCGTCTGTTTTGGCAATGAAGACCGGCCTTTTAGGAGTCAAAGAGGAGCCACGATGGCGCTCACCGCGGAGGAAGTGATCGAAATTGAGCGGCTGCTTGCAGCCGAGGGCGCCGAGAAGGGTCCGTTTGTCGAGCTGCGCCGCCGCTTTCCGCAACTTGCTTGGGTGCGCTGTGATGCGTCGGATGTGGCGGATCAGCCGTTTCGGCAGTTTCCGCGTTTCGACCTTCATCTGATCGATGGATCGGACCACCGCGTGCAGATTACGGCCGATCCGACGCGGGCCACCGGCATCGTACTGGCCAAAAGGAATGTTGAGCGGTGAGCACTGCACTAGCAGAGTATCGGCTTGATGGCGCGCTCACTGTGGAGGAGAATACATCATTCATTCCACTGTCCGATCCTGATATCACCTTCGCCGAGCTCTCTGCCGTTGAAACGCTGCTGTGTTCGCCGCAAATCTCCAACGGGCGGACTACTGAGGCGTTTGAGCACGCTTTCGCCGCCTATCTTGGTCGCAAATATGCTGTTGCGGTCTCGAGTGGTACCATAGGGCTCCTCCTTACGCTGAGGGCGCTCGGCATTGGCCCCGGGCACGAGGTTATCGCCTCTCCCTACTCCTTTCGTGAGACCGCGCATGCCATCAGTCTCGCAGGCGCACGAGCGGTATTTGCAGATATCGACTATTGGTCGGGAGCATTAGTCCCAGCGAAGGCCGAAGAGCGCATCACGGCCAACACGCGGGCGATTGTCGCCGGCAATCCCAACGGTCATCCAGCGCCGTGGTCGGAGCTGCGCGCGGTCGCGCAGCGCCATCAGCTGCTGCTTTTGGAGGATTCCACCGAGGCGATCGGATCGAGCTACAAGGGTGAGCTCGTCGGCCGCTTTGGCGACACCGCGGTGTTCGACTTTGCTCAGCCGGTGGCCCTGACCTGTGGCGAAGGCGCAATGGTGGTGACCGACGATATCGACATCGCGCTCGGCTTGCGTCGCCATCGCGCCCATCGCGTGGACGAGCGCTCTTCCGTTGTCGTCGGTAGCACGGCACCTTATCAGGCTGGCATGAGCGATCTCACGGCTGCCTTGGGCCTAGCGCAGCTCAAACGTCTCGATGAAATCCTGGAGCGCCGTCGGTTCGTCGAGCAGCTCTATAACGCGCATATGCAATCATTTGAGGGCATCAAGCCGCCTTATGTTGGCCCTGATGTAACCGAGGTGAACTGGTTGCTTTATCTCGTTCATCTGGGGACGCGCTTCACGCGATTGGGGCGCGACGCCATTATCGAAGATCTGCGCGGCGCGCAGATTGAATCCGCCGCCTATTGCCAACCGCTGCACTTGCAACGCCACTACTTTGACTTTGGCTATCGGCGTTGCGATTTCCTGGTTGCGGAAAAAATAGCAGATCGCGCTCTTGCGCTTCCGTTTCACACCCATCTCACGAACAAGCAGATCGAGTTTATCGTCGAGACCATGAAAGATGCGTCGATAAACGTGGGAGCGGGTGCCGCGATTTACTAAGATGATTGTCATCCACGACACGGAAGAACGAGGGTTGAAGTTGCGATGAGCGTGGTAGGTCTCATCGCAAGAGATGAGCAACGGACCGAGGATCGTTTTTGTGGCAGCGTTGTCGGATACATCGTGCCCCACATGCCGGAAGCGTGCCGCATGCCGCTGGAGGTATGCACTCGACTTAAGACCGCAAGAGAAATGCTCCTAGCGAGCGCGAAGAAGACCTGCTCGATAGCAGAGAAGGCGGCGCGTCCAAGGCGCGGCTTGAGAGCCTACGCGTCAAGGTGCCCAAAGCCAAGCACATCAAAGTCGAGAGTCTCCGCTCAGGATCTTTAGAGTTACCAAAACGGGGGATCGGTATGAACTCGCAACAAGTCATCATCCACGTCCGCTTCGCTCCGAACGGAAGGGTGATCCAAATCAGCGAGCGTCCGGCGAAGCTCACGCCGAACCAGTGGTTTGACGTCCTCAACACCCGTGCCAGCTCCGCCTATCGAGCGCTCGCTCGTGGTCGTGGGATTTTTCAACTGAGCCGAACTGCGATCGAAGCCTTCAAGCAGGAAACTGCGAGGCCGGGATCAGCGAACCTATAATCGACAACCTGGTGAGCGGTCAGATCGAGGTTTTTGTCGTCTGTCCGGCCGATGCCATCGAGCGGAGTGGGGCCATGAGCTTTAGCCTGTCGCGGATTGACGATAGGGGCGAGAGCCGGCCGCTTCAGATTATTGTGGTGCGCACCTTCGGCAATGACTATTTTGGTTACGTGAATCGTTGTCCGCATGAGAGCGTCTGGCTGAACATCGGCTCCGGTACGTTTTTCTCGACGGACCGCTCCTTTCTTAGATGCGGCCGGCACGGAGCGAGATTCGAGATCGACACTGGGATGTGCATCGACGGCCCCTGTGACGGACAATCGCTTGAGCTGGTAGCGCTCGCCGTGATCGAAGGTGACGTCTGCCTGTGCGGCGTCAATCTGCTGGAGGACGATCGGTTTGCCGACCCCTTCGGGGACAGCGACGAGACCATGGATATTACGATCCATCCGGACTAACGGGCCTATCGCTTTGTTGTGCTCAAGCTGCCTGAGGCGCTTTGCCCTCGAATGAGGCCATTGTACTCGTGAGCGTTGGTAGACGCGAGTCACAGCTTTCGATTGGGTGAGACAAAACGGCCACCTCGTCGGATTGCGAACTTGCACTCCGCGACTTCCGCAGCACCAACAAGCTGCTCTTGTGCTGGCTCGTCAAATCGAGGCCGGCAGGCGGGACCCGCTTCCTATCGCTGTCGATATGTTTGAGGGGAAATGCCCTCGGCGGCTGGAAGTTCGCCGAGGGCATCGTCTGGGCTTGGAGAATGGCGGGACCCAGACTGACAGGATCGTTTGGGGGATGAGGAACGACGATCCTGTGTCAGAAGGCCGGCCGGTGCAGCTGGCGTTGTTGCCTGCGCTGCAACTGCCATGCCAAACCTCGGTTCGTGCGACGCTCTTAGCGATTGGCGACACCATCGTCGGTTAGGACCGGCTAGGAGCAAATGCATTCATGTGCACGTGCATGTTGTTCCGCATTCTCCACTGCAAGCGCATCTTGACCGGCCGTATTAAGCGTGATCCCAATGTGTTGCGGTTTAGCGGTGCTGCCGCTCGGAATTGCGACCGGCCTGGTCTGCAGCCTCAAAGGTGACTCGGTGATCATCCCTGCCTCGTTGGGCTCTCGCGGCAGGCTCTATAGATGGGCAGCGGCGCGACGCAGCGTCCAGCTTCAGGGCGAAAAAGATGCTGTGGGCTCGCGCCAGTCAATGCGGCGAGCCGATCACCCATGGCAGAACACGGCGCTCGATTCTCCGCACGATTTTCGAGCTCCCCGCTAGGCGGCTTGACGGTCATGAAGATCGCTGCTCATTCCAAGATTTGATAGCGCAGAGCTGGAAAAATTAACCGAGCTTCTCGGTTATTCTGCGTACAAATTGCAGAAGGGTGAAGCGGGAGGTCAAACGCAGTGCGAGGTTTGTCGTGTCCGAGACAGTAGCGAACGACCTTGTCGCAACTTTCGCAATCATTATGAGTCGCAAAGCAAGGTTCGTTGCAGAAACGAACGTTACGCTTCTGGTGCGCAACTTGCTTACAGAAGTTGGATGGTGAGCAAGTGATGCGGGAGCAGAAAGATCGTGATGAGAGCAGAAGAGGTTGAAGTTGATCGAGGAGGCTGCTCTGGACGCGAAGATATCTATCGCTGATCTTCAGCGACGACAATCACTATGGCGCTCGTTCATTTTGCCTGCCTTGGCAAGCGCGAGTGGGAATCATAAGCATCACTCGGTTGATGCGGCGTTCAATCGTAAGAGATTGTGGGTTGCGATGTGCTCGCATCTTGTCTCTTCTCAGATGAAGCACATTGATCACAGGATCGGCGCATGAACACAGAAACCGAATTCGAGCTTCCTCAACTTTATAGGCATCATGTATTTGCCTGCAACACGCAGCGTCCGCCAACTCATCCGCACGGCAGCTGTGGCGCCTCCGGCGCGCAAGCCCTGTGGGATCGAATGGCCAAGGCGATCGAAGCGGAAGGCCTCAACGATATTGGCTTCACGATGGCAGGCTGCCTTGGCTTTTGTAACTCTGGTCCCTTGATGGTCGTCTATCCCGATGGAGTGTGGTATCGCGCGATCACGCCTGAGGATATTGACGAAATTGTAAACTCCCACCTCAAGCAGGGAAAACGTGTCGACCGCCTTGTGATGGTGTTAAAGCGAAGCTAGACGCCTCGATTAGCGGCCACTTGCCTGGGCTAGCACGCATCGACGGCTTGTCCGGCGATGAGCTGGCCGCTCGGAGGTCAGATCGTCTGAGATTGAGCGTAGCTATCACGTCCCGGATGAGAACAGCAAGTCATTGACGTTTCCGCGCGTGCCGCCCTTCTTCTCCGGCCCTATCGGCAAATGGCGCCTTTGCAACGCGCGCATTCTAGGTCAATCTGTTTGTGTACGGTCACTCCATGCCGCGCGATTCGTAGCTCACAGCAAGATCTTTGCTGCAAATGGCTCCGGCGTTTCGCGAAATGACGCGCCCTTGACGCGTCATTTCGCTCTGCTTGCACTGCGGTGAGATTAGAGGACGCGCTGGATGAGCTCGCCGCGTCCGGGTTGATCAAGCGGATTTCTCTTTCTGGTCCTGTTCTAGCGTCAGAACTTGTAAGTGACGCCGCCGCTGACGAGCCATGGATCGATGTTGGCTCGCCCGGCGACGGGAATCGAATGGTTTACGGTCGCGGAGTACTCCGGCCGCAGCCATAGCTTCTTCACGTCAAAGTTGAGGCCCCAGTTACGGTTAAGCATGTAATCGAAGCCGAATTGGACCGCCGCGCCGAATTGGTTGCTGATGCGCAAATCCGTAACGGCAAGACCGCCGAGCGACGTATTGGCTGCCGATTGGTTGAAGAATGCGGTGTAGTTGATGCCCGCGCCGATATAGGGCTTGAGCGCGCCGAGATCGGTGAAGTGATATTGCAGGGTCAATGTTGGCGGCAACAGCCAGGCTTTGCCGATATCGAGGCCAGTGAGCGCGCCATTGCCGCTGATGTGATGGCTGGTCACGCCAAGAATGAGTTCGGCGGCAACGTTTCGCGTGAAGAAGTAGGTGATGTCGAGCTCGGGTATGGCTTGATCGCTGATCGAAAGCCCAGAACTTGGTGAGGACAGCGAGGGCGCCCCGGCGACGCTGACTGAGCTGCCTGAGGTATCCGGCAAAACGCCAAGCACGCGCAGGCGTATCATCCATGGATTGAAGGGTTCGATCGGGGGCGCTTTATAGTAGATCGGCGCCCGGGCCAGATCTGCAGCCTGTACCGGGGTGCTGGCCAACGAGGTTGCTAGCGCGAGGAGTGATGCCCTCGTCAGAACTCTCCTTGTTCTCATCGAATTCTCCATTCCAAAACATCGCGCGAAGAGCCGCGCGAGATCTCTGTCACACAAGGCTAATGGCGGAGATTTGATGCCGATCAAAATGGAGCGAGCAGAGCGCAATTATGCCGCTAAGTTGCATAAGGATCACGGTCGCGAAGCGTCGAGATCTGTCCTGATCGTTATTCAATTCAAGAGAGGCCGGTCTCTTCAAGAAGCCGCAGAAAGCCGAGAGTGGGAAGCGTCATCTTTGGCTTGTTAGGCGCCCTGGGGGAGGCGTCTTCGTTTCCTCAGGTCTGCGGACAACGCGTGGGGTTTGCTTCGTGCAAGCGAGATCTTCTTGCGTCTTGCGGCCAAGCAGTGACAGCGCGGACTCATGATCGAGCCCGGCAAATCGTGCCCCGCCTATGTCGATCAGCGGTCGTCGTATCAGGAGCGGATCGCCCACCATCAATGCGAGTGCGCTTGCCGCGTCGATAGTATCGGGATTGACTTAGCCTGACTTGATACGTGCCGCAGCTCGGTTCAACCAGGAGCCGACGGGCATATGGCCGAAGAACCTACGTAATTCCTCCCCATCCCATGGCTCCTTCAAGATGTCTTGGGCTATCACGTCGGCGCCGGCGGACTTCAGCGCTTGAATCTGGCGCGCGTTAGTGGCGCAGCCGGGCTTCTGATATAAGATGATTGTCGCCACGACATACCTATGTAGGCGCGCCGGAGCTGAACGATTGGCAAGCCGCGGCTGCTTCGGGAGCCCGTTCAATTTCTTCAAAGTCAGCGCACCAAGCGCCGTACCATGTATGCAACCTCGTCGCTGGTTCGCCAGGTTTCGGGCCCGACCGGCATATTCACTATCGTGAGATCGGAGCAACTTCCGTTCCACAACTGAAGGCATCGGAACAGGCGCGCCAAATCGGTGTTTTCGCGGTGATGGTTGTAGTCGTTGTTAGTTTTCTGACAGCCGCGCAGATCCTGTTAGATCCAAAACAGCCAGGACCTTGCTCACCAGCTAGTTGGTTTTCGGAAACGTAATCAGAAGGTTAAGGAGCACGGTCAAACGTTGGCACGGCGGTTGCTAATAAGCGGTAGCAACACTGAGTGAGGGCTGAGTGCACGCCGACGCGTAAGACGAGCGATGTGCTCCTTCCCTTAAACCCGTGTGCCCCGTTTCTGAGAGAGAAACAAGCTCGCGCGCAAGAAGCGCGCAACTTTGGCAAATCGGTTGATGGAGAGCAACATGTCTTCACTGAGACAAATCGCGTTCTACGGGAAGGGCGGCATCGGCAAGTCGACCACTTCGCAGAACACGCTGGCGGCGCTGGCTGAGATGGGTCAGAAAATCCTGATTGTAGGGTGCGACCCGAAAGCGGACTCGACCCGCCTGATTTTGCACGCCAAGGCGCAAGACACGATTTTGAGCCTTGCAGCGAGTGCCGGCAGCGTGGAGGACCTCGAGCTCGAGGACGTAATGAAGGTCGGCTACAAGGACATTCGCTGCGTGGAGTCTGGTGGTCCTGAGCCGGGTGTCGGCTGCGCCGGCCGCGGCGTCATTACCTCGATCAATTTCCTGGAGGAGAACGGCGCCTACGAAAACATTGACTATGTCTCATACGACGTGCTCGGCGACGTCGTTTGCGGTGGCTTTGCGATGCCGATCCGCGAGAACAAGGCGCAGGAAATCTATATCGTGATGTCCGGTGAAATGATGGCTATGTATGCCGCGAACAATATTTCCAAGGGAATCCTGAAATACGCAAACTCTGGCGGTGTGCGGCTGGGCGGTCTGATCTGCAATGAGCGGCAGACCGACAAGGAGCTGGAACTGGCGGAAGCGTTGGCCAAGAAGCTAGGCACTCAGCTGATCTACTTCGTGCCGCGCGACAACGTGGTGCAGCATGCCGAGTTACGTCGCATGACGGTGCTCGAGTATGCACCCGATTCCAAGCAGGCCGATCACTATCGCAATCTTGCGACCAAGGTTCACAAAAATGGCGGCAAAGGCATCATCCCGACTCCAATCTCCATGGACGAGCTCGAGGACATGCTGATGGAGCATGGCATTATGAAGCCCGTGGACGAATCCATCATCGGCAAGACCGCCGCCGAACTCGCGGCCTCGTAAAGGTCGCGAGTCGCGGCCTTGCGAAGGCGCGCGACGAATGCCGGTCTCCCTCACCGCCCATCCCGGGAGGCCGGCATTCTGACGATCGACCCTGATCAAAACCAGGATGCGGCAGCTCAAGCCAGACCATTGTGGAAACTCGCAAAATTATGTCCGAAGCGCACTTCCTTCCGTTGATGGCTGATTGTGCCGTTGAGGCCAACAGTCAGATGCACAGGGGAATTGCAACCTACCGCCTACTCACCGGTGTGCCTCCTGCAGATGCCGATATTGCCAGTGACAGCAGTTTCGATTGCCATGTCTTAGCGTCTATCTTGGCGGCTGCCACAATGGATGGTGGCTCCCTTCCCGAGAAGGCCGGCCTGTCCGGCCTTGAACTGGCGGCCTTGCTGGAGCAGTACTTTCCCTCGCTTGAGATCAAGCTCGCGGAGCAGCTCTCGGTTTTCAGGTGCGAAGGTGACGAAGAGATCGCAATGCTGCGCGATCTCTTGCTCAAGCAACGCTCGACGGAACGGGATATTGGCCGCTGGCTGGCTGCCATGATAGCGCGGCGCGCCATTGAGCCAGGCCATCTGTGGGAAGCTCTCGGCTTGCGCAATCGCGGCGAACTCTCCCGGCTGCTGAGCCGCCATTTCGCGCCGCTCGCCGCGCGCAATGTCAACAATATGCGCTGGAAGCGCTTCTTCTACCGCATGCTTTGCGAGAATGAAGGCCTCGTGATGTGCACGACACCCGTGTGCAACCAATGTGACGACTTCAACATCTGCTTCGGCGAAGAAAGCGGTGAGAGCCGGATGACCGAGCGCCGGCGGGATTTTCTGTTGCAGGCCGCTCGGCCGGTCGTTGCCGGTGACTGGCCATCTGAGCTGCCACAAGGGTCCGCGATCGCACCATCATCGGAGAAAGCCTCGCAGGATTTGGTAAGCCGCGCGGAAGGTTGAGGGCGCGGCCGACGCCGTTTCGAGCGAGCGACCATGTGTCCAAGGCGGCGGCGGCTCAAGTGCTCCGCAACAATTCTCACATCCTGGCGTGCCGCAACTGCATTGAAGTTCGAACTCAGCGGGGCAATAGGCAAGGCGTCCGCTTCATGAGCCTGTCGCATTTACGACAATCCATTTGCTGAAGCTTAGGTCGGTCAAACAATGAGGAGCTCTCGCGTGATTGCCGCTAGCACCGCCGCAAAATCGTCTTGGTCCGACCAGGTGCGCGCCAAGCCCACCGTGCTCAACGACACGACGTTACGCGACGGCGAGCAGGCACCTGGCGTTGCGTTCACCACAGAGGAAAAGCTAGCGATTGCGCAGGCGCTGGCGCGGGCCGGAGTCACGGAGATCGAGGCGGGAACGCCGGCGATGGGCAACGAGGAGATCTCCGCTATTCGCGCCATTGTCGAAGCAGATCTTCCGCTGACCACCATAGGCTGGTGCCGGATGCGGGAATCGGATGTCGACGCGGCCATCGAAGCAAGGGTATCCATGATCAATATGTCGATCCCGACCTCCGACGTCCAGATCGCGGCCAAGCTAGGTGGTCATCGCGACCTGGCGCTGGAACGGGTGAAGCGCCTGGTAGGCTATGCCCGTGCGCGCGGACTTGAGGTCGCCGTCGGTGGTGAGGACTCCTCCCGCGCCGACATCGATTTTCTCATCAGACTGATGGCAACTGCAAAAGCCGCGGGCGCGCGTCGCTTTCGTATTGCAGATACGCTCAGTGTGCTCGATCCCGACGCAACCTACGTGCTGGTCAGGAATTTGCGTGCGACCACCGATCTCGAACTCGAATTTCACGGTCACGATGATCTCGGACTCGCAACCGCCAACACGCTCTCCGCTATCAAGGCCGGCGTGAGCCACGCCTCAGTGACCGTCATCGGGCTGGGCGAGCGGGCCGGAAATGCCCCGCTCGAGGAAATCGCGGTCGCACTCAAACAGCTCTACGGGCGCGAGACTGGCATCATACTCCCGGAGCTCGAGAACGTCGCCGCGGTGGTTGCAGCCGCGGCCGCACGTGCGATTCCTGTGAACAAGGCCATCGTCGGAGAGCATGTATTTACGCACGAATCCGGCATTCATGTCGCTGGCCTTTTGAAGGATCAACGCACCTATCAATCGCTTGATCCGGTTTTGTTTGGCCGCTGCAACCGCTTTGTGATCGGCAAGCATTCCGGACTTGGGGCGATCACCGCGTTACTCGATGAACTGCAGCTCGTCGCCAACGCCGATCAAGCCAGACAGATTCTGTCGCGAGTCCGCAAATATGCCATCGAGCACAAGCGCTCGGTCGAGCGCGAAACCGTGGCGGCGATCTGGCGCGACGTGTGCGGATGCCTGGCAACCCACCCCGCGTGAAAAGCCGTGTCCAGCAGCGTTTGCGTAAACAGACGCGCCGCAAGGATGGCGTCCGATATCGCTGATGGGCCCGCACGGCGTCCAGCTTTCGCACGTCAGATCCCCTGGCGCGATCTCATCTCCAGATCTTACTTCCCGTTCCGCCATACATGCTGTGACCTCCTACCCAATGGCGAGCCGCCCCGCACTGCCAATCGGCGTCTTCTCGCGCTGAGTTCCGGTCCGGCGACCGTCCTGACGAGCGTCAGCCTCGATCGTGGTTTGGCCATTGATCCCGCCAGCAGTTACCGTCCAGAGCTAATCCGAAGGAGAATTTTTCATGATCAACTCGTCCCCGGCAGCCGGTATCCTGGATCGGCTCAGCAAGGCCTCATCGGCGGAGGATTTTTTTTCGCTACTTGGCGTCGATTACGACCCTAAAATCGTGAATGTCGCGCGCCTTCACATCTTAAAGCGCATGGGACAATACTTTGCAAAAGAGCAATTTGCTGGTGCCGCAGAGCCGGAAATCAGAGCTCGGTGCAAGGCGATGCTGGAGCGGGCCTATGCGGATTTCGTGGCATCGTCACCGATCGACCAGCGAGTGTTCAAGGTTTTGAAGGAGGGCGCCGCAGACCCTAAGAAGGCGGCGGCCTTTGTCCCATTGAGCGAGCTGAAGTGATCTAGCGTTCCACTGCAAGGTGTGCCCGACGGGGCACCGTGGCAACCCGATGTGCGGCCTTCGTCTTTATCCGGGTCAACTCTCTGCAGCTATCACCCGAGCGGCGGCTGTCGTATTCCCGACCCATGTCTGGACTGGTCGTGTCCAGGTATCAGCGGATTTCAAGTGTCTGCCAAACCATTACTTTCGACTGACTTTCAGTATTTTTTGCAACTGGTACGACACTTGCTGCTGTCCTGCCGACCCGATCGTCGATGCCGACGGATGGTAGTCGTCCGAGATGAGATTGAAGGAAGACCCATGATGCTGCTTTTAGTGCCTGCCGAGCCCTGCGCCATCATCTCGTGGCGTACGATCGCGCCAGGTCCGCTCGAAACGGTCTTTGACGCGATCAAGGCTCCATATGGACGGTGAGATGGTGGTCAATGGATAAGTCGCCCGTTCGCGCTACACCTGGAGAGGGTATGCACAGCGTCGCCCGCATCAAATCGGCCCTGGATTTCGCTCAGATTTGTATCCAACTCATGCTGGATAGCAACATGCGTCAGGAAGAGGGCCAACGTCAGCCCATACGGGCTGTCCGCGCTGGAGGCTCGGCATGGATCGCGTGACAGGTGCGTCGCCGGTATCGCGCTCGTCGTCACAGTCAATGTGGAGCTGGTGGGCGGAAACTGAGGCGCAAGTATTGCGCAGCGAACGGAATCGCCAACTCGGGCATGGAAGCGAATGGTCAGAATCACCGCGGCGCCCTGGCCACCGCGGTGGCGCTCGTCAAACGCGGCGCGCAAGCGTTCAGTGTGGAAGACCTCGCCAAATCCTGCCGGACCGGTACGTCTATCGCGACGACGCGTCTTGTTGTGAGGCCGGTCGGACCAAGCAGACGGGGCAGAGCAGCCGGCCACTTGCTGACCAAAAGTGATCTTCAGTTAAGGAAGCTAAAAAGCAACCTGTGGCGCGGGCGCGCCTATCTTTGAGGGGAATTTAGAGTATGAGCAATGTCACCAGAACGATCATGCCGGCGCCGGCCGGGCGCGCAGCAGCCAAAAAAGAACTGCCGGAGCACTTCAAGGCGTACAAGCACGTCTGGGTCTTCGTCGAGCTGGAGCGTGGCCAGGTGCATCCGGTTTCATGGGAGCTCATGGGTGCGGGCCGCAGGCTGGCCGACAGGCTAAAGGTGAATCTTGCCGCTGTCGTTATCGGTCCGGAAGGGCAGCACACACGTAACGCCGCGCTTGACGCCTTTTGCTATGGCGCCGATCTGGCCTACCTCGTGAGCGACAACGTTTTGTCGGATTACCGAAACGAATCCTATACCAAAGCGCTAACCGAACTCGTCAACACCTACAAGCCCGAGATCCTGCTGTTGGGGGCGACGACGCTCGGTCGCGATCTCGCAGGTTCCGTGGCGACGACTCTGTCGACGGGGCTCACTGCCGACTGCACCGCGCTCGACGTCGACGCCGATGGTTCGCTCGCGGCGACGCGTCCGACCTTTGGCGGCTCGCTGCTCTGCACGATCTATACCTTGAATTATCGTCCGCAGATGGCAACCGTCCGCCCGCGGGTCATGCCGATGCCTGAGCGCGTCGTACGCGATGCCGCTCGTATCATCGTCCATCCGCTCGGTCTTCTCGAAGATGATATTGCCACAAAGGTATTGTCGTTTCTACCCGACCGCGATGCAGAAACCTCCAATCTGGCCTATGCCGATGTCGTGGTTGCGGGCGGCCTGGGATTGGGATCGCCTGAGAACTTTCGGTTGGTGCGCGAGCTCGCAACTCTGCTTGGCGCTGAATATGGCTGCTCGCGTCCTCTGGTGCAAAAAGGGTGGGTTACGTCTGACCGCCAAATCGGCCAGACGGGGAAAACCATCCGGCCAAAGCTCTATATTGCCGCCGGCATTTCCGGAGCGATCCAGCACCGCGTTGGCGTCGAGGGCGCGGATTTGATCGTCGCCGTCAATACTGACAAGAATGCTCCGATCTTCGACTTTGCCCATCTCGCGATCGTGAGCGACGCCATCCAACTGCTACCCGCGCTGACGGCCGCATTTCGCGCCCGCCTTTTGCCGAACTCGCGCGCCCGGATCGCGGTCTAGAGGAGATGATGATGATTGAAGAGAGATTCGATGCGATCGTGGTTGGAGCCGGTATGGCCGGCAACGCGGCGGCATTGACCATGGCTAAGCGCGGCATGAAGGTGCTGCAGCTCGAGCGAGGCGAATATCCAGGATCGAAGAATGTGCAGGGCGCCATCCTCTATGCCGACATGCTGGAAAAGCTGATCCCCGAGTTTCGAGAGGAGGCGCCGCTCGAACGTCACGTGATTGAGCAGCGGTTCTGGATCATGGACGATCGTTCCCATGTCGGCATGCATTACCGTTCAGACGAATTCAACGAGGAACGGCCGAACAGGTACACGATTATACGCGCCCAGTTTGACAAATGGTTCTCTTCCAAGGTGCGGGAGGCTGGCGCGACCTTACTGTGCGAGACGACCGTCACCGAGCTCGTACGGGACGAGCGTGAAAGAATCGTCGGTGTTCGTACAGATCGCCGAGACGGCGAAATACATGCCGATGTCGTCGTGCTGGCCGAGGGGGTCAATGGCCTGCTCGGGACGCGCGCGGGCCTGCGCGCGCGGCCGAGACCCGACAACGTTGCGCTCGCGGTGAAAGAGATGCACTTCTTGCCCCGCGAGACTATCGAGGCGCGCTTCAATCTCAAGGGCGATGAAGGCGTCGTGATCGAGGCGGCCGGTACCATTTCCCGCGGCATGACCGGAATGGGTTTCATCTATGCCAACAAAGAGTGCATTTCGCTGGGCATTGGTTGTCTCGTCGCCGACTTCCAGCGCACGGGCCAGACGCCATACGGCCTGCTCGATCAATTCAAGAGCCATCCCTCCGTGGCACCCCTGGTAGCAGGGTCCGAAGTCAAGGAGTACTCGGCCCATCTCATTCCTGAAGGCGGGTACAAGTCGATCCCGCAGCTGTATGGGGAAGGCTGGGTCGTAGTGGGCGATGCGGCCCAACTCAACAATGCCATTCATCGTGAGGGTTCCAATCTCGCGATGACTTCCGGCCGCATCGCCGCCGAAGCGATAGGTCTGGTGAAATCGCGCGGCGAGCCGATGAGTGCAGCAAATCTGTCGATCTACAAGAAGATGCTAGACGATTCCTTCGTCATCAAAGATCTAAAGAAGTACAAGGATTTGCCGCCCCTAATGCATACCCAGTCACAAAACTTCTTTCTCACCTATCCGCAGCTCATCTCCAAGGCGATGCAAAACTTCGTGCGCGTCGATGGTACGCCCAAGGCTGAGAAGGAGAAGGCGACCCTGAAATCCTTTGTCAAGGCGCGGTCATGGGCAGGTCTGTTCGGTGATGCTTGTCGTTTTGCCCGGGCCTGGCGCTGACCGCGACAGTTGTGAAGCCCAACAATGGAAGGTCAAAGCATGAATGTCGAATCGCCAGTCCGCGTCGAAGACAAGCTGTATTATAATCGCTATCTTGTCGACATCGGTCACCCTCACGTCAAGGTCCGTGCGCACACGACGCCATCGCCGCAGCTCCTTGCACTTTTGAAAGCCTGCCCAGCGCGATGCTACGAGCTAAACGACAACGGCCAAGTCGAGATAACAGTTGACGGCTGCATCGAGTGCGGTACCTGCCGCGTGATCGCCGAGCCCACCGGCGACATCGAATGGAGCCATCCGCGCGGCGGATATGGAGTGCAGTTCAAGTTTGGCTGATAGTGGAACAGAGCCGTGGTGCGACCGAGTTAGGCGATAGGGCTTCACCGCATCATTGGCGCATTCCGCGTCACTTGCGCGGCGCCGGGACGTCGAGCAAGACACTCTTCGGGGGAACGCCGCACAAGCCATAACGTGCAGATGTGCCGCTCGTTCGGGAGCCGCGAAGGACTGGTTGTGACCTCACTGAGTGGCGCCACAACGTAGTCAACCGGATGGTAGAGGAAGGATCAGCCCCTCGCCTGAGAGGGGTCGGGCCCGGCGGCCTCGATTGCGATTGCCACTGACTGCATGATCGCGGCAAAGCGCACGGCGGTCTGGATCGCTTCGGAATTGACGCCCGCGGCTCTGAGTGTCTTCTCATGGGCATCGATGCAGGCACCGCAGCCGTTTATGGCGGAGACCGCAAGCGACCACAGCTCGAAATCGGACTTGTCCACGCCGGGATTGCCGATCACGTTCATACGCAGCCGTGGCGGCATCGTTTTGTATTCCGGGTTGGAGACAAGGTGAGCGAAGCGGTAGTAAACGTTGTTCATTGCCATGAGGCTGGCTGCGGCTTTCGCTGCGGCAATCGCCACAGATGTCATCACAGCGGACGCAGCCGATTCCATCGCGGCAATCAGGACTTCATTGCGAGTGGCAATCGCGCTCGCCAGCAGCAGCCCGTATTTTCGTTGTGGCGAAAGCGTCTCATCGGCCATCAAGGAGGTCAAGTTCAGCCTGACATCCTTCGCGAAATCGGGAATCTGGTCGCTTAGTTGTTTGATCGACGACATGCTGCCTCAAGCAACCTTCAAGGTTTCGCCGCCGATTTCGCGGTTGCAGGGACAGAGCTCGTCGGTTTGCAGCGCGTCCAGAACGCGGAGCGTGTCCTTAGGACTGCGCCCGACGCTGAGATTCGTCGCATAGACGTGCTGGATCGTATTTTGGGGGTCAACAATAAAGGTGTAACGATAGGCAACCCCTTCGGGTGAACGCACGCCAAGACCGTCGACGAGCGTTCCCTTTGTGTCGGCAAACTGCCAGATTGGAAGTTCGTGTAGGTCGACATGTGAGCGCCGCCAAGCGAGCTTGCAGAACTCATTGTCAGTCGAACCACCCAGTACCACCGCGTCGCGGTCGGCGAATTCCTTGGAAAGCCGGGCAAACTCAGCGATCTCTGTCGGGCAGACGAAGGTAAAATCCTTGGGATAGAAGAAGATGATCTTCCATTTTCCTGGAAAGCTCGCTTCGGTCAGCGTCTCGAATGCACTCTGTCCTCCTTCTTCCTGCGCTTGAAAACCGGGCTTCACGCCTGTGATTTCGAACGGCGGCAACTGACTTCCAATTCCGAGCATGCTGTCCTCACAAATTCGCTCTCTGTAGAAGGTGGCTTCACTGTTGAAGCAAGCTATGTGCCATGCGTTCTCAGGAGTGGAGTCCAGCGGCTTTGATACAGGCATGCCCGGGCGCTTGGAGCGTCGATCCGAGAAAAATCTGTAGCCAAGCGCTTCCTTTACCAAGGCTCATGAAAACAGTCTTGCTTTGCGCGGCCGCCTGAGATGTTCGCACTGCAAGCGTCTGGTCAAAGACCGTTCTGCGTCCCTTAGAGCAAACTTCCTCATCTCGCCATCAATGTGATAAATGATTGCCGGCCTGCCGAGATCTAATAAAAAAATGGGGAACCTGACGAAGCGCGAGGTTCGTAGCATCTAGCGCAAACAAGAGCGGCTGTATCGCCGCGACAACAGATTGCGCCAGTAAGGCCAGATGCTCGCGGCTGCCAAACAAGGTGCGAGTAATCATAGGCTACGGCGCTTCGCGCATTGAGGCGCTTCAAGCGGCGCTAGATCGCCAGGCTCGAGGGTTTGCCGGATCCTGAAACGCTTCAAAGCCAACCGGGCTCGCCTTCGGCGGCGATTGGGGCTTGGACTCTACGTGGCGTCAGGTTGTACAGTCTGGATCATACATGCGGCGATCACTCTGAAGCTCCTTTATGAGAAGGAGAGACCTCAATGTCTCAAGATCTTAGGTGCGTTAGGCATGTGGCTGTGCAGGCGCGACCCGATTTGTCGCGGAAGTGAGGGCATTGGCGTGAAGAATCGAATGCGAAGCGGGACGTTCCGTTGCAAGTATCAAATCACGGTGGGTCTTCCAACGGCAATTGATCAGCCCAATCTCGATCCAGATGTGCGGCATGCGGCCTTGCCCGGGGGGAGGAGTGCACGAACGCCGTTGCTCTTGGAATGAGGCAAGTTGGCTTTAGTTTATCTTGGACTGTTTTCGGCGTTTTCGGCTTTACGATGCCACTCAGGAGCGGGCGCTCTGCTGCAGAAGGTTGGGCAGGTGTGAGTAGTGCACGAGCTTGGTGCGGCGTGTGATGGAGGTCTCGTTTGTTCAGGCATCGATCTCGTCGGTCGGGTTTTTTGAGCTGGAGTCTACATGGTCGGTGCACACGAGTGTGACTCTGGGGCGGCTATGAAGAGTTATGTCATCTAGGGAGAGTGGTATGGAGCCGGGTTATAAGGATCCGAACTATTGGATGCGCTGGTGCGCCGAGCAACATGAGCAGCGTGCGCAAGAGGCCGATGCCGAGCCTCCGGATCAAGCTGGCTTCGAGCAGCAGTTGGACGAGCTGCAGCTCCGCTCTTCTGAGCAGAGTTTGCCTGAGGCGAGTTCCCCCGAGGCTCCAGCCGCCCGGTCGCATGAAAATATCCGCCGTAAGGATATTGGTGGTTCGATTCCGGTGCGCCAAGGTCCAACCTGCGGTACAGTTCCTTCAGCAGCACGCGTTATAGCGTCGATGTTCCGCACGCTCATCTTGGCTCGGCCGCAACCGATTACCAATCTGACTTGCGGGACAAGGCCGTTCAGCAGCATGCGCTACACAGCGCCGCTGAACGGGCAGCTGGTTGAACTCTCGCCATAGAAGGTCCGCAATCGGCACGTTCGAAGGCATCGCGGGACGCAGAGCGTGGGAGCGGACGCAAGAGCTAAGGCTGTTTTCGGAGGCGGCGAAAGAGCCCGATGGGCGATTTCGGGGACGAAGTTGTCGACAGTCCATCGTCGTCATCAAGCGATCCGGTATCATCGTCCCCAAATAACCGGAGCTGGTGCTGATGGCCCCGCGCGCCCGGCGCGTTGAGATCTCGCGCCACCACTGCTCCAAGGATTGACGATCACAAGGCAGCAGCGTGCTAACGCCCGCGGTGAAGGTTCGCCAGTCGGCAAGGCGTTTTTTCGGAACGGCTGTCAGGACTGGTACGCCTTGGGTGATCGTGTCAACGAATTCGGCGCGCAGGCCCCGGCCAGCGGTTTCTTGTTTGGCGAATTTGTTGATCACGAGAAGATCGATCTTTTTGCGAAGTGCCTGGGAAACGACAGCTGCGGCCTCGGCAAGCCCATTTGTATCGAGATTACAGGACATAGCTCCGCTGCCGAGTGGCTGGGAAATCGAGATCTCTTGTCCTGTCGCAACGTCGATTGCGAGCATGACGTGCGTGCCATTTGCGCATCTCGCGTGTCGCTGCACGATGCCGCCGATGCGTACCCCTTGCTGCGCGATATCCTGCGCGAAATCGGCGAGTAGCCTATCCACATCGTCTTTTGGACGGTAGAGAATAGCCCCCACACTATTCGGATCGATCTCATCCAGATTATCGATCACGGCCGGGTTCCTGTTGATGTGTTTCTCGTATCGGGGCAATGCTGTCGAACGCTCTCATGCGGATCGTGGCAGGCGTTGCAAGCACCGCTCGGCAGCCGCTAGCGGAACGGCGCGCGCGACCTCCGCAAAAACGTTCGCCCCATTGCTGAGCCGTAGCGCATCAAAGGAGCGGCGCGTGATGCGCGCCAAAAGCGGCACGCCGGAACGGCCAGTTTCAAGAGCCAGAACCAAGGTGACCTCCGCCTCGTTGAACGGCAGAAAGGCTTTGATGCGTGCCGGAAATACATTGAGGATAGAGCTTGCACGTGGGGGCTCGCACGCGATGCTGACATCGCCGGCTGCGATGCGCAGCCGCAGCTGCGCGCCCGGTCTAAGCGGCACTCCAGGTATCAGAAGGCGCGCCCCGTTGAGGCGAAGCATGATCAGCCCATAGCGCCCGTCATAACCGCCGACCAAGGTATCAAGACAGACTGCCGCTTCGCCGCGCCCGGCTAGCGCCGGATCGCTCTGAACGACGTTGAGCGGCCCGGCCGCAGTCACGACGCCATCTTTCATCATGACAAGATGATCGGCAAAACGCTCGATGTCAGCGTAATCTTGGGTGATGTAGATCATCGGCAATGGGAGCTTTTCCCGCATGCGCTCGAGAAATGGCAGGATCTCGCATTTGGCGGCGCGATCGAGCACAATGAGTGGATCGTCCAGCAAAAGTAGCTGGGGCTGGCCCAACAGCGCGCTGCCAAGGGCAAGTCGCTGTCGCTCGGCCGCGGAAAGATGTGACGGCGAACGCTCGAGCAGCGGTGACAAGTCGAGCAATTCGACCACTCCATCAAAATCGATTAGTGTTGGTGTCGATGTTGACGCCTTGTATAGGAGGGTGCGCCGTACAGACCAATGAGAAAGAGGAATTGGTGGTCGGAATAGATATGCGACGGGACGCAGATGAGGCGGTCGAAAGGTCGTCTCATCCTGCCAAATCTCTCCATCGACCGCACAAAATCCAGTCGGCACATGCTGCACGCCAGCGATGCAGCGCGCGAGTGTGGTCTTGCCGCACCCGGGCGGACCAAAAATTGCCGTGACGCCTTTGGCCGGCAGCCTGAATTGCGCATCTAACGGAATGTTCGCGAGAGAGCCGTTGAACGCAACCTCAATATAGCCCGTTTTTGCTTCTCTCATGAACCTGCGCCTGTGCTGTGTCTTCCCATCCAAGTCACGAGCACAATCGCTGCAACAGAGATGATCGCCATGCCTCAGATAATCCGGCCTGTGCCGCTCCAGCACGGCGTCTCTGCTCGCCTGAGGGCGTAAGCTGCGGCGGCGGACTGCAGATCTGTGTTAAGATCAGAGGCTTCTTGAGCATCTCCGCGCCGCGACGATCGTGACAGTCGGACGCTGCCCAGTGCGCTTGCCAATGAGAGGCAAAGCGCCTGTCCCTTAGCGCGAGGTTTTCAGCCCGCTTCGCCGGTCCGGCGGCTTCTGCTGAATGTCCAAATTGCGCGGCTTGAGAGGTTTGGCGGTAAAGATGTCGGCTCAGGCCAGAGCTGAATACTGGCTCGGAGCCGGAAATCCGCATCAAGGATCCCACGGCTTTGCTAGCCGATTTGAAGTTTGCGCCGGGAGCCACGGTCATGGCTTCTGCATTCTCGGGCGCGAGCACATCAAAGCCAGATCGATCAGGATGAATCGGATAAATCTCATTGAAACTCCGGCTCCCCGCGCTCCTTCCTTGGCGGCGACTGGTTGATTCCTACCCAGCAATCCGCGTGCCGTTTCAAGGAATTTTCTGCGCGTCTTGCGGCAAGCGAGGTTTTGTATCGGTCTTCACCCGACGTCTTAAGTCGCCGCATCTTATTGTAGGACTGTCGACGCTCGCGTCGCCATGCGCACAAATGTAGGAGCTACCACATGGAAGCTGAGGATGATCCGTCGCCTTTTGGATTGGGGATGGTGCTTTGGCGAACATGAGCGTAAAACTCGTCAATGAGGGACAAGCGCATGCCATCCGATCTGGCGCACGTTCCGATCTGTGCGGAGGAGAAGGTCGGGGGCCGGGCGCTTGAAAAAAAGGCTGATGTGAGATGATATGCGGTGCCCGCGAGCTACGGCAGAACGTCTTGCTAGCAGCACGGGTTACGGACATATTTCAGGGCGCGCGGGCCTTCGTCGACTCGCGAGTCGACGCGGGATTGAGCTGCCCAAGATGGGATGATTTGACCGGCCCCTAAGGAACTCTGGCGTCGGCGACGAACGGGTTGGGGCTCGAGGCCCGCAATTTGAGCCTGCTGAATGCTCCAGCTTGGACCGCATAGCGTGTCGCTATCCTTAAGGCCTATTTGTCTAAGGAGGGCTTTGGCGTTGCAATGGTGCGCGTGGGCAGTATCGGGTACTCGATCTTCGGCAGCTGTCCGGTGAGCGAATTCAGAAAGGCGACAATTTCGTCAGTTTCTTCATCGCTGAGCTCTGCTCCAAGCTGAACCTCACTCATCACGCCGACCGCTTGCTTAAGACTCCAAACCTGACCAGAATGAAAGTAGGGCGGACGCAATGCGACGTTGCGCAACGGCGCCGAGCGGAAAACATACTCGTCGCCGAGGTCCTTGGTGACGGCAAAACGACCTTTGTCCTCCTTTGGAAGCTGGCTTTCGGCTGGCCTTTTAATGATGCCGAAGCGAAAATAATCCTGTCCGCCGACGTTGATTCCGTTGTGACAAGAGGAGCATCCCTTTTCGATGAATAGCTTTAGCCCGGCTTTCTGCTGATCGTTGAGAGCATACTCATCGCCCTCGAGGTACTGATCGAAGGGGGCGTGGGGAGTAATCAAGGTCGCTTCGAAAGCCTCGATGGCCTTGGCGAAGTTTTCAAACGTAAGGGGCACCGCTTCGTTGGGAAAAGCCTTACTGAACATAACGACGTAATCGGTCATTGAATTCAATGTGTTGAGTACGCGATCGGCCGTCGCATTCATTTCGACGCTGGCCTGGACAGGGCCTGCTGCCTGCGCCTTGAGATCCGCCGCTCGCCCATCCCAGAACTGCGCCACGTTGAAGACTGCGTTATAGACTGTTGGCGCACGACGAGACCCCAGCTGCCAGCGATGACCAATCGATCTCGGGCCGGCATCTACCCCGCCCGTCCCAAGGTTATGACACGTGTTGCAGCTGATAACTCCGCTTGCAGATAGCCTCGAATCGAAAAACAAGGATTTGCCAAGCGTGACCTTTTCATGGGTGATAGGATTGTCCTTCACCACTGGAACGACTGAGGGAATCGGCTTGAAAATCCGCTTGGCGGCGCGCATCAGATCCTCATTGGCGCCGGCTGCTGGGGAAACCAGAATGGCTGACGCCACAACACTTAACCTGCAGGCCCTGGAAAGCTCGCTTACCACTATTTTCCTCATGTGATGTCTCGCTTTTCTCCTAGATCCTGGAATCGCAAACATAGCGCTCGGTCCGCGTCCGCCCGCAGAACGACGTGCAGCAGTCAACGAATGGTGTCTTCCGTATGCTAGGCTAGGCTGCACCCAGGCCGACGCTCCGCCGGTGCTATAGCAACCGGCGTGCCAGGGCCCAAGGGCGAAGCCTGCTGGGCTGGTTTCATGCAATTGCGCACTGTGAATTGCAGCGAGCGGCTTGAGGCTGTCGAATCGACGGTACGTGACGGGTGCGACAAATCATCATCCAGCCACAGGAATCCCGGCCTGTCGGTTCCAAGCCTCCGTGCTTCTCGGAAACTCACCCGTACGGCACCATTTGACTCTGCAGGTCAGCTGGCTGAAACCGCGAACAAAGCGAGCTGCGCCGGCGCAGCTTGTCGCTGCTCGCCTCGATGCGTGCGCTTTGAGCCTTCCACCCCCACACTAAGCTGATCGCCACCAACATCGGTGACGTTCCTACCTGAAGGCCGTCGGTCAGGCGTGCAGTTGTCGGGAGTTCGTCCTACTGCCACCAATGTGGGTAAGCCCGTCTCAGCACGTATTCACACGTGCCGGACGCTCAAAGTGCTTGAATCGACCGTGGCGTCAGGTTGTAGGCATTGCGAAGCAGAACGCCACCGGGGAGACAGCATCGCCACACATGCTCTAAACGGCCGATCTTGTCGTACCTCCGTCTTCGCATGAGCGCGTTGCGCGTGGCGGGACGATGATTCGGAGGCCGTAATCATTTCGGCTGCCCCGCAACAGGCTCGATCATGGCTGCCGAGGCGCCCAATCCGGCAAACAGATTACGCTCGCGGGGCAAAGAATAATAGTGAAGGATATGCGGCTTAAGACAGGTTTGGTGAATCAAGAGCGACGAATGAGCTGGATTTGCAATGCGCATTGCTGTGCATCCGCCCTCGCTGCGATCGTGATCGCGATCGCAGCCACGTGGTGCACAGAACAAGCTCGTGCGCGAGATCGTGGGGCCGAGCAAGTCTTAATGTCGTGCAGACTAGACGTGATGCGCTTCTGTGACCGCTTTAAAGGGCCTAGCGATGTGGAGGTAGCCATCTTTTGCCTTAGGGACAATTTCAAGAATTTACGCGGCGAATGCCGCCGCATGATGCCAATTGCGGCGGAGAGAAACGAAGGACCAAGACGGCGTCTCAATAGGCTTCCGGTCGTCCTTCATCGAGAGTGAGGCGTCCGAGTGGCAGTTGCAGAAACTGAGCGACAGTGAGGTGTTCAGGCCTACGGGCCAGAGTTTGGCCAGCGTGGCCTAAAGTCGATCGGGCTGAAGCATTAGCCGGCCGCGCCGCAATTCATCTATCCGGGGGCTGAGCTCCGTGAATCGATTTGCCCCGATCAGCGATCGATGTGCGCCCACACGTGATACGAGATTGCAATGCGCTCTGAACTTCAATTTCGTACTGAAGCAGTTGCGTTCTTCAGCGCTGCAGCGATCCGCCGACTTTGGGCCCGCCGTGAGATTGCCATCGGCGTGGTCGTAGCTGGTCGGAGGGACAATCTGCGTAACTGCGGTGGTTACGGCAGGACATCTGCAGGAATTCGTGCTGCCCATCAATCTGTGGCGTTGTGGTCGGCAACCAATTATTTTCCGGCAGGTGGCTAAGTCGGCTATAACTGGCAAAACATCGCCGGAACGTTAGCGTTGGAGGTTGTTCCGTCGTGCTCTTCGTCAGGTTTCTCAGTTGGAGAATAGCCTGGTTTCGACTGCCGGGCTCAAGATACAGATAGAGCAGGAAACCTCTTTTGTTATCCGCCCATCGACTTCCCGAAGGAACTGCTTGATGCCACTGCGGCGTTGTCGATGGGTGCTTCAAGGGAATCAGTTTGCCCGATCGTGATGCTCTTGGCCGAATACCGTTTCGGGCTCAAGGTCAAAGGAAACGCCGTCGACAAGAGCCGTTCAAAGGCAGAAAGTTGTTCAACCAGACGATTTTCAACGGCCTCGCGCTCCGCGCCAGGTAGGTCCGTTTTAAGGAGTCGACGGCACCGCCAGATTTCGCTCCTCAGCGATCTGATCTCACTTAATGCATCATCAATTGAAGTCATCACAGATGCTTCGTCCCTGGAGTATCAAGCATAGCGATGGTCATCGAGCGGCCATTCCTTGGCTCCGCATTCCTGCCGAATAATTGCATCCGAAGACTCGCGACTTTCCCGCCCGTTCGTTCGGTGAGCAAAGATGCGCAGTCCACTGAAGGGTCGTAAATCGCAATTCATGCGTGCGAGACCGTTGAGAGCGCCATCGAAGACCAACCCTTAGGCCGGACGAATAGATGGTAAGCAGATCGGAATCTCAAGTGGCCCTTGTGCAACGTAGGCTGTCGATATCCGTGCCCCGAGATCGATAGACCTTTCTCAGCATCACACTCGTATCCAGATCGCGAAACATGCTGTAGTTCCGTCGAATCCATTGATGCAGCTCGGTGGACCAGTCATTCTCGTTGCGTAGATATCCAGTGAATGAAAAGCCAAGCCGGTCTATATATCTCTTGAGGAACAGCGGAAGAGCGGGAATCCGAAGCACCCGCTCGCCATCCATCGCTTCAGGTAATTCGCTACGAAGCACGAATTCATTGTGGACGATGACCAGCGATGCCGCCGGAATTCGCCGCCGCAGCATTTCATAACCGCGAAAGGAGATGCGGTCAGCGCCCGCGATGAAGAGAATGATGGGGGCGACGTAGCAGCGCGCCGTCTCCTTCATGAAGCCGATCTCTTCGCACATCCTGAAGAATTCGTCGAAGGCGTGAAAGCCGAGATCGATTACCTTGGCTACCCGGTCGTGGACGATAAGAGGGTCCATCAGCTGCATCTTGCCATAAGTGTCGGTCACATCCGCGGTCTCCGTGATGTTGGGGAGGTAGTCGAGCAACGACGGCTCTTTCAAGTTGACATCAAACGACAGTGCTGTGCCATTTTTCAGCAGCAAGAACTCGCTCATGGCCCGAGCGATGAGAGTTTTACCGACCTGCGGGCTAGGAGAGCAAATGATGTAGATGGGGGTCGCTAACATAGCCGGCAGATCAATTTCGTTTCGTACGTGGGCCCGACCTGAGCTCGCCGATATGCGACTACTTCTCGCCGACCCGGGTGGCGGACTTGGCGCCGGCCAATTCCGTCAAGTTGATGCGATCAAATTCGCTCCAGACATGTGCCAGCCAGTGACGGACATAGCCGCGCAGCACGAAGGAGTTGTTCGCGGGTTCATCGTTCCGCCCCTTGTTCGCGACGAAGTCTATGAATGGGACGGATGCGACTTCCACTTGCTCATAAGCCATCTCGTTAAGCTTCGGTATGACCAACTCAGTCGCATGTTTGATGCGGTGAAAATAGGAATTATAGGTCGCTTGATCCCACTGGAAGAATTGAGTGTCGTTGATGAAGTTCTTGACTAGGTAGTACTTTGCGCCGTTCATGAAGGTCGCGGTCTCCGCGATCTCGTCTAACGAAGCGATGGATGATCCCAGGATATGGAACACGGCGAACGTTATCTGGCCAGACCGCGCCGAGTCCAGAAATCCGATGTCGCGCAAGGAAGCCAGCGCAGAGGACAGTAAGCCTGCGCGAGCATCAATGACAGTAACGGACAGCCCTGAGTTCAGGGTATCGAAGATCTTCATCTGGTCCGCTGTCACCGTCATGTCAACGATCTCGGTGATCTCGGGATAAAAGCGCTTCAGCGTTCCCCGCGGCGACTCCGTGTCGAATGCGCGTGTTTGCACGTTGTTGACGCTGAAGTAGTCCAGTAGCGTTCGTGATACGGTCGTTTTGCCGACTCCGCCCTTGTCCGCACCTACCACAATTACAACTGGCTTCACCATGGAAATCTCCTGAGACACTTGCTATTGCCGCGCGCAAATTGCGCAACCGGCGCGTCTCTGCTTTGGGTGCGAACATGGCAGAAAGAAGGGGCAATGACCCTTCGGACGCGAGAGCTCTTCAACCGATGAACATTGTCAACATCGAGCGAGTGACGTCCTTAGATGGCAACGACAACGCACACCGCGAATGGGGAGTGAATCACTTGTGGTGGTGATCTACGTGAGGTTTGTAAGCGGCTGAAAAGCGCGCCAAGAACCAACGGTATGCCTGTGGTCGTCGCATCGCCATAGGTTATCTATCGACGCCGCTATCTAGATCGGCATAAAGCAACCGAATCTTACGTAGCGTCAGATTGCGAGCTCAGCGAAGAGTAAAGGCGGTGTTACGCGGTACGACTATGGCTTGGACAATCATCAAAGGGTCTGCTGGATCAGATCGTCGTCTTTTCGGCAGACAAGTACTGAGATGATCCTGAAAATCCGGCCATCGCTGGTTGGGCTGGAAATGAAAAGAATTAGGGCAAGCCATTTGGTAAGCGGTTATCTCCACGTCCGAGCTATTGCCCAATGGCAGGACGACAGTGCCTCAACTTAGTCTTCGCGGAGCCCCGATTTCTATCTTGCATTTGGTTGTCCTAAAGACTTCAACCCGGACTGCTTGTTTGGCAACGCGCTTGAGCGGCCGCATGGTAACTGTCCACGAGCGAATATCTCTGCAGGCTGAAGCCGGTGGTTAGACCCAGTCTGCGCGCAACAGCCAGGGGCTTGCCAAGCGCCTGGGCTGCTAGAACGTCAATTCGGTGGAGCCGTCGGGGCGGCGTCTAGTTGCCGAGCGCCTGGCGGAGGTGTGGTCGCCGGTGGCATGGTGGTCGGTTGCGCTGCGTCCCTGGGGGAGCGGCCGACGATAATTGTGAGCAGACCATCGCCCCACAAGCGCCGTGCCGCTCTCTTGGCGTCCGCCAACGTCACCCCATCGACCACGGCGTTGTGCTTTTCGAAATAGTCGATGGGCAGCTTGTCAAGCTGCTGCTGCTGCAGCGTCCGCGCAAGCTTTGATGATGTGTTGAGAGCCAGTATTTGCGACCCTTTCAGGTAGGACTTTGCATCATCGAGTTCCTGCTGAGTGGGTCCCTCCTCGGCGATGTCGCGGACCTGCTTCTCGATTTCTTCGACCGTTTCGTCGGCACGATCGGCGCAGGTGCCACTATTCCCGAGAAACATGGCTGAATGATCCAGCCAGACCAGGTTCTCACGAACCGAATAGGCTAGTCCGCGTTTCTCGCGGACTTCGCGGAACAGACGCGACGTCAGGCCGGCGCCGCCGAGGATGTGGTTGACGACATAGGCTGCCATGAAATCGGGCTCGCTGCGACGGAATGCTGGACCGCCAAAAGTCACAACTGTCTGCGGCACGTCGAGCGGAATAAAGAGCCGCCGTGGCGGCTTTGCTGCAACGACTTCAGGAACCGGCGCCGCTTCCGCTTCGGTCGGCAGGCTGCCAAAGGTCTTGTCGAGCAGTTTGCAGAGGACCTCTGGACGGACGTCGCCGACCACCGCAAGTTTGAGAGTGTCTTTTGCGATCACGCGCCGGGCATAGCCCTTGAGATCCGCGATCTCGATTTTCGGCACGCTCTCCAGCGAGCCCCCGGCTGGGCGAGCATAAGGATGATCGCTAAAGGCGACTTCGAGGAACTTGAGATGGGCCAGAGACGAAGGATCGGTCGAGTCGTGCCGAAGGCGCGCAAGCACAGTGGCACGGATCCGTTCGACGTCGGTCGCGTCGAAACGGGGCGAGGTTAGCGCCATCCGTAAAAGGTCGAAGACTTCGTCTGCGTTGTCCTTGAGCGTGCGCAAGGAACCTCGGAAGTGATCATGGGTCGAGTGAAAATGCAGATCAATGGCACGATGGTCGAGCCGCTCATGGAAGGTCTTGAAGTCAAGCCCGGCGGAACCTTCCTTGAGCAGGCCAGCGACCATGTGGCTCACGCCAGGTTTTTGTTCGGGGTCCTGAGTCGCGCCTCCGGTGAAGGCAAATTCCATCGCGATCAACGGGACAGTGGAATCCTGCACGAACCAGGCTTCTATACCGCAAGACGAAACCAGACGCTTGATCCCGGTCCGGGCAAGCGTCCTCGTGGCGGCAAGCGAATTGGGCGAAGCGAGCATCGCGATTGAGAGCGAGGCTCCCCCGAGGAGGATCTCACGTCGTGTGCAAGGATGGATCATTAGAGCTTCTCCCCCTGTTTTGGGGTGGACTCTTTGATGAGATAGCCGGTCACCGATCGTTTCTTGTCGAGCCATTTCGGCGCGGCGTCGTGCACCTGCTGTGCACCGACCGCGCGGATGCCGTCAGCCCATCCCCGAATATCGTCGACGGATAGTCCCGTTGTCAGGCCGCGGCCATACCAGCGGGCTAGCATTTCCTGATTGTCCTGGACGTAGGTCACCTGCGCGATCAGCCGCGTCTTGACCCTCTCGAGATCTTCGGTGCTCGGGGGATTACCCGCAATGTCGGCTATTACCTCGTCGATGGCGCGCTCGATCTGGCTGAGTTTGACGCCGGGTTTTGGTAGGGCAAAAATCGCGAATAGCGAGGGATCGAGCGCGGCAGAGTGGTAGCTCGCTCCGGCAGTGACGGCGAGCTGCTTTTCGACCACCAGCGAGCGATAGAGGTATGAGTTGACGCCGCCGCCCATCAACTGCTCGAGCACGTCAAGCACTGGACCCTCGCCCGCGGCCGCGGTGCGAGCCGATGGTACAAGATAATAGCGGTGCAGGGCTGGCTGCTCGACGCGGGCATCGGCCAACGTCACTGTGCGCGGCGCTGCCGGCGTCGGCTCTTGCGGCCGCAGGCGTTCCAGGGGAATTGATGCTTGCGTGGGGATGCCGCCAAACGTCCCGTCACCATCGAGCGGATTTCCTTGGGGGCGACGTCGCCAGCGACTATCAGGATCGCGTTGTTCGGTGCATAGAAGCGCTTGTAGAAGGTAAGCGCATCCTCTCGGGTAAGATTTTCGATTTCATGGCGCCACCCGATAATGGAGCGACCGTAGGGGTGGTTGAGGTAAAGCGCCGCCATCATCTGCTCGGCGAGACGTTCACGTGGATTGTTGGCGACCCTCATATTGAATTCCTCCAGTACGACGTCGCGCTCACAAAGCACGTCCTCATCCTTGAGAATGAGACCGGTCATGCGATCGGCTTCAAATTCCATCATCTTGCCGAGGTGCTCGCGCGGCACGTGCTGGAAATAGCTGGTGTAGTCAAGCCCGGTGAAGGCGTTCTGATTGCCGCCGGCGCGTAGGACGGCCGTGGAGAAGGCATCAGCCGGATGTTTGGAGGTGCCCTTGAACATCAGGTGTTCGAGGAAATGCGCAAGCCCCGATTTGCCAGGCGGCTCGTCGGCGGAGCCGACCTTATACCAGATCATCTGAGTCACAACGGGTGTGCGATGATCTGGGATCACGAGCACCTGGAGGCCGTTCTGAAGCGTGAAGCTAGCGGGTCGATCCGATCTGACCCTGTCGGCAAGGACGCTCTCCTCTTCAGGTAGATATAAGTCAGTGCTGTCATCCATCCTGTGCTCGACCGCCGGCGCGGTGGGCGTCGTCGAGCCGGAAGTATTAGCGGCGGTACCTCCTGCCTCGGCGGTGACCGAAATCAGATTCTTCATGGTAGCGCCTTTCATTCCATGCTGATCCACGTTCACGGCAGACAAATCCGACAAAGCGCGGAGCCGCTCGTTGTCTGCCAAACAGCAGAGCAAAGACCGGACCAGTTGCTGGAGTGGTGTACTCACGGCCGCGCGCACGCCAAGTGGATACAAAACGGAACTGGCACCTACCATCCTGGCAAAAGGTGAACCGTCGACATGTCGTGAACACGACATTTACAGACAACGCGTCAGGGATAACCTGGCGTCAACTGGCACAATGGAAAACTTGCAGAAGAGGTGGATTGAGCTGGCGGTATGACGTCCGAGCAATTGTCCGTAGGCTCGCGGTTACAGATCTCGCTCTACACGATGAGTGGCTTGGCAATATTTCTCATGGTAGCGAGGCGGGAGTCTGCCAGCAGCTCCTTGGAGTACACTGCGCCGAAGTAGTCCAGGACGAAGGTGCCAGAATAGCATAGGTTATCCGCCGCGCGGATTAGGTTGTCGAGAATTGTGCCGACTTGGCCAATGCGGTCGCGATAGCGCGAGCGGATAACATTAACGGCGTTCATCGAGTGGACCGCCTCGTCAGCAATTACCTGTCGCAGCCAATGATGGAACGTGGTGTTCCCAA
The DNA here is from genome assembly GCF_029714425.1 of Bradyrhizobium sp. CB2312. Lineage (NCBI taxonomy): Bacteria > Pseudomonadati > Pseudomonadota > Alphaproteobacteria > Hyphomicrobiales > Nitrobacteraceae > Bradyrhizobium > Bradyrhizobium sp. CB2312. Next base: position 8,683,155 of record NZ_CP121668.1, on the reverse strand, counting down.
GGGCGTCATAAAACGGCTTTTCTGCTGCATAGGCGCGGCAAGTGCACATTTCATCAAATGCGATCATAACCATCACGGAAAACTCGTCCTTCAGGTGTTCAACGATCGGCCCAAAATCATGAGATCGAGCCTCCAATCTCTCCCGAAGAGTCCTCTCGGATCTATTTGCGACAAGTTCAATGACCCGGATGAATCCGTCGGTGTGGCGCTCTTCGTCAATCGCCCAGGCGTTAAAGAATGCAGCAGCTTCATCGGAAGCGATAAGATTTCTCGCGACTAATTCTTGTTTCAAGTACCGGGCGTCATATTCAGTGTACAGATCAGGCCACAATTTGTCCCAACGTGCGCGGACAGCCGGCGGCTCGGCGGCGAACATCGCTGGCGTAAGAGTATTGAATAACTCTTTTGGACTCCAGTTCCGTCGAAACGGCGTGATCATCCAAGTGCCCCTAAACCCGTAGGATGCGAGCGCGCCGGCGCACAATTGCTGTCGTCCGTACGCTCGCAGAGCATATGCTACAAACAAGAGCCCGTCGCCTCCTTGTTTTGGTAGGCTGATGGCCAGAGGTCTTTCGGCCGGTGAAGCGTCCCCTTGAATGGCGCATTAGCCTTTTGTGATCCACGCGGCCGCAAAACCAGGGACACTTGTCATTGCTAGTTCCGGGTCTAAAACGGCCTCACTTGACCTCGCGAGGGCGCTCTGGCGGGCCGCCATGCTGACAGGCACGATAGTTTCACCAGATCGACGGTGCCGCATATTGAGGGGTAGGACTGCGGCACGTTTTGAAGCACAATTTGCGGCACACGTGGCATCCGATGGGAGGCCCGGCATCAATCGGGTGTGGACCAATGGTGGTAGTCTGCGTCCAACTGGATCCCGAACGTTAGTCTCGTTCCCATAGCCCTTTAATTTTCGGGATTGCGGCGATACTACTTCCCATGAGTATCGATGAGTATCTCTGGTCTTCTTCGATTCTGCTAAATTCTCACTGAAATCCCTGTGCACTCCGGCCGCGCAAGCGCACCGCTAAATCAAGTAAACGGAGCTACGGAAGAGACTCGGAAGGTTATGCGATAAGCTTACGCTACCTGGTAGATTGCCGAGGGTTGCGCGATTGAGAGGATCCGTCGCAAGCAGCATTTCGGTTGTCGACCGGCGAGGTAAACAGCTGCTCAATCTCGCTAGCTTTCGATGAGACGGAGGAAGTCACAGTTGCGTGCCGTTTGCTGTTTATGGAGGAAAAAGGATGGCGACAAAGCACCGGCTCTCTGTCTTTCAAATCACCAATAAACGGATTGCTCAAATTAGTTAGTGAGGAACCCAAAGACAGGCCAGTTCACAGTTATCCTGATTGAGATTGCAAGCCGAAACGTGCCTCGCTCGCGCTAGCTGCTGCTAACTCCGCTATCCAACCAATAAGCTGAGCCAACGGGTGCAGAAGCGCCCGGATGGAGCACTGCCGAGCGGTTTTATGTGGATGTGGTCCTTGTGGAAAACATTCTTTTTTCGGCCCCGTCATGCCGGCAAGGTTCTGCCAACCATTCACGGCTTCGACTCCGACCGCTAACGGATCGAAAACGGTTTTCGAGCAAGTTCTTGCCCGGGATAGCAGGGGAGGAGATCCACACATGAGCGGACCGGCCGTTATGGAAAACGTGCGCCGCTATCGCGCGATAGCTTCGTTGTGCCGTCAGTCAGCCACATTTCGGCCAATCCAACGGGACTCATTGCTAGCGCAAGCTGCAGAGTGGGAGGAACGCGCGATCGCAGAGATCGAGAGATACTTCAGTTGTTCTGCTGCACGTCCTGCTTGATTCCGCTCGACAATGAAAAGTATCCACCACCTGGCCAATAGGTCGGATCATGAAAGGCAATGCTGGCCAAACGATCCAGTTTCCGATGTTGCGCCGCGCAAGGAAAGCGGAACCTGCGCTTATCAAGCTCAATTCCGCCATCCCGTGCGGATGCAGAAATCATTGATCAAGAATTATATGGCGAAGGGCATGAGATGCGAGGCTGACCTCCCTAAAGTCGATTTGGCCAATGACATCGGTTATCTTCGTGTAGAGCCTGTGCGTTCTACATAAAGTCATATTCATCATCATGGGGATCGCTGGCGGGCTTTGCCGCACTCTCGGTACACCTGGCGTTGCCGCTCTTGTCTTCAGTTGCGGCAGGATACAAGGGCGGTTTGCCCGCTCGTTACCATTTGCATCCTTTGTTTTTCCATTTGTCCTCCTTCTTGGTTGGATCAAGCACCATCATCGAGTCACTTACCTCAACAAGCCAAACGCTGCTGCGCGGGCTTTCGCTTCCGGATTGAAAGAGTGAGAGAGGACGAGCTGTTCGTTGCCGTCGATCCGGAGCTGATGTTCAAGCAACATATGGCCCGCATTATCGACAAGCGGATGAGTAGCCCGGAAATCTTTTATTGAGGTGAGTCCATCTCACCCAGGAAATTGCTCGCGCCGATCATTTTTGCGCTCGAACAGCTCACTCGGGCGACCTCCGGCTTCCGTTCTCAGGAGCCCGGCGCTCGTGTTCCCGAGCTGATAGGTGAAATATCGCGCTTTCACCGAACCAGACTTCGTGCCGAAGCAAAACGCAATTCCACTGTGCGTTTAGCCTTTCAGGACACCCGAGCTAGAGTATCGCTGCGGGTTCGCAGCAATATGCTCGATGTGTCCGCCATAAAACGCTGCCAGCTTGTTCCCGATTGAAGATCTTGATCTCAACCACTGGTGGCTCGTCGACCAGTGCGTATGGCGGGACTGCAGTCGAAAATGAATCAGAGGAGAAACTCGATGGCGCCGAATTCAGGAATGAGAGTATATCCGGCGAAATTTTGACGATGCGCGTAGTACCGGTCATTAGTCGCGCGCGTTCTCATTTCATCGGCCTCGGAAGCGCATTTGATATCGGATAAATTTCTGGTGCGCTGAAACATGAAGCCTCCCATTTGTATCGAACTAGGGCTCGGACTCAATTGATCCAATAGGCAACGATGGCGGCGAGATGGATGGCAGCCAAGAAGTTCCTGGCTAGTTTGTCGTAGCGAGTTGCGACACGCCTGAAATCCTTGAGGCGGCAGAAACAGCGCTCGATGACGTTGCGCCCCTTGTAGGCGCGTTTGCTGAAGCTGTGGAGAGTGACCCTGTTGGATTTGTTTGGAATGACGGGCTTGGCACCACGATCGACGATTTCGGCTCGAAAGCCGTCGCCGTCGTACCCTTTGTCGCCAATGAGGGCAGACATGGGTGGCGCGAGTTCCAAAAGGGCTGGCGCTGCGGCAATATCAGCGTCCTGGCCTGGAGTGAGATGAAATGCGCAAGGTCTGCAGTCAGGGTCGCTCAGCGCGTGGATTTTCGTGGTCCGCCCGCCGCGCGAGCGGCCGATCGCTTGCTCATGCTCCCCCCTTTTCCGCCGCTCGCCGAGCGATGCGCTTTGATCGTGGTGGAGTCGATGGACAAAGTCACGCCGTCTTTGCCGCAGCGGGCGAGCGCTTCAAAGATCGCCCGCCAATGTCCGCGCTTGGCCCAGCGATTGAAACGATTGTAGATCGTCGTGTAGGGACCATAGTCGGGCGGGCAATCGCGCCAGCGTGCGCCGCACTGAAGCATGTGAATGATACCGCTGATGACGCGTCGATCGTCGTCGCGCACCGGTCCGGTCTGGTTCGTTGGCAGATGCGGCTCTATCAGAGCCCATTGCTTGTCGTTGAGCCAGAACAGTCCTTTGCGCATCGAAGTCCCCCCGCGTGGAATCAACCGTAAGCGCTGTTCAGCGGCCACCTACCGGATGACGGAGTGATCTGCGAGTCTGCGGTTCGGTTCGACCGTTAGGCTTAGAATGGACACAGTGCATACTGCTATCACGGAGCCGGTGCGACGGCTTGAAGTCTTCACGGGAGCCGGCCGTCGGCGCAAGTGGAGCGACGAGGACAAGGCGCGAATCGTCGCGGAGATCGTGGCGAGTGGCGACTCGGTGTGTTCCGTGGCTCGACGCCATGGATTGTCGCCGCAGCAGCTGTTTGGCTGGCGGCGTCAGTTGCGAGAAGCCGTAGGCGGTCATTCCGAAGCGGACGAAGTGCAGTTTGTGCCGGCGGTGGTGGACGCCGTGGTGCCGGTGCCGACCGCTCACCGGGAGCGTAAAGTGGGGCGCAAGGCAGATAGCGGGATCATCGAGATCGAAGTCGACGGCATCACGATCCGGGCCGGTCGTGGTGCGGACACGGCGATGATTGCGTCGATCGTCCAGGCGCTGAAGGCGAGCCGGTGATCGGTCCGTCGGGTGCGGTCCGGGTGATGGTGGCGACCAAACCGGTAGACTTCCGCAAAGGAATGGAGGGGCTTGCGACCCTGGTGCGCGAGAACATGGGGGCTGACCCATTCTCGGGAGCTGTCTATGTGTTCAGGGCCAAGCGGGCGGATCGGATCAAGCTGGTGTTCTGGGACGGAACGGGTTTGTGTCTGTTCGCCAAGAGGCTCGAGGATGGAATCTTCCGCTGGCCGAAGATCGAGGACGGTGTGATGCGTCTGTCAGCTGCGCAACGACTGGCGGCTTGTGCATGAAGCACGGGCGGCGCCGGCGCCAGCACAAGCGGGATAATGTTGGCGGTGCTGCGGCGAAGTGAATCAGGAGCGTCGGACGCGTCGCCAGATGGCGGCGAATATGCTCTGAATTGGGTGTGAACGAGGCTCTGCCTGACGATCCCGAGACGCTGAAAGCGATGCTGCTTGCCGAACGTTGCGAGAGCGAACGGCTGCGTCAGATCATCAAGGAATTGCAGCGGCATCGATTTGGCCGGCGGGCAGAGACGCTGCCTGAAGATCAAATGCTGCTGGGCCTGGAAGACGTCGAGCAGGTCGCAGCGTACAGCGAGACGGCACAGGACGTGAGCACGCCTGAAGGCCGTGAGGCGCGGGCTCGCAAGCGCCGCGGCAACCGGGGTGCCTTGCCGACGCACCTGCCGCGGATCGAGGTCGTCGTCGACATCGAGGACAAGACCTGTCCCTGCTGCCAGGGCGAGTTGCACCGGATCGGCGAGGATCGAAGCGAGCGGCTGGACCTGGTCCCAGCGCAGTTCCGGATCCTCGTGACCCGGCGTCCCAAATACGCCTGCCGGGCTTGCGAGGACGGCATCATGCAGGCGCCGGCCCCCGCCCGGCTAATCGAGGGCGGACTGCCGACTGAAGCCACCGTCGCCCAGGTCCTGGTCTCCAAATATGCCGATCACCTGCCGCTTTACCGGCAGGCCCAGATTTACGCCCGCCAGGGCATTGAGCTCGATCGTTCGACGCTGGCGGACTGGGTGGGGCAGGCAGCCTTCCATCTGCGTCCGTTGCATGAACGCGTCCTTGGCAAGCTCAGGCAACGGCCAAAGCTGTTCGCCGACGAGACGACGATGCCGGTGCTCGATCCCGGCCGCGGGCGCACCAAGACCGGTCAGCTCTGGGCCTATGCGGCGGACGACCGGCCATGGGGCGGCGCTGATCCGCCGGGCGTCGCCTATGTCTATGCGCCGGATCGCAAAGCCGACCGGCCGATCGCCCATCTTGCAGGCTTCAAGGGGATCCTGCAGGTCGATGGCTATGCCGGCTATGGCAAGCTCGCCGAGCGTGGCGAGGTTCAGCTTGCATTCTGTTGGTCGCATATGCGGCGTAACTTCTACGAGCTTGCCACACCCGGTCCCGCGCCTATCGCAAGCGAGGCGCTTCAGCACATCGCCGAGTTCTACGCGATCGAGAAGGATATCCGTGGCCGCAGCACCGAGGAGCGCCGCCTCGTCCGGCAGCAGAAGAGCCGGCCGCTGGCAGAAGCCTTCGAACGGTGGCTCCGCGCAAAGCTCGCGCTGATCAGCCAAAAGGGCAAGTTGGCCGACGCCATCCGCTATGCGCTCTCACGCTGGGAGGGCCTGACGCGCTTCATCAATGATGGCCGTGTCGAGCTCGACAACAACGCCGTCGAGCGCTCGATCCGTCCGATCGCGCTGAACCGGAAGAATGCACTGTTCGCAGGTTCCGACGGCGGCGCCGAGCATTGGGCCATCATCGCCTCCCTGGTCGAAACCTGTAAGCTGAACCACATCGATCCAACTCGCTTATCTGACCGACGCCCTCACCAGGATCGTCAACGGCCATCCAAACAGCGACATCGATCGGCTGCTTCCGTGGGCCTATTGCCGTCACGACCTCAAAGCCGTGGCCTGAGAACGACGCTTACAATCAACCCGCTGCGAGGGAATCAGAGTTCGCTAACTAGGTACAGACCCTAGGTCGCCGGGGCTGCTCGCCGATTGAGTGTTCCGCGTTGATGGTAAGCCTAGCTGTCGGCATGCTGATAGCTAAGCATCAAGACGTTACCGTTCCGATCCGGTCCCGCATGGGCTCGTTCGAGATAGCGCCGCGAAGTGCGGGCCGTCCGCCTGCGGTGCTGGGTTGGCGCCGCCGGTCTCCGTCTTACCTTCAAGAGCGAGGGACAGTTTGAAGTTATTGCGCAGCATCGGGTTTGCGGGTTCCGCTGCGAGAGCTTGGCGGTAAAGTTCTTGGGCCTCCCGATGTCGGCCCTCGTGATCGAGAACAACTGCTTTGGCATTCAATGCGCGCAGGTCGCCAGGGGCTGCCAATAAGATCCCGTCGAGCACCTCAAGCGCATCATTCGGGCATTTGCGTGCCAGCAAAGCCCGCGCAAGAGGAATCGCGGCATCAACATTATCCGGTCGTTGCTTCAGCGCATCGCGCAAAGCCTTCTCGTCAACATCCGGACCGAGGGCGAGAGCGATGCGCTCCCGCATAGCTGGGTCGACCTCCTTGGCCCCGACCAGCTCTGCCGCGGACGTCGGCTGCTCTGAAAGATCCGACTTGTGCGAGTTAACGCAACCCGCAAGCAGCACAATGGCAAGCATGGGAAGAAAGGCCGAGCACGAATGGCGCCGAATGTTACGCCAGCGCCGCAGAACGTTAATCTTACATGAATTCATAAGCGACCTCACGACCCCAAACCTGTGCTCGTCAGCCGGCCGCAGGGAGGAGGTCACGATGCCCGCCTGTAGGAGTCTTGTCCTTACCAGGCGCAAGTTTGACGGAGCCAATCGGCTGGACGGTGAAATCCGAGGCGAGATCCTGATAGGAGAGAACAGGTAGGTCTATTCCATTGCGGGTGAGAAAGCCGCGGACGAAGCGCCGGATATCCATCGATCCCAGGATAACTGGCTGGTTCTGACTACGTGCGATGCTCGAACGGATCTGGCGAAATTGTGAAAGCAGCATCTCGCTTTGCCGATCCTCCAAAACGAGATAGGGACCGACAGCTGTCTCGCGCACGGCACTGCGCACGATATCCTCGGTCTCGCGCTCGACGATAAAAGCCGCCACAACACGATGGGCGTTGGCGTAGCGGTGACAGATCTGCCGCTTCAGAGCGGAGCGCACATATTCGGTGAGCAGTACGGCATTTTGTTCCCGTTCGCTCCATTCTGCAAGCGCCTCCAAAACCAAGCGGGTGTTCCGGATCGGGATGCCCTCGTCCAGTAAGCGACGTAGGACATCCGCGATGCGAGGGATTGGTGTCGTGCGCAGCACCTCTTTCACCAGATCGGCATATTCCTGCTCCATCCGGCCAAGCAACTGACGCGTTTCCTGAATGCCCACCAGGCGCTGTGCATAGCGTGTCAACGTTGACTGGACGCGCAAGGCGATGATTTCGCTCGGACGGTGGTGCCCAATTCCGGCAGCGTTGAGAGCAGGCGCATGGACCTGTTTGATCCAGATCCGATTCGTGTCTGGGTCGTGCCAAAAGGGGATTCCGCTCAAATCAATGTTCGCCACGTCGTCATTAAGTAAGAGTTGTGTAGGGTCAATGGCGCCCTCTTCCACGGGCACTCCTTCGACATCCACCCGGAATTGCAATTGGGCCAGGTGCTTTGCGCTTTGGGCGGGAATGCGTGGAATTGTGATGCCAAGATCAGCTGAAACTAGTGCCGAAACCCGGGCGACGCACTGCTCAAGTTCCCCTACGTTGATTGCCTGCATCAGGCTCGGCGCTAGCAACAGCGTAATTGGAAGTGCCTCCGCGGGCACGGCTTGCTTCTGACCCTGTGCGGAAGCGGGAGCCGAACCGGTGGGACCGGCGCCGGCTTTGGGAGCGGTCTTGCCCTCTTGCACGCCAACCTTGAGAAAGCTGGCGGCGGAGAAGAGCGCGGCCAGTATGACAAAGGGGGGCAAAGGGAAGCCAGGAACGAGCCCCATCACAAGCAAGACACAGGAGGCCAAGCGTAGCGCTTGTGTGCTGGCCGTAAGTTGGTTGACGATATCGGCGCCGAGATTGAGTTTGGAAGGACCGTTGACACGAGTAACAATGGTTGCTGCCGTAATTGACAGCAGCAGAGCCGGAATCTGCGAAATGAGCGCATCACCGATCGTCAGGATGGTGTATTGATGCATCGCCTCCTCGAGGGACATGCCCTTGGAGAGTGATCCGATCGTAATGCCACCCAGCATGTTGATGCAGATGACTATAAGTCCGGCTATGGCGTCGCCTTTCACGAATTTCATAGCGCCGTCCATCGCGCCGTGCAGTTGGCTTTCTCGCTCGAGCGCGCCGCGCCGGCTGCGGGCTTCGTGCTGATCGATATGGCCGTTGCGCAGCTCCGCGTCGATTGCCATCTGCTTGCCCGGCAGCGCATCGAGCGTGAAGCGCGCCGATACCTCCGCCACCCGTTCGGCGCCCTTGGCGAGAACCATGAACTGCACCATGGTCACGATCAGGAATATGACAATGCCGACGGCGATGTTGCCGGATATGACGAAATCGCCGAACGTATGGATGATGCTGCCGGCATCGCCCTCGGATAGGATCAGTCGCGTCGTTGCAACGGTAAGAGCGAGACGAAAGACGGTGGAGATCAGGATGACGCCCGGTAGGGACGAAAAGTCGAGCGGCGTGTTGAGATACAGGGCTACCATCAACAGCAATATGGCAAACCCTAGATTGAAGCCGATCAGCATATCGATCACGATGATCGGGATCGGCATGATCATCATTCCGATCGCCAGAAGAAGCATCAACGCGACCATCAAGTCCGGGTGAGCCGGCGCGCGCGTGATGAGATTTCGTAGAAGGTTGGCCATGAGAAGCCTTATTTTTGTTCGATTGAAGCTGTGCTGCCCCGCAACAAAACATAGCGTTTGAAGACGGCTTGCGCTTCGGTCATGCGGCCAGCGTGACGCAGCGCGTGGCTGCGCATCAGCATCAAGGGCAGACACGAAGACGGCTCGTCATCCAGTTTGTCAAGCTTGTCCAATACCGACAGTGCTTCGTCACCGCGACGCTCCGAGATGAGAGCGTAGGCCAGGATGCGGAGCAAGCCGATGTCTTGGGACTGTTCGTGAGCGACCAGTCGCAACAGAGCCAGGCTCTTGTCGCTCTGTCCGCAGGCAAGGTAGACATAAGAAAGCACGCAGAGCAAATCTCGCTCCGGCCCAGAGATCAGCTCGACAGCGCCGGCTTCGGAAACGCGCTGTGTAGATGTGAAGTGTTGCGCGTTATCTGGCCCGTCCATCGTTAGCCTTTGATCAAGCCGTTGTGACTCTGCCGGAGCAGGATTAATCGCTGCAGCTCCAGTTGTAGAAGCGCGGCCCCTTCACGTGACACCAAATCCTCTGGCGCAGCTGATAGCGTATCAGCCAAACGCTCCAGAAGAAGGCCGTGTTGCTCTGGACGCAGAACATGCGAGTGACGTAAGCGCGGCGTCACGAAGGAGAGCAGACCGTGCGCGAGATTGGGCTCATTAAGCCAAGCGAATTCCGAGCCTGGCTCGACCTGACCTGGCGGGGCGCGCGCCTCGTCGAGATTGACGCGCGAAACTGCATCGATCGAACTGAGCTCGAGCGCGCTCTCGATCGTGGCGTCCACCAACGGATCCAGCACGTCGCTGTGACGAGAAATTGAGGTGTGGCTCTTGTTATCATTGCCACGCCTCCGATCAAACCCGATGGACTTACCTCGAGAACTAACCGGCGTGATGGCAGATGCATGATGATCGACGTTTGGCTCCTGAAAAGAGGTGCCAGGCTTGACGGGATTCGGGGGCAGCCTAGTCATGGCACTTTGCTTTCTTATCTGCGGGCTAAACCGCTAATAGGGTAGGGTGGCAAGCCGGCCATCCCGGCTCAGCAGAACACGTCCTTCCTCAATCCCGCAGACGGTCCATCCATTGCTCAAGAGCGCGCCGACGAAATACTTTTGACCAGCAATGACAATATAGGGTTCGCTCCCGCGCCAAACAGCTTGGACCTCAATTGCGGGGGGCGTCTTCTCATCCTTGATGGCGACCGCATTGACGAGCGTATAAGCGCCATTGCTATTTTGATCAAACCGCTGCTGGACGTCTCGCCATGTGGCGAGCGAGGCGGGCGCAACGGTGCCGTCGGCGGTGACAACGCCCACCCCAGAGCCGACCTTGATGCCGACAAGACCCGCTCTATCAACTTCCTCTTGCAGCCGCTCGGCAGCTGCATCGGTGGCCAGAGCATCAGGAGCGCTGAGCGCCAGCTTGGGTGCAATGTCAGTAGCAGGGGACGACGGACTTGACGCCAAGGTGGTGTCGGTCTGGACAAAACTGGATGAGACTGCGCCAACCGCGGCAGAACTGATCAGGACCAAAGTGAGAACGGCGAGCGATATACGCCGGCGGTCGATGGAGCCAGCTTGTTTGTAGTCCTCGATCGTCCAGCGAATGGACATCGCCCCGGCATGCAAAACGACAGGAAGAGAGACAACAATGGACCCATTAGCTAAAACAGTCTCGTGCCCCTCGATCCTGACGTCCCTCGCAAGGGCCTCGATCTCGATTGAATTGAAATGCGGGGCAACACGAAGATGGTGCGGTTCGAGGCCTTGTTCGACGAAGATTAAGTCTGCGTCGAGGCTGCTGCCAATCAGACACGATCCGCCCCCCACTTTACTTGTCAGCCCAGAATAACACCCGGACAGCACTTCGAAATGCAGGCAATTTGGTTCATTCACGGTCGGTTTCCTGAACAGTGAACGGGACCGTACGGCAAGCCGTACGGCCCTTGCGACTTCACAGACTAAGCAGCCGGGGAAAGTGGGGCGGCGACGCCGCCCCATCTCATCCCTTACTGCACCCGCTCATCGGCCGCTTTTTTGACAGTCGAAAGCTCAGTCGAGACAACGCGAAGTTCCACATCCCTCTCAGCAGCCTTTGTGCTGGTCGCAGTCAGAGCGGCGATTTGCTTTTGGAATGCCGCCTCTCCAGCAACTTCAGCACCCGCGGAAGCGGCTGCAGCAGTAGCGGTGCCGGCTGCCCCACCTGCAGTCGAGGTACCAGACGCACCAACTCCTTTACCCATACTATTCTCCTGTTTGCTCGATTTCGCCGCCACGTGCGGCTCCTATTTCCTAACGTCGCAACATGCGACGTCAGGAATCCTCGTCTGTCTCGGCCATGACATCGTCGAAACGGCTCATTGCACTATTCGCAAATTGGAGAGCAATGGCTCCCAGAGCGACGTTGAACGCTTGCTGCATAGCGGCTTCATGCGAGTTAGTGCCCGGATTGGACGCGCCGCCGTTTGCGGGAATGTTGGCATCAGGCGATCGGCCATGATCGTCGCGCTCGCCAGGCTTTTGAGTTCCCTTTTTGCCGCCGCCTTTGCCGCCAGCCGCATGGAGGTCAGCATCAACGTGTCCAGCGGCGCTAGAGCTCGCAACGCGCATGGAGTTCTCCTGTGTCAATTCGATGTGCCAATGGAGGCGGTTTCCACCCTCCACCTATGCAAGTATTAGCTTTCGACAAGCTGACGAGTCGTAGAAAATACAATGAGCCGATGGTGGGTCGTCATTAAACGTTTCACCAGCAGACCGTATTTGAAAGGTTGCCGGCCAAAGCTGGAGATCAGATGGTTAAGACAAACAATCGTTTGTGGAGCTTGATCGGGTGAGCACGTTGCTCATCGCTTCGAAAGCGTTCAATTGGCGAAATATCAAAGCCGCCACTAATAAAAGCGTTTTGGGCTCGACGTGCTGCAATCTCGGGCTCATGTCTCTTGCGATGCCTCCGAGCTCTTTCGACAATTTGCTTGGGGTCAGGCGATGCGGCACGGAGCTTGACCTCGTCGGGAGCGAGGCTGAAAGCCAGAGTGACGGCCGATCCAGCGGCCAGAGCGGTCCATCGGCCCTAGCTGGCCCATGGCAGATCCGTCAATCGCGACCCATTTCGGGCCGAGCAGGAGCCCGCTGCTCGAGAAAGAGCCCTTCGGCTCTACCGCTCTGGACCAATGTGCTCTCGATCCTTGCGCAATCGGCTGGCTCCTCGGCTGTGGCCGTCTGTAGGGTATTGTTAATGCATCGCGATGTTGACAGGCGGCGTATGCAGTCAATGGAACGTCACAGCGGCAGACTGGGTTTGAGGCCGGATTCGAACGATCGAGTGCGGCCGACATAGTTTGTGCGCAGCGAAGGGCCGAAATAAGTTCCTCGGATTCGGGGGCGGTCTCAAGTGTGCTGGTAGAGCTTGCGCGACGCGCGGAGGTCGCGCAAGCTCAGTTTCGAGCGTCATCCTGAGAGGATAGCGTCGCTCCGCCTAGGCGTAAGCGCCTGCAGCTTGCAAGCGCTCGGACTCGATGCGAGCCTTCAGGTTATTTAAATAATCCTCCGCGTAGGACTGGGCCACCGAAACCGGCAGGTTGATGCCTGCCGTCGCGGCTTCTTGAATGGCCTGCTTCACCAAGCCTTCTCGCATTGCTAATTTGACCTCAGGTCCGGCGATGCAGCCCACCGCCTGTGCCGCAAGGCTCAGCCCGGCTTCTTCCAGCGCTTGCTTTATGTTGCCGCCACTGATGGCAGTGTGAAGAAGATTTGCAGCTTGCGCCTCGGCTTCGAGCACCATTGACGCCAGATCGGCCAATTCACCCAAGCCTGGAATGAAACCAAGTACACCGACTGCTGTTGCGGCCCAGTCGAATACCTTAGAGCCAACTTTGAGCACGTCGTTAAGTGCGTGCATGAAGGCGCCACCGTTCTTTTTGGGAGACTTGATGTCGGGCTGGTCTGCCATGCCCGTCGTCATGTCCGCGACCGCGTCCTGCTCGGCAGGCGTTCGGACGGCATGCGTCTTCACTTGGTGAACGGTGCGGTTCGCACCCGACATGTTGTTGAAGAACTGGTCGAAGTCGCTGTTGCTGATGTTGCCGGAATCGACCGTATGGCCGCCGCCGAAGTCGAAGAACTTGTGGTGGGTTTTGTAGCCCGTAATCGCGTTGTTCATCAACCCGAACAACACAGGATCGGAGAGCAGCTGGGAGGCCGCCTTTCGCACCTCGGGCGCGAGGCTCTTATCATCGACCATGCTCGCCAGCTTTTCCCGGGTCAGGTCACCCTTCCCGAAGAAAGCGTTTTGGTTCTTGCCCATCGTATTGAGCGTATCGAGCTCGGCTTGCGTGAGATTGATCGATGATGAAGCAACCTGCAGGAAGTCCTCTTTGTGGACCTTGTCTATCGAGCCACCGTACAACTGCTTCCATTCATCCGGGTGGTCGAGGAAGTATTGAGCGGCAGCGAGGACCTGTGGCGGGCATTTGCCGGTTTTGGCTTCGCCGTCGACGATCCGCTTGAAATCCGCAAGGCTCAGGTTCTTAGGCAGATTGTCGGCATAGCGATAGAGCTCGCGCATCGCATCGGTCTGGGTCATAACCGATGGCTCGCCATTCCGGGTGCCGTCGGAAGGGATATAGTTCTGCGTATAGCTCTCTGCCCGCTGCTCCTGGAAAGCAGCAACCTGAGGGTGGTGATCGGAGAAGCCGGAGAGATCACCTGCTTTGATCTTTCCGCCGCAGCGGCCGTCACCTTGCGAGCCTATCGCATAGAAGAGCTCTGGGTCCTGTTGCAACGCCTCGATCGCCGCCTTTAGATCCGGCGGTGTGGAGGGATCGTTGGCCAGATCGCCGAGAGATTTCCAATCCAGCGGGCATTTGTCTTTGTGTCGGTTCAGCACCGACACAATCTCCAGCTCGGCATCAGTCAACGTGCCGCTGTTCCACGTGATCCTGGAGCTTTGTACGGGCGCCTCTGCAATCTTCGGTGCGCTCGCAGCGGAGGAGGACTCCGTGGCGGATGGCTCTGGCGCCTGCTGACATGCGTCCAGTGCGGCCTTGATCTCCGGCGGGAGGATGTTCCGTACCTCCTGCGTGAGTTCCTCCGTCAGCTGCTTGGCTGAGTCTGCAGCCGTCGGCTCCTGCGGCGCGGAATCGTCATCGACCTTGTCTTTCAACGAGAAACTAGCCAGCATCGCCTCGAAATTTGAAAGATCCCGCGCCGATGAGGGCCCAGGCGCCAGCCCTGACAAAGTGGAGCTCGCGGTTAGCGACAGGTTGTTGACTGACATTATACGTCCTCTGATTTGAGATCGCACCACAAGCCGGTCATGTGGCGCAGCCCGAGAATCGCGACGAACAACGAGCAATAAATGTTGATAGGATTCGATGGCTCCTACCACTTGCTTCCGATTGCTCAGTGCGCCCCAGCGCTCTGTTCCGCTACAATCTATAGGCACATCGCCGTCTAGATATTCACGCCGTATGGTAGGTTCGATTAGCTTTCCAAAAGCTGACGGCATTCAGAGGTTTCATAACGAAACGCGAAATGACAGTGTGAAAGGCGGTCATGGTTCTTGATATCGGAATCGGCTTGTCTGCTTTGTTTCGATCGCTCGCCTCCACGCCAATTAGGTCGAATTAATGAATCCGAGTCTGCCGCTCTGCGGATGGTCACGTGCGCTAATTCCTGCAACAACGTCGCAGGTCTCCGCAGCATCTTATGGTGAAATCACCCACGCCTAGCGACCTCGCCTGCGCCCAACGAGAGTGTTGGCGTCTGCCCGATGAGCCAGATACAGAGTGATCGTATCAGATTGACTGGCGTAGATGCTCGAAAGAGTCCAACGGTATTGTGCGAACCGTGTTGCCCCGAGCGGATCGAAGCTCGGCTGCGCCTGGCATTCTTTATGTCATCATGCTTATCCGCTTGGCGAGTGTTCGCTCGAACCTACAGGCCAAAGGTCAGCGTCTAGCGATGGTTTAAGACGAATAAAACCTTCTTCTCGCCATTCCGCCCCGTGAGGCACACCCAGGTTGGTGAACATGGTTGTCCGGGCAGCCCTGGTCGGTATGAGATCGCGGCTTTTTAGCATTTCGAAATCTCCAAGTTCCGGCGGAGCAACCTGTGCCGGCAACGCGAGCTCCGCTTGAGACGGTCCGGCGTGAGGTGACCCGGATCGTGGCCGAAATCGGAGGCGTCCACGCGGTGCTGAGCGATCGGCTGTTGGGAATTGGTCCGCTCGCCGCCGCTCAATGATAGCTCGACACGCGATAATCTGCCTCCGAGTTCCTGCCAAATTAGATCCTGGCTGTATTCGGGTATTTTATCAATGCGACTCTCTCGGACAGGCGGGCGACGAGGACGAGTGGGACGCTGGACTGTTGTCCACCGGGCTTAGCGCGTTGAACTCCATGCTGCTCCTCCTTTTGGACAACGGAGGGGCTTTCATTCTTTTGCGACGAAGCTCCTTTGCATGGCAGAGTTCGTAGAGTTGTTCAAAAGCTCGCACGAGGTGCTAAAGCGGCAAAGCACGGTCACCGATGCTGCCGGCCAGGACTCTGGTTCACATCCGCGGCTCCGGCCGGGGCGTTTATTGCGGCGCCCCGCGGCATCGGCCATCTACATATCCGCACTCTGACAATGGCAGCAGTAGCTTTCGTAAAGCTGAGAGAGGGCATAAACAGACGCATTGCACGTCTTCGTAGGCGATCTGTTGTCGTGAGGTCATTTCTTGCCTGCGTCGGGTAGGTGGACCCTGCCGTCTTGATGTGGTGCCTCCGGCGAAGGAGCGTCATTCGGTCGTCCTTCGCGAACGACCACGCTGGAGGATCCCCGAAACAGCATCAAGACCGACTCGTGCCGTGGCTTTTCGTCACCGCTCGGGTTTCGCCGTGCCTGTGCCTCCGCCGCAAGTCCTTTGAGTGTTTGCTCCACAAGCGCGACAAAGCGGGGTGGACCAGAGGCGAAGACGAGGCCATCTCCCGGTACGGCTCTCACGATGTAACGCTCGTCGGAGATGTTGAGCGCATCGAGTGCCGCCTTGAACGCATCGAAGCTGATCGGACTCAAGACCAAAAGGCGGCTTTGCGCCTCATGCGCGGCGGATACATAGAGCACCATCCCATCGTAGTACCATTGAAGATTGTAGAGATTGATCAACCGTTCGAGGAACTCTCGCGGTGGGAGATCGGACATTCGCCCGCGAATCCGCCCCTTCACCCCGGCGCTGACATTGACTCTGATGTTTAGGTTGTTGCCGAATTCCTGCAGTGCGGCCGCAAGGTCCTGATCCAGAACTGTGTAACTATAAGGCGTCGATGGCAGCGCCAGGGGAGCGCCGAGCGCCTCGACGACGCCCAAGCAAATGAAAACACCAGCATAGAGAAGTTTCTTCAAGATGTGCCGCCTTGTAGATGGAATGAGCATTCCTGCTATTTTTTCGCTTGAGAACAAGCACTGGAATTCGTCCCAAAATTTGGAAGCCGCTGCCTCGTCGAAAATTGGGAGCTGACCGTGATCATTAGATGACAGCTGCTCGTCAGTTTTTGGTCAGCTTGCTTCTCTAAGGTGCCGGCCCGTTCGTGTGAACTGATGGCTCACCTCACTACGTGACAGAAATGATTTCCTCCATGTTGTTTGGCATTACGCCGACCCCTGTCAACTCCGTCGAGTGTGCCTCCAACGGCTGTTCGCCGGCACACGCCCAGTTTGATGAGAGTCTTGCGCAGGCGGCCTCGAACCAAGGTGCCGCCTCTTCTGTGAGCGAGCGCGCGCCAGCTCCATTGCTGCCGGAAGTACCGCGCGCAGTCATGTCGCCGAGCCCGCTCGGCGATCGTGTCCTTCAGAGCATTTCTGCTATCCATCAGGGCAAACCATTTCCGTCGGGTGCAGTTTCGCCGACGCTCGTCGGCGAGCCTGATCCTACCAAGGGTTTCCAGCTTGGGCCGGCAGCGCAGCCAGTCTTGCGTGTGCAGCAAGTTGAGGTACATCCGGCGGGGAAACCGGAAGGTGCGGATCATTTCGATTCGGCGCTGGCGAATCTGCGGGATGTTTACAACGGCGTTATCCAGGTTTCGCTCGTCTCCAAGGGGACAGGTGCTGTCAGTTCATCTCTGAACAAGCTTCTATCGGCGGGCTGAGGGCCATTGGCTGTCTTGACGAAAGACAAGATCGGTAACGGCTGTCCCGCAAGAAAGCGGCTTCATGCTCTCGTCCTGTTGCCGCTTTTGCTGACCCTCGCCGGTTGCAAAGCTGATCTGTATACCAAAGTTCAAGAACGCGAAGCCAACGAGATGCTTGGGCTGCTCCTGAGCAAGGGCGTCGATGCCGTCCGTGTTGTCGGTAAGGATGGGACCAGCACAATTCAGGTGGAAGAAAAGCAGCTCGCCTACTCAATCGAGCTTCTGAATAACCAGGGCTTGCCGCGCCAACCCTTCAAGAGCCTTGGTGAGGTGTTCAAGGGGGCGGGCCTCGTTGCCTCTCCGGTTGAGGAGCGAGCCCGCTACGTCTATGCTCTCAGTGAAGAATTGTCGCGCACGATCAACGATATCGATGGGGTTCTCTCCGCCCGTGTTCATGTCGTTCTGCCGAAGAATGATCTTTTACGACAGGATGCAACCCCGTCTTCGGCGTCGGTGTTCATTCGATACGCCTCGAATGCGAAGCTCTCAGCCTTGCTGCCGCAGATCAAGATGCTCGTCGCCAACAGCATCGAAGGTCTATCATACGACAAGGTGGCGGTCGTGTTCGTGCCGGTTGAGCGGGCTCAGCATGAGGTCTCCGTTGTGCCAGCGGCAGCTTCCACCGAACCAACCAAGTTCATTGCAGCCCACATTGCGATTGGTGCAGGAGGTGGGCTCGCCGCGTTGGGCATTCTATCTTACGTGCTGCTGAGCACACGTGGGCGACAGCTTCGTCAATCCTGGCTCAAAGTGACAAGTTTCGGCAGAGATGCCAGCAAGCCAGCGGGCCAGTCCGCCTGCAAAAAGCTCTCCTCCGATCCGAAATAGCGGCAGCAGGTCCGTATCGATGGCATCCACTAACCCAACTTATTCACTCAACCCGCATTCCGATCGCCTGCGCGAGCTTGCCGCTTTGATCCATCCCAGCCGGTTTGCCGGCCATCTTGATGGGCTTCTGTCGGACGCCACAGTGCTGCAGTTGCAGAAGTCTCCTAGACTGCAGCAAAGACTGGTCGAATTGCTGCTAGGTTGTGAGCTGGTTTCGAGCGGAACCGACTGGGGTAGGGACGTTCTGCTCGGGCATGAGCCGCGTCGGGCGGCGCTGCTCGCTGGCAGTATCTGGCATGCCCGTTCGGTGCTGAAGCTTGTGTCAAGGCATGATGTAGCGATTCTGATCGAAAACATTGGTGCCGAAGCACATGCTTTCGCAATCCGACACTTATCCAGCGCCGTCGCAACCACATCGATTGACGATTCGCAGAAGCTCGCGAGCCAGATTGAGAATGACGGATTTGCCTGCCTTGGCGCTTGGCTCAAGGACGCATCAGAACTTGACCGTGTGCGCGTTCTTCTCCGCTTACCTGTGGGGACCACCGCCGAATCTCCAGCAGCCGAACACCACAACTCAGCGGGTCAGTTACTGTCTTTGGTGGTGGCCCACTTGGCCACGCAGGAGCCAGCGGCATGACGGCCAATGAAACAGTCTTGCCATATAGCCCGCAGATTCGGCCGCTCGGTCCGCTCATACCAGCCGCGGAACTTGGCATCTGGTACGATGCGGTGCAGACGCGCGCGCTAGCCGAGCGATACCTTCGGCAGGTTCGCAGTTGGGCAAGGAAGGCCTATCAGCAGGAGCGGGAGCGCGGGCACTGCGAGGGTCTAAGGTCAGGCTCGGACGAAATGGCACAGCTGATTGCCCGAGCTGCTTCCGATGTGGCCGGGCGAAAAGCCGTTCTGCAACAGGAGTTACCACAGCTCGTCATTGAGATATTGACCGATTTGTTGGGCTCCTTTGATCCGGGTGAGATGTTGGTAAGAACCGTTCGTCACGCTGTCGAGAAAAGATATGGCAGCGCAGAAATATGCCTTCACGTGTCTCCTGTGAACGCTGATGCACTAAGACATGAATTCCTGGCGTTCGATGGAACGAATAGTCGGCCGAAAGTCAGAATCGATCCGGACCCTGCCGTGGGGCCGGACCAGTGCGTTCTGTGGAGTGAGTTCGGCAGTGTCGATTTAGGACTTGCCGCGCAGCTCCGCACATTGCGTCTCGGCCTTGATCCATCTTCTCAGGAAAGCTAACCGTGACGACGCAACAATCAGGCCATGATCAAGCCGGCGGAGAAGGAGATGTGCATGCGACGATAGCATCTCTGAGATTCGCAGCAAAGGAGGTCGATACGCGTGCCGTGCGGGGACGGATCACGCGTGCGATCGGCACCTTGCTCCATGCCGTGTTGCCAGGGGCCCGTGTTGGAGAACTTTGCCTATTGCAGGATCACGCTTCCGGATGGTCACTTGAAGCGGAAGTCATCGGTTTGCTGCCGGACGGGGTTTTGCTGACGCCCATTGGCGATATGGTAGGCTTGTCCCACCGCGCGGAAGTGCTCCCAACAGGGCGCATGCAGGAAGTGTCAGTCGGGCCCGGCCTGCTCGGCCGCGTGATCGATAGCTTCGGCCGTCCACTCGATGGCAAGGGGCCGATAAGGACGGTCCACACTTGTCCGCTCCGCGGCAAGGCGCCGAACCCGATGAGGCGGCGTGGCATCGAGCAGCCGTTTCCGCTCGGCGTTCGCGTTCTGGATGGACTTCTGACGTGTGGCGAAGGTCAGCGCATCGGAATCTATGGAGATGCCGGTTGCGGTAAGTCGACGCTGATGTCGCAAATTGTAAAAGGCGCGGCCGCCGATGTCACCGTGGTTGCTCTCATAGGGGAGCGTGGGCGCGAGGTGCGTGAATTCATCGAACGTCATCTTGGAGATGCCCTCGCTCGCACGATCGTTGTCGTTGAGACATCCGATCGATCGGCAATGGAGCGGGCGCAATGCGCTCATATGGCGACCGCACTCGCCGAGTATTTTCGTGATCAAGGGCTGCAGGTCGTTCTGATGATGGATTCGCTGACCCGCTTTAGCCGTGCGATGCGCGAAATCGGCCTTGCCGCCGGAGAACCTCCCACCCGGCGCGGCTTTCCTCCTTCCGTCTTTGCGCTGCTTCCTGGTCTGTTGGAGCGAGCCGGTATGGGCGAGCGGGGCTCGATCACGGCATTTTATACCGTGCTTGTCGAAGGTGACGGCACGGGCGATCCGATCGCCGAAGAGTCGCGCGGCATTCTCGACGGTCATATCATTCTTTCGCGCGCACTGGCCTCCCGAGAGCATTTTCCCGCCATCGACGTGCTGTCGAGCCGAAGTCGTGTCATGGATGCGGTCGCCTCTGGTCCACATCGCAAGGCGGCATCCGCATTCCGCGATCTGCTCTCGCGCTACAATGAGGCTGAGTTCCTGATCAAGGTCGGTGAATACAAGCCGGGCAACGATCCACTGACTGATCGGGCAATCGAGTCAATCGAGGAACTGCGCGCATTCTTGCGCCAGGCACAGGACGAGCCGTCGAGCTTTGAGGAGACCGTTTCATGGATGTCGCGTCTGACGGCCTGAATCTCGTGCAAGCGTCGAAATTGCGGCTGGTGAAAGACATGAGAGAGCGAAGCGCGCTTCGTGAATTGTCGAACATGGAAGCCAGGCGCCAAATTGCGGTCGCAGCGCTGCAGCGAGCGTCTGAGAATCTTAAAGGCGCGGAGGATCGTCGCGCCAAGGCCGAAGTTGAACTTTATCAGGAGCTGGCGTCGCTCGAGATGATGTCCGTGACCGAGCTCGATCGTCGCTGTCAACTCGTCCTTGGGCGGCTGGCAGCAGAGATCGAATCGGCACGCCAGGCGCGTGAGCAGGCGCGCATCGCGCATGAGCAGGCCCAGCGGGCGGTGAATGAGGCGCGGACCATGTGGGCCAAGCGTTCGGCGGCGAGCCAGAAATGGCAGGAGATTGAGGGCGATGTCCAGCGCACTACCGCTGTCCGTTCGGAGTTTGCAGCCGAAATCGATGCCGACGATGAGGTTTTGCTCCGATATCAGGGTGGTTCGCGTAGCCAGACGGTCGATGACTCGAACTAATGGCTGGTTCTCTTATCAACTCGCGAGCTGCGCCCGCGGAACCTGTCGATAAATGCCATGGGTGAACCCGCACTATATCAGCCAGCGGCAAAGCTGTCGCATGAAGTGGTCTCCTGGCTCAACGAGACCGCCGCACCGCGCACGGTTCTGCAGAGCCGCATTGGCGATAAGCCGCTATCGATCCGTGTGAGCCGGCTTGTTTGGCAGGCCGAGCCATATGCCACGTCGGTGCTCGACTGCGTATTTTGCGCCGAAGGCGAGACCGCTGTGTTGTCCTTGCCCCGCCTTCTCGTCGAGGCACTGATTTCAACTGTCCAGCATGGCCTTACTATACCTTCCGACCCAACTCGCTCGCTCCTTCTCGAACTTGCACTGGAACCTTGGCTCGCTGCATTAGAGATCGTGCTCGCGCGGAATTTGCAGCTGATCCGCGTCGAAGACACAACGGCCAAAGACCCCTATTTGGAGTTCGACGTTACTTTCGGGCCGCTGGCGGCCAAGGCTCGCCTGTTCTTGTTCGCGCCTCTTGACGGTCGGGTACCGTCTGCGTTTCGTGTCTTAGGCGAGTTGATCGGCCAATTACCGCGAGATTTAGGTAAGATTTCTTCGGAATTGCCGGTCGTAATTGCGAGAGAGATCGGCTCGCTGCGCGCGCCCATCAAGCTTCTTCGCCAAGCACAGCCCGGCGACGCACTGCTGCCCGAGGTCATTCCCTTTGCCCATGACCAGCTCATCCTCGCTGCGGACAAGTTGTGGGCGCCGGCGCAGGTGGCGGGCGACAGACTTATCCTTCGGGGACCATTCCGCCTGCAGTCCCATCCTCTAAGGTATGCAAATATGACGATACGCCCCCAAGCTGAACAAGCAATCCCGCCCTCGGAAGCCGACATCGACAGTGTTGAGATCACGCTTGTGTTCGAATGCGGCCGCTGGCCCATCACGCTGGGTACGTTGAGAAGCATCAACGAGGGGCACGTGTTCGAGCTTGGCCGGCCGGTGGACGGTCCGGTCGACATTGTTGCCAATGGTCAATTGATCGGCCGCGGCGACATTGTACGTGTCGGTGAAGCGTTGGGCATCCGGCTACTGAGCAAGTTGGCGCCCAATGGTTGACATTCAACCGAGCATCCTTGCGCTTGTTGCGGCGACCGCCGGTCTTGGCCTGCTGGGGTTCGCAGTTGTCACAACAACGGCGTTCATCAAGGTTTCCGTCGTTCTCTTCCTGATCCGCAACGCGCTCGGCACTCAGTCCATACCACCGAACATCGTTTTGTATGGTGCTGCATTGATCCTTACCGTGTTCATAGGGGCCCCAGTATTCGAGCAAACCTACAACCGCGTGACCGATACGCAACTTCGTTACCAAACCGCCGATGACTGGTTGACCGCCGCCAAGGAAGGCAGCGAGCCGCTGCGCGCCCATCTCAAAAAGTTCACCACTGAGGAGCAGCGCACGTTCTTCTTGTCGTCGACGGAACATATCTGGTCGGAGGAGATGCGCGCCAACGCAACAGCCGACGATTTTGCGATCCTCGTGCCGTCTTTTTTGATCTCGGAGCTTAAGCGTGCGTTTGAAATCGGTTTCCTTCTCTATCTTCCGTTCATCACGATCGACCTGATTGTGACGACAATTCTGATGGCCATGGGCATGTCAATGGTATCACCAACAATGATATCCGTTCCTTTCAAGCTCTTTCTGTTCGTCACAATCGACGGCTGGTCGCGGCTCATGCACGGATTGGTCTTAAGCTACGCATCCCCGGGGGGGTGAGATGGAGGAGGCCAGCATTCTCACCCACCTGAGCCGATCATTAGTCCTGTTCATGATCTGGGTTCTACCGCCGCTTCTGGCAGCCCTCGTGGCCGGATTGGGTATTGGCATCGTGCAGGCAGCAACCCAGCTCCAGGATCAAACCTTGCCGCTTACCGTGAAGCTCCTCGTCGTCGTCGCCGTGCTCGTTCTGTTTGCTCCGGTGCTGAGCGCGCCCCTGATCGAGCAAGCCCAGCGTATCTTTACTGAGTTCCCCGCGCTCACAGCGAGGTATTAGTGCGCGCGGAACGCAAGCCTGTCTACGTTTCAGCTTAGCGTCTCGTTTGTTGGCCTTCATTGCGAACCACAAAAGGCGAGTTCGTCATCTTATCGAAAGTTCGCCTCACTATTATGAGACGGATAGACATCCGAACTGTCCTGTTCGGCTCTATGAGCCCGCCGTATTCGGAGGAAGGATGACTCCATTTAGAATGTCTATCCGTTCGATTCAGGTGTGCTTACGATGTAATGGAATTACCTGCTGAGACCTGGTCCTCGATGCACAGCCTGGCGAGTTGTCGACACAAGTGAACGGGCAACCGCTTTGATTGCAAGCGGCCCCAAGTTTCTGGCATTCTGGTGAATGAGCCTGCGAATGAAGGTGCCGCTCGAGACCGATCTCCATAGACTGCGAAATTGGCCCTCAGATCTCCAAACCGCGCTGCGGCCGGTGAGAGCGGAAGAAGCGTGGCTTGTAGGCCGCGCGCGATTTCGCGGGTGCTCTCATCGAATGGCCATACCTCTGCGCCGGATGGCGGTAGTCATATGGATAGTTGAAGCCGAAGTCATCTGCCCTGGGAGGCCTGTCGCTCTGCAACCGCTGGGACACGAGATCTGCAGAGTTCTTGACGTCTCACATCATGGCGACGTGAGTGCGACGGTTGCATTGGCTGAAGGCGCGACGAGCTGAGCTCAAATGGATGCCTTGTCACCCACCGAGACGCAAGCTCTGATTCAGACTGCTGTCGAGTTCGTCGTTGCGGCCGGTCTTGGCGCGGCCCGGGCCCTCGGCATTATGCTGGTTCTTCCGGTATTCACGCGACCGCACATTGGCGGGATTATCCGCGCAAGCGCGACGATTGTGATTGGATTGCCTTGCTTGATGCAGATCAGGAACGGCTTGCAGACACTAGATCCGGGCACCCGTATGGTTGCGGTCTCGCTCCTCGGTTTGAAGGAGATATTTATCGGCCTGCTGTTTGGTTTTCTGCTTAGTATACCACTTTGGAGCATCCAGGCCGTTGGTGACATCATTGATACCCAGCGCGGCATCTCCAGCCAGCTGGACGATCCTGCGACACGCAGTCAAACCGCCGCGATGGGGCTCTTTCTCGGGACTGCCGCGGTTACGATCTTCGTTGTATCAGGAGGTCTGCAGACCATGGTCAGATGCCTCTATGGAAGTTATCTGATCTGGCCCGTGTATCGGCTGCTACCTCCTCTGACCCAGCAAGGGGCAA
This sequence comes from Bradyrhizobium sp. CB2312, assembly GCF_029714425.1. Classification (NCBI taxonomy): domain Bacteria; kingdom Pseudomonadati; phylum Pseudomonadota; class Alphaproteobacteria; order Hyphomicrobiales; family Nitrobacteraceae; genus Bradyrhizobium; species Bradyrhizobium sp. CB2312. Next base: position 8,658,635 of record NZ_CP121668.1, on the reverse strand, counting down.
TGGAGTTTATCGGGCTTCTCGACCATATCATGCATACGACTCTTGTGGTCGCCGGGCCCGTGCTGGCTCTGCTGCTTCTGATTGACGTATCCCTCATGCTGCTCGGGCGCTTTGCGCCGCAAATCAAGCTGAACGATCTCTCTCCGACCATCAAGAATGCCGCCTTTGGCATTATTGTGGTCAGCTACGCCGTCTTCCTCATCGAATATATGGGAGCAGAGATCATTCGGTTCAACGGCGTGCTGGAGTGGCTCGAGAAGTTCTTGAAATGAACGACACGAGCGAAGAGAAAAACCTTCCACCAAGTCACAAGAAGCTGAGAGACGCGCGTAAGAAGGGGCAGAGCCCGCGCAGCGCCGACTTTGTTACCGCGGCAAGCCTTTGCGCTGGTTTCGGTTGCCTGTGCTTCAGGGCCAGCTCGATCGAAGACGGATGGCGCGAAGCCGTGCGGCTCACCGACAAGCTGCAGGAACAGCCCTTCAACAGTGCGGCCCGGCAGGCGCTGGTCGGATTTATGGACCTTTCTATAACAGCCGCGGCTCCCATCCTAGGTGCGGCGGTTGTCGCGGCGATTCTGGCCGGTGTCTTGGCCGGCGGGGGGCTGACGATTTCGGTTGAGCCGCTTAAACCCAGCTTTGAGAAATTGGATCCCGTCAAAGGGCTGAAGCGGATTGTCTCCCAGCGGTCGGTTGTCGAGCTTGGAAAGTCTATTGTCAAAGTTTTGGTTCTTGGCGCCGCGTTCGTTTTCACTGTGCTCGCAAGTTGGAGGGCACTGGTATACTTGCCTGTGTGCGATTTGAGCTGCTTTGGTTTTGTCTTTAAAGAGCTCAAAGTGCTGATCGCGATTGCTGCCGGCGCTCTTCTGATTGGCGGCTTGGCCGATCTGCTCATTCAGCGTTGGTTGTTCTTGCGCGACATGCGCATGACGCAGAGCGAAGCCAAGCGCGAGTCCAAGGAACAGGATGGTAATCCGCAGATCAAGGGTGAACACCGTAGGCTCCGTCGGGAGTCGGCGAACGAGTCTCCGCTCGGCATCCATCGGGCGACATTGATACTGACGGGGCGAGCGACATTGATTGGGCTGCGCTACGTTCGGGGCGAGACCGGCGTCCCAGTACTGGTGTGCCGCGGCGAGGGCGAAACGGCTTCACAGTTACTGGCGGAGGCGCGCGCCCAACGTCTGAGCATTGTCGAGGATCATGTGTTGGCGCGTCAGCTGATCCGAAAAGGTGCGATGGGCAAGGCCGTTCCGATGGAGTGTTTCGAGAGGGTTGCAAAGGCAGTCTTTGCCGCCGGCCTAGTTTAGCGTCGCACAAAACAGCGATGCGCTCAAATCTTTGGTCAACGATCCAACTGTCCCAAAACCTGATCTGTAAGCTGCACGATCCCAAGAAAAGGATCGAGCAAAGATTGGATTCCCGGAGGCTCGTCGGCCGATTCCAAGACTGATATGGACAAGAATGGCCAACCGACGTTCATGCTGCTCGGGTCTTACGAGCCGCTTATTGGGTTTCTGGCGCAACCCTGTTATGCGTTTCATCCTCCAAATTGCTCCTGTTGTCCCCCGACGTGGCCCCACGTGCGGTGATGGGAAGCACTGCACGATCACCACTGGTCGGCATGACAGCGCCATTGCCTAACAAGTCGCCAGGTTCATTGACCATGACCGCAAGGTTATTCCGGACTGAGCAGCCAAGGGTTGGATTGAACGAATTCTCGTTCACCGTAGGACCGACGATGGAGAGCGAGGGGCAGACCGGTGGATGGGCATCGAAAGTGATCGCTTCGATCCTCACCCCGGAACGAGCCGGCAAATCCACACGAGAAGCGGACAGGCGGATGTTGTAGGTGGCAACGCCCATGGCGCGAGCCTCGTGGGCCACCTGTGCAATGAGTCTGGGCGGGCCGATGACACCCACATGGAGGGCATCCAGCCGGCCGCGACTGGTCGCTGCAATAAAGCTTCGCAGCCGATGCCGTTCGGGGCCACGAAGGCTCTGCAGGAACAGCACGTTACTCTTCTGCTCGACCTGGATCTCTTGGTCAGCCGGCCCGGGCTGGATCGAGGCAGTATTTGCGCAGCCCCCCAATGTTGTTCCAATAACGATCGGGTAGCACAGATGTCGCAAAGTCATTTGGCGATCCTCATTCGATAATAAAGCCCGCGCTGCCGGTCGATCCTGGTGCGCTGGCGCGAGGCGCATCGCGCTCTCGCGGCGGCCGGGCGACCGTGTTCGTCAAAATCCGCCCCGCGTCTGAGGGCGGTGAGATGCGGTCGCTCGGCGCACTCATCCGGTTCGGATTCGGTCCGGGCCGCACGATGTAGGGCGTGACAATAATGACCAACTCGGTTTCACGTTTTTGAAACGATGAGGAGCGAAAAAGCGCGCCCAGGATCGGCACATCGCCGAGCCAGGGAAACTCGCCGATATCAGTGTTGAAGTTGCGCCTGATGAGGCCGCCGATTGCAAAGCTCTGACCGCTGGCGAGCTCGACGACGGTGCTCGCCCGCCGAGTGGAGAGGGCAGGGACCGCCATGCCATTGATTTTGACTTCGCCTTCGCTCGACAGTTCGCTGACTTCGGGCTTCACACGGACATTGATCTGATTATTGTTGAGAACCGTTGGAACGAACTCGAGGCTCACGCCGAACTGGCGAAATTGGACCGAAACCTGCCGGTTATCCTGCATCACCGGAATAGGGAATTCGCCGCCGGCGAGGAAGCTTGCGGCTTCGCCGGACATCGCCGTCAGATTCGGCTCAGCCAGGATTGAGGCGAGGTGCTCGCTTGCGAGAGCGTCCAGAACAGCGCTCAAGTTGGTGTTGCCGGCGCTAAATCCAATCCCGATCGTGCCGCCGCCGCCGGCTGCGCCGGACCCTCCCCCTTTGCCGGTGACAAGGAAAGCGCCGTTTGGGCTCAAGGCGGTGAAGTTGATGTTGAGATCCTTGGCGGCGATGCGGGAGACCTCTGCCACCCGTACGCTGAGATTCACCTGTAATGAGCCGGCGACCTGGATCTTGTTGACAACCAGCGCGCCAGCCCCAAGAAACTGCTCAGTGACCTTCCTGGCGGTCTCGACGACCTCGGCATTAGGCGCCGTACCGCTAAGGATCGCGCCGCGCGGGGTATAGCTGACCTGAATCGGATAGTCGCCGACCTCGGCCTTCAGCGCGGCCCGCAGATCCTCGATCGGTTGGGTGACGACAACACGCAGCTCGGCGAGAGCCTCCCCATTGTCGTTTAGGGCGAACAGGCTAGTCCGTCCCGACTTTTTGCCAAACACGAAAATCGTGGTGTTCGACGGCGCCTGATAATCCGCAATGGCAGGGTCGGCAATAAAAATGCTCGCAGCCGGTCCGGTCAGATGAACTGTCTTTCCCTGTGAGGAGGTAAGGTTGAGCGTGCCGGTGGTGCTGCCAGGCGCGGCTCGTGGCGGTTCTCCTTTGCCATCTCGCTTTGCCTGAGCCGCGGCAGCAAGCGGAAGTAGCAGAGCAACTGCGCACAGGGCGTAGCAGAGGCGGGGAAAAGCGGCATAATGCGAGCCGCTGGCGACCATCGACGGTCCATCAGCGCCGGCGTCATTGTTGACGAAGTTCAAGGAAGTGCTGCTTTCAAGTTCGATCGGCTAGGCAGCCGATGCTGCGCCAACGAGTTCAAGGGTGTAACCGACACCGCGCGCGGTCTTGATCCTGAGCGTTGCACCCGCCTGGCTCAAATGCGTGCGCAGGCGATAAATCCCGACTTCCAGCGCATTGGTCGAGACCTCGTCGTCAAATGCATACAAGCTTTCTTCGAGCGATGCGCGCGGCACGGTACGGCCCGCGCGGTTGAGCAAATGTTCAAGAATGCACACTTCGCGGCGCGCAATTCTCAGTACTCGTCCACCGACGGAGACTTGTCTCGCGATCGGATCGAAATGCAGATTCCCGAATGTCACCACCGGCGCCATCATCTGCGTTGATCGTCGCAGAATAGCTCGCATGCGAGCAACGAGCTCGTCGATAGAAACGGGTTTGGGCAGAAAATCATCCGCTCCGGCGTTGAAGATCGCAATCCGCCGACTGAGATCATTGAGATTGCTCATCATTATAGTCGGCATTGATCGTCCTTCGCGCCGCAACTGCTTCAACCAGTCCAAACCATCTCCATCGGGCAAGAAGGAGTCGAGCAGTATCATGTGGTAGTTCGCGCAATCCAACGCGGCCGACGCCTCATCCAGCGTTCGCGTCACGTCGACGGCGAACCCGCAATTCAGCAGCGTTTCCTTCACGGCGCGGCCAAAGTCCGCATGATGATCAACCAGGAGAATTCGCATTCATCGCCTCTCCTCCATCCTTGGCAGGACTTGAGCGTGTCACGCTTGACCATGACGATCGGCGGAACCCAGAGGATGCCGCTTTGGCGTGAATTCGAAAACCCGTGCGCGATACGCAAGAGCCTGTTGGCAGGCAGTGCACGTCCGCCGTCGGCGGATAGGCGAGGCCTGCGGCGGATGGTTCCAGCCCGCGGCGGGGCTCAAAATCTCCTTTACGCCGGCAAGTGATCGGCAATCTCTCACGAGGACGAGAGCCCTGGCGATGTGCTGATTCATCTGCGGGCTAAACATAGCGATGGCTGCATGCATTACGCGAACGCCTGCAGTGGCGATCGCGCCAAACTCGCGGAGTGAAAGGAAGGCGCAGGCGAGAGCGGCTGTATTTGCCGCCGAACGGACTTGCGAAACCGACATTGGAACTCCCAAATCGTCTTGATCCGCGGTCAGTCCTGCAAGGCTGTTGAGCCCGTAGTGTCGTCAAGTCACTACGATACAAGTTTTCCGCGTCTAAGACAGTTTACGCGCTATGCGGCGGACGACAGGCTGTAAAAGGCCAAGAGCGATGAAACGCTCAACACGCCCATGGGCGGGTTAGACATTGTCTCGCCAGCCGGTGATAATGGCCAAACATGATGTCAACCGTCCTGAAGCTCGGTTACTTCCAAGATCTTCTCCGCGCCAGCCGAGCGAAGGCTGCCAAGGAAGAACAAATTGAGCCTGGCATTGCTGTCGCGCATTGTCTGAGGCAGTGAGGCCGGCTCAATTTCGTCAGACGGGTTGAACGGCGCAAGAACGATCTAGTCTCGAGCTTGGACTCAGCCTGTGATCGGTACGGCGATTGCTCGCCTTGTTCTCGCGCGCTGGATCCTCGCCTGACTGCGAAGAGCGCGCTTCGTCTTGCGTTCACAAAGCAGATTAACGATGCAAGATCTGAATCGGAGCAGTCGAGAAGTGTCCCAAGCCGTATCGGCCGAGCATCGAGGTTCTGAGACGTTCGCAATTGTCGCTACCTGTCAGGAAGAGTTCACGCGAGTGGAGTCTGTCGCGAGACTGTCGTAATTCCTACAATCTGACGCTGGGTGAGATTCAAGTGCCTTTAAGGGCTCTTTGTATCGGCGCCATCAACATCGGACTCCTTGTGAGGCAATGACGACACAGTGAGGCCATGCTGTCGAGCTGTGCGAAGGTCAATCGCGCTCTGTCCAAGGTCGTGAGCATTTGTCTGTCCAATCAAGCGTAGCGCCATAACGCCTTGAAGCGCGCGAAGAGGCAGTCGTTCGGCTATGACGCCAAAAGATCGGCCAATCCGATCTGCCTCATACTCGGCAATTTAGTGGGAAAATCGGGGCGGGCGCGGGACGTCGATGTGACGCGAGACTGCCGATCGCTCGAGCCAAGTTGTTTGGTAGGCGACTGAGGAGAGAATCGATTGCCAGACGTCATCTTGAATGCGGTCTCCATACATTTCGATCGACTATGAGGCCTTTTGGCATGCTCGGCAAAATCGATTGTTTTGATGGAACGCATCCAGGTTGCGGATCGGCTGTAATGCCATAGCGCCGCTTGCTACGGGTGAGTGAATGTATGATGCCATCGCGGCCGAACACTGTTGGTTGACGCGCGATTATTGTCAGAAAGAGTTAGCTAACGCGAGGGATGCTGCGCTTTCGGCGGCTTACCTCGCCAAATCCGCCTGCCAACCCCTGAAGCCGGCTGATAAATTCCTGCCTCGCGACACAATGCACCCAAGATGCCACGATGCTTCAACGAGCGGAAAGGGACGAGGGGACAACATCGGTGTCCTCCTGACCTTCCGTCGGAACTGTCAACCGCTATACGGCTCGATCGGCGCCTTCATCGGGCCGTCGGTCGCCCCCCTTACGCTCCGTCTGTTGTTGCATGAGGCGGAGCTGATGCGCCGCTTTTCTTCGTTGCAGGGTGTTGTGGCGCTTGGTCGCCAACGAACCTGCCAAATGGTGCGATCGACCATCTACTCATTACTCTCGCGCTTGTAGGGATTTGCTTCACTACTGGTGCGGTAGCTTTCCAAATTGCCTCCAAGGAACAGGCGCTCGGTTTCCCGGGTCGGCGTTCTGCCCAGTGAGCACATCAAATCGACATCTCCATCGATGGTGTCCTGATCCTCGGCGTTCATTCCAAGCCCAATGCTACTCAGCACGTCGTCGGGCGTCCAGATTGTGGTCTTCGGTACGGTGTAGGTGTGTAGCGCGTCCGCATTGTTGGCAATCGCTCTCGCCCACGGATCGCGAGAGGCGACAAGTTTTGACGGATCCTCGACTAACGATACGAAGGCTGAGACTGTAGTCTTTCCCCGCATATGCCAACCAGCCTGGCGGGCTCGGTCCAGGGGATACCGCTCCAGAGGATCTCCAACGGAAGAATGATCTCGAGCCGTGTTGCGGACATGAGATATTGCCCTCGTGTTTTCTTCCGTGTGCGGCTTGCAATCAGTGTCCTGATTCTGAAAACGCCGCAGTGTGATATATGACGACCTCGCCACGTCGTCGAATACGCGATCTCGATCAATGGCAGCGTCGGTCGCCGATGACCAACGTGCTGCCTGTTGCGCGGCAAGTTCGATCTCGTTCCGAAGTGCTTCAAGAGTGGCACCCGTCAGTGTTGCGGCAAGCTGAGCGCGCCCACTGACGTATGATGAGGCTGGATATCGACTGGGTTCCGAGATCGCCTCGTTTGGCGCAGATGAGGGCGCGGCGCTCGCGGAATCTGCCGCTAAGGAGGGAGACTGGCGCCGCGGTGCGGTAGACCGAATCCAAGTCATCTGGAGCCAAGTCATTCAGCTGCTGCTCAAAGTTTGCTTGGTCTTCTGAACGTCTCGCTGCGATGGTTTGGGCGCTAAGCTCGTCCTGCTGTCGACCGACGTGGTGCGGCCGCTGAACCTCAAACGAATTGTCTGCGGCATTCTGTGGATCAACATTCATCTCTCTACTCCCTTCGAAGTGCCGCCTATCGGCGTGGATTGTTGCAGGTGCAGCTTTCGAGAAGCTGACATCGATTAAGCTGAGACCGGGTTCCTCGACCGCCGCGCTGCGTTCGCTTCACCTGTCGCCTAGAGCAGACAGTCCTTGCAGACTAAGAGGGACACGCAAGCGCATGCGGCTGATCGAGTGCTTCCTTCGTAGAAGTCTGCTCCTGCAGATGTGACGGCTGCATGTCCTCGCTCATTGCGCCCGAGTGGACCAGCGCGACCGCTCGTCGTTTGTGGTTTCCAAGCGGCCGACCATCGAACAAATCGTTGTCAACGCCCGCAAGGCGAATGCCCCCAGAACCTGACCTACGAGGTTGTGATGTTGGAATAGCCGTCGCAACTACTTGCGCCTGATTGCGGCAGGCTGTTTTTGTACAGGCGAGCGCGCTTGCTGAATGAAAGCCAAACAACGCGCGAGCACGACATCTTGAAAAAGGTAAGCTGTAGTACTTATCGAGGGAGAAGAGCATATGAAGATCACCGGCAAAGGACTGACGATCCTGTTGTCCTTGCTTTCGGTCGCAAGCGCTAGCGCTCTGGCGAGAGCCGATGAGCCCTCGCCGAAATACACTGAGGTGCTCAATGCCCTGCAGGCGGGGAAGAATGTGAAGCTCATACTGGACATGAGCCACTGTAGCCCCGCGGAGGGCGGCAAACCTGCATCGGAGACGCAGGCCGGTCTGGTTATCAATGCATTCAGGGTGACGGTCCAGAATGGAATCAGCTTCTCCAATGCTCACCAAACGGTCGACACCTCTGGACATGCCGTGACCGAGTACATCCGCCATAGCCTTAGCCGCGAAGGCAAGCTGACGGTGCGAGCTTCGAAGCTTGTTGTAGGAACCGCCGAGCTTGTGAACCAAGGCGAATTCATCTGCGAACTGCCGGATGGCGCAAAGTTCATCTGGTAACGAAGAGCACAGAGAAAAGGGGCGCTCCGAAGAGTTGATCCGAATCGTGAAGGATCCGAGTTGCGCCAAGTTGCTGCTGTTTGACCAACGTTGGGCGTGAGGGCCGTCGATCTCCATTCGTCTCAGCGATTGGAGGATCGGCGGTTCGGGATGTCATCATATGGGTTGGAGCCCCGGCTTCTCAGTCGAACGCTCCAGATGAGCGGGCAAGGTACGTCCCCACGCCCTCCGCGGTCCTGTTGGGAGTGTATTTACAAGCCGATCAAGCGGCGGGCTCGCGATGATTTCGCTCGACCCTCGGCCCGCTCAGGATGAGCCGGTATCTTTCATGCCGCGTCTTTTGGCGTTCTTCACTTGAACCTTCCGTGCTGCCGAATGCAGCCGCAGGGTGATTGAACCACCCCGCTTAAGATCATGCTGTGAATGGCGGCTACGGGGTTTACTCGCCGTCTCAATTGTTGTTCGGACGTGGCTCGGATTTCCGAAAATAGGCGATCCGAGTGGATTCGGGAGCTTGTGCGGCTGCCCGAGGTGCCGACAGCATATCGTTCAGCCAGATTGCGGCCGATGGAAGAGAAGAACGCGGCCACCGGGTAGGCTTTCAGCCGTGTAGGGCTCGCCATGGATCAAAAAGCGGGTCATGGGGACGTCCTGGCTCGGCAGAAGGCCCAGGTTTTGGAGCATGTCAATCACGAGAGTCGAAGCTTCTCGCGGGCCGTGCCCCCAGTCTAGGCCGAACCACTCTCCGAGTTCAGGAACTTGCGGGAGCGGGTGGTGGCCCGAGGGGGGCGCGGCGGACGGCGGTTGGAGGTTCGCCGCCTGCAATTCGAACCCGGAGGGCCGATCAAGCCCAGATGCGAGGCCGTCGTAGGTATGCGGGGAAGCCATCGGAGTCACCGACGCAGCTTCACTCCCCGAAGCGAACCTTGGGTGATGGATGAGTTGAACGTCATTGGATCCTCTCGGCCCGAGCACGGCCGTATAGCGTTCCCCACCAATCTCATAGTTCATGAGCGGATATTGCGCATTAGGCAAGAAGTCCCACTTGCCCAGCTTGGAAAGCATCATATCGGGAGCGAGCTGGTTGCGATGAGAAAAATCGTTGGGCACTGCGAATGAAACGTCAAATGTATCGCCAACAGCAGGAGAGCGCAGATGGATGAGCTGAAGATCGCTACCCCACGCGGTCCTAACACGATAACTTCGATGCCTGAAGATCGAAAGCAGGCGCAAACTGGTCTCGATCCGCGGCATCGAAAAGCTCTTGCTGGATGACACTTTGCACGTGCGAATGGGTGACTGAACCGGCAGTTGGCCAGCGTACCGGCGCATCGTAGAACGTCGTCGGCAAGCCCTCGCGATCAGCTGCACCTAAAAGCTGTTCCTGGGCGACATCTTGCACGGGTGAGTAGGCGACCGAACTCATGCTCGGCCAAAGCACCGGTGCATTGACTGGCGGCAGGCCCTCGCGATCGGCCGCATCGAAAAGCGCTTCCTGAGCGAAACTCTGCAGGGGCGAGGGGGTGGCACGCAATGGAAGGTGGAGGCACATTGTTTTGGCGCACAGCGTCGAAAAGCATATTCTGGGCGACAAGTTGCGCGGGAGAACGAGCGGTTAAACCCGTTCCCTCCCAAAACTGCTGAGCATTGAAGCCGCCCGCCGGCAATGAGCCGTCCGCGTTCCCTAAAGGCTGCTCACGTTCGAAAAGCTGGACGGACAAATCGGCGGCCGGCTGCATTGACCGGCGCGAATCGCCCACGTAACTCGGCGAGTTGTCCCGCCCCGCGGTTCGGCGGTAGTCGTTCAGCCTGTTCAACGCGTAGATGAGCTTCTTGTCGTTCGGAAACAAAGCATCGGTATAGCCGAGCAGCGCTTTGTGGCTGAGCTTGGCAATCGACAAGGGGCGCAGTGCTGCCGCTAGCTTGCGAAGACTGCTAGCGTAATTTCCAGCGGTTTTTGCGTCCATTGCTCGACCAAAGGCCGCCTCGGTCGCCTCTCTGATGAGATTGGTATCTTCCTTGGACGGACGATAATGTGTTCTGAGCGGCGGAGCGGTATCGCTGGGCTCCCGGTACCTACTCACCATTGACAATGCAGAAAAGATCACCTTGTCTTTTGGCAGTAGCGTCTTGGAGCGCTCGAGCAACGTGTCGTCATCGAGCTCAGCAATCGAGTGACCAGACCGCTTCAGCAGCTCGGCCAATTTGCGAAGCCGACGGTCATAGATTTCAATGGTAATCGCATTGGCGGTGGGCCTCGGTGAAGGGCAGCACCAGACGCTGCTTGGATGAGGCGATCGTCTTGTTCGGTGATGTCATAAAGCCCGCTATGGGAATATACCGGGCCAAGCTGTCGCACCTCTCGCAAGTGTTGCTCGAACACCGCTTGCGGTTCTTTGGGTTGTTCAACCGTGGTATCTGACGTAGCGGCATCTTTATACGCTGGGTTGATCGCGTTGTTTCGATCCATGCTGCAGTCCGCTCGCTTCGTTTCCTCGTTCTTTCGCTACCCACGTTAGCTTTCCAAAACCTGATCTGGCCGGGCGGAAAGTAAGAATGAATATTGGTCGGCAACTGCCTTTTCGAACCCGACGACGAGGCGGCGAACGTAAAGACGGTACAGGCTTCGGCTGAAATTCTGATTTTCCAGGTGCGGTACGCGGGCCACCTCCCCTGATGGCCAGCTCGGCGGGAGCAGTATAGACGGAGCGAAGGCTGCTTTCGATTTCCGAACATCGAAAACAGCCAAGTTGTGCTAAGCCTCTACCCTTAATCTTCTTTCCCTGACTTTCTGTAGGGATTCGATGCGCTCGCGGTCCGGTAGTCATCCAGATTCCCGCCCAAAAACAGTACCTCGCGCTCCTCAGTTGGGGTATCACTCACCCAGGCCAGATTGGGTTCATCATCCTCAGTCCCGTCCTCAAGAATACTGACGATCTCGTCGGCCGTCCAAGCGGTGATCCTTGGCACCGTGTACGTGTGCAACTCATTCGCATTTTCCGCGATCACTTTGGCGCCATACTCGTTGTCGTCGTCTGGCGAGAGGAGCAATTGGGAGGCCTCCTCGGACAGCGACACAAAGGGCGAAGAAGTGGTGTCGCCCCTCATGTGCTCTGCCGCTGCGCGACCCAGATCAAGTCGTTGGCCTCCCCAGATATTCCAGGGGGCGGCGTCGAAACGCGAAGCCGCCATGGAACGCAAATGGGCCATTGCACTCTGATTGGCGAACCCGCGCGGCTTGCAATGGCTAGCGTGGTTTTGGAAGCGCTGCAGCTCCAAGTATGAGGATGCCACTACGTCGTCGTGAACGCGGCTACCATCCACGCCGCCGGTCGACGGTCCAGTCGCTCCTGACCATGGCGTTGACGTCTGCGCGGCGAGTTCGATTTCCCTTCTGAGTTCCGCAAGGCTCGCGCAGGTCAGCGTTACGGCGAGTTGAGCGCGCGCTTTTACAAAGGATGCGGCTGTGCACCGTTCGTTCTTCGGGATAAGGTCCGCTCTCCTATTGCCATCCGTTGCAGTTCGGGTCGATCCAGCGCCGGCTGAAGCTGGTGCTGGGAGGACTGGCCGGTGCTCTCTAAGCCGCAGCTCAAAGTCTGCTTGCGGCGCGGTCTCTTCCTGTTGCGGCTCGACGCAACTGATGCGAGCGCGGACGGGTTCACCTTGTCAAATGGGTCCATTCCATTCTCACTGGTTGCCTTGTCAATATCATCGAGCAAAGTTGGTCCGATGAGGATCAGAGGCTGAGCCGGGCGCAACTCTCGATAAAATTGCAGCGGACGGTATGTTGAGGGGGGCGGAACGGGCTGAGCCAGGATCCAGGTCCTTTTCCTCCAGGTCTTGAGCCATCAAGTGGGCCTGCTAGTCCGATACAGATATTACTATGCTAAAGGGCTTAGCTGTCGAATAGCTGACCAGGCCCATTGGTTGAAGTGAAGTCCGGGCCCTTGCCAGCTGTGCTGGCGGGCCTGTTGTTCATTGCAGGGTTGAGTTTGGCGAGATGGACCCTTCGCCCCTGTCCAGCTCCACGGCAGCGCGGTGTGAATGGTCTGGGAGAAGCGGTGCGCGAAAGAGCTGCAATCGGTGAGCTTGCGCTGGGTGGATAAGTTTATCTGCGTCAGCTTGCATTGTGCGCAAGTCGATGTCGTTGAAAGGCTCGTCCAGGGGCTAGCTCTGATCCGAGTAGCCGATGCCGCAGCCATCGGGCTCGTGATTGCGCCGGTCTGGCGTGAAGCTCATTGTGCTTTGTTGGGACTGCTGTTTGGGGCGAGGAGTTGCGCGGGCGCGGTGAAGGCTGGTCGCAAAACACGACCCGCTCGATGCAATTCAATCCGGACATCCGCCGAGACGTTGGATCGCCAACCAGACGTGACATGACCACGAACGATCCATCCCGAGAGGCGTCCCACTCCCATGTGCCGGTAAGTGAGGCGGTCCGATATCCAGCTGGGTGATTTCGTCGACGTTGATGCGCCGCGATTCTTGATGCTCAAAGGCGGCTGTGTCCAAGGTAGCTGAGTCCCGTGCACATATCGGCGCGGTCGTGGGGCCGTGAAGACGGGCCTTTTTGGAAAATTGGCGGTGCGTCATCACACCCGTAGAGTACGCGAGGACATGCGCCGTGCGCGCGAGAATTAACGACGCTCCAGCATCCTCGAATCCAGCGCAGCTTCGAAGCGTTGCCGTAATGCGGCATCTATAATCTCGAATGGTTCATCGCATTATTAGATGCTGGGCTTGGCGACGCCTTATTGATCGGATGTCACTTTGCAGCGCGGCAGCAAGCGGTCGACCAATCATGTCGCGCCAAAATTGCCGTGTGTTCTCGATCGCATCGCGGTTATCTCTTTCGCGGACGCGCCGGCGCTCCCAATTGCAGCTGCTGCAATTACGCAGCGCGTGTTCGGTGAGCCTGATCAGAGAACGCTTGGGATTACGCGAGGGAAGGTTAGAAACGGCAGTAGAAGAGGATGCCAAGGGACGATAGTAGATTGAAATACTCAACTATTGCGTTTGCATGGTCTGGACCTCTAAAGATCCTCTAGCATGATCATTAGCTCGCTCGGTCGGGAGTCCAAACGTTTCGATCGCGAATCCCATCCAAACATCTTCCTGAAAAGGAGCTGGCTTCTTGATGAATTCTGGAGAGCCGATGTGAATGTACTCGTGTGGAAGCAACCCGCCGCTGGAGACAAGCTGTCAGGTCGGTGTCAATCGGCAACCAGCGTGGTCGAAGCTCTTCTTGGCCGCGCCCGCTCGGAGAAGATCGCAAGACCTACCAAAAGCTTCTTTGGTGACATTCTTCTCACATCAGCCGGCTGTTTGTTGTCTATGCCTCAAATTGGCTGCCCGGAGCACATGCAAGATGCGCTTGCGCGAAAGCGCAGGCTGGCTGTCCACAAGGCCCGCCAAGCAGCTCAGATGCCGCCGCATGAGTGACGGTTATGTCTTCGGGTAACTCCATGCTTCATCTTGGCTTAAATCTTCATGGTGCCGGTGGTCATTCCGCCGCATGGCGCTGGCCGGGCACGAATCCAAGCGCCTTTTTCGACATCGAGCATTACGTCCGCGCTGCGAAGATTGCGGAGCATGGTCTGATGGATGCTGTATTCCTCGCCGACACCCCCGCGATAAGTTCCGACATCACGCACCAGCCGCCGCTTAATGGGCTCGAACCGACGCTGGTTCTCGCTGTGATTGCACGTGAAACGGATCGGATTGGTCTGATTGCGACGGCGTCGACTACCTACAACGAACCATACAATCTTGCCCGGCGCTTCCAATCGCTCGATGTCATCAGCCGCGGGCGCGTTGCGTGGAATGCGGTCACGACGTCGAGTCCGGCGACGGTTGCGAACTTTGGCGGCCGAGAGGTTGGGCGAGCGGATCGCTACAGACGTGCGGAGGACTTCGTTGAAACGGTCCGTGCTCTCTGGCTGAGCTGGAGCGGCGAGATAGTCATCGCCGATCAGGCTGCGGGCGTTTACGCAGATCAGAGCCAATTTCGCCTGCTCGATCCCGCTACCAATAGTTTCGGCATCCGGGGCCCACTTACGCATCCCGCTTCGCCTCAAGGCCACCCAGTCATCGTTCAGGCTGGCGGTTCGGATCCCGGATTACGGCTTGGCGCCCGCAGTGCAGATGTCGTGTTTGCGGCAGCCGGGGACTTGTCAACGGCGATGCAGGAGGCAGAGCGCCTGCGCGCGCTTTCTCGGCAATTCGGCCGCCCTGCGGCCCCGCTCATCCTGCCAGGCCTTGTCACCTGTATCGGGGGTACCGAGGAAGAAGCGGTTCGTCGCAAGAAAAACCTTGACGGACTCCTCGATATGGAGCGCGCCATCGCTGCTCTTGCACGAAGCATGGGTGTGGCAGTCGAGAAGCTCAGCCTCGAAAGGCAAATCCCGGAGGAGATCTTGCCTGCTGCAGATGATGTTCCGTTTTCTGTCGGTCACCATCGCACGATTGAGACTCTGGCGCGTCAAGGTCGGACGGTTCGCGAAATCATTAGCAGCGTTCAAGCGTTTGGCCACCGCGCGCTCGTGGGTGCGCCCGAGCAGATCGCAAACTCGATTGAGGCATGGTTTCGCGCTGGCGCGGTTGATGGTTTCAACATCATTCCGGACGTGCTGCAAGATGGCACTTCGGCGTTTGTCGACAATGTGGTCCCCATCCTGCAGAAGCGCGGGCTCTTTCGCAAAGAATATCGTGGGCAGACGCTGCGAGAGCATTTCGGGCTTTCCATTCCTTTCGGGCCGGCACGAGCCACAGCTAGCCCGCCGCTATGACGCTTCCTCAACATCAAATGATTTGGAGACTGGATATGCATTTGTCGAATGCGCGGTCAACGAGGCGATTCACTGGAAAGTCGGACTATCCAGCAAGAACCGTGAAGGCGGCCCTCCTCGTGCTCTTGGGCCTGTCGCAACTGCCGTCAAGTATTCATGCTCAAGAAGGGGTAGCCGGGAGCGTAAAGCGAGGAGGCGTTATTCGTTACGGGCACTTTCAGGAGCCGGCGTGCCTCTTCGGAGGATGGGTGCAGCAATGGTATCTGCAACGCCAGTACAGCGATAATCTGGTCGCCCGCAGCGAGGATGGCAAGATTGTGCCATGGCTGGCCGAGTCATGGACAATTTCCGATGACAAGAAGATATACACATTCGAGATAAAGCCGAATGTGAAGTTCACGGATGGCACTTCTCTGGATGCGCAAGCCATTGCGGACAACATCAACGGATGGCTCAGCAACGACCCTGATCTGCGTAATCCGACTGCTGCTCCGTATCTTAGCGATAGCTTCGAATCGGCAACCGCAATCGCTCCTCTGAGGTTACAGGTAACCTTGAAGGTGCCATTTCAACCCTTGCTGAACGTGTTTGCTCAATCCTCGCAAGGCATTCTTTCACCTTCCGCGCTCAAACGCGGACTTGCGGTAAACTGCGAGAACCCAGTCGGCTCAGGTCCATTCATTGTCGACAAATGGCGTCATGGACGGGAGGTCACCTTCCGCCGCAATCCCGACTACAACTCGGCGCCGGCCACCGCCAAACATCAAGGGCCGGCTTACATTGACGGAATCAGCTGGAAGTTCCTGCCAGATCAGACCGTGCGGTATGGCTCGTTCATCGCGGGCGAGACCGATGCCATATACGATATCCCAGCTATCGCATGGAAGGAGGCCAATTCCCGTTTTCCATTATTGCGGCACATTACTGGCGGTACCCCTCTGCGCCTGGCGTTGTATACGGCACGGCCCCCATTTGACGATGTGCTCGTCCGCAAGGCGTTTGCCTACTCTACTGACCGGAAGGCCGCAGTCGACACATCATTCCTTGGCTCTTTGCCATTTGAAGGCAACGGTGCGCTGAGTCAGAGCTCGCCGGAATACCTGCCTGAGCTCGGGCAGTCGTATACGTACGATATTCGGAAGGCCAATCAATTGCTTGACCAGGCGGGTTGGACCGAGCGTAATCCTAGCGGCGTTCGTGTTAAGAATGGCAACCCGCTCATCGTGCGCGTGTCCTATTCGAACGCTTTTCTGAAGCCAGATGGCGAGCAAGCCTTGCAAGTTATCCAGCAGCAGGCAAGAGCGGCCGGTTTTGACGTACGTCTTCAGCCTACCAATCCAGCTGATTTCTTCGCAGGAAAAAACCTCGGACCCGATGATTATGAGATTGTTCTCCTCTATTGGGTTGCCCCCGGCGCGGAGATATTCCGGATCTCGTGGAAGCCCGATCAGAAGGGCGAGACTAATCGCTTCAATCCCTCACGCTATCAAGATCTGACGCTTTGGGACATCATTCAAAGGGCGGAGCAGGAACTCAATGGGGCGCAACGTGTCGCCCTCTATCAGCAGGCGGAACGGAAGATCGTGGATGAGGCTCCTGTGATTGGCCTCACGGTGCTGGACGTAACGTTGGCGACCAAGCCAAACCTCAAAGACGTTTGGTTGGACCGCGGCTCGGTCGGCGAACCCGTTTTCTATGACGCTCATTTCGATGATGGGAAGTGACGCCGTGAAAATAGCAGCCCATCATCCCATTGTTTGGTTCGCGCGCCGGATATTCTCCGGTGTGGTCGTGGTGTGGGCTGCCGCAACCTTCGCGTTTTTGATCCAATGTGTGCTCCCTGGGGACCGCGCCCAGATCATCATCAATGCGACAAGCGGCAACGTCGGAGTCGCGTCCTCGGCGGAACTTGCGGCGATCAATGCGAAATACGGATTTGATCAACCGCTCGCGGTTCAATACGGAAAATACATACTGCGAAGCCTGCATGGAGACTTTGGCGAGTCGTACCAGCAGCATCGGCCTGTCGCAGGGATCATCGCGGAACAGATTGGCCCTACCATTATTCTGGCGGTCACCGCGCTGCTGTTCGCATGGATTATCGCAGTCCTGACGACCTTGTTCATCGCCGGCAGAGACAACATGTGGGCGAAGTTGCTCAATGACACGCAGGTCTTTTTTGCGACCGCGCCGCCCTATTGGCTGGCCACAATTCTGCTGGTTGTTTTTGCGGTAAAGCTGCGCATTTTTCCGGTCATCGGTGGAAGTTCTCCGGCCGGGCTCATTCTGCCGACACTTGCGTTGGCTCTTGAACTATCGGGCTTTTTCGGACAAGTCGTTCAGAACGAGTTCACGCGCGTGCTCGAGCAGCCGTTCGTTACGTCCGCGCGGGCCCGAGGCATGAGTGATTTCGGCGTCAGGCTTCGCCACGTCCTCCGCCATGCCGCATTGCCTGGCATTAGTTTATCAGGTTGGGCGCTCGGCAAACTGCTTTCGGGCGCGATTTTGATCGAGGTGGTTTTCGCCCGTCAAGGCCTAGGTGGAGTCCTTGTTGCTGCAACGTCCTCGCGAGACGTTCCGATTGTCTCGGGAGCTGTTCTGGTCTCTGCGGGCCTGTTCGTTCTTGTTAGTTTGATTGTCGATCTGACTTACCGGGTGGTCGATCCGAGGATCAGGTTGACATAAGCATGTTCGCCGAAGCCACCGTGTCTCGTTCGCTCAAAGGGATCCTGGCAATCGTCGGCCATGTTCCGTTCCGAGTTGCCGCCTGTCTTATCATCATTGGCCTCTTTGCCCTCGCGGCTGTGGCGCCAAAGGTGCTGCAGACGCACGATCCGCTCGCTATTGATTTGAGATCGTCATTACAGTCTCCGTCGATCGCCCATTGGTTGGGAACTGATCAATTGGGTCGAGATCTTTACTCTCGAGTAGTCGAGGGGGCAGGCCAATCGCTGGCTCTTGGACTAGGTGCGACGGCGCTGAGCATGTCCATTGCGATCGTTTTCGGCGTCGCCGCCGCAATTTCTGGTGGCGTATGCGACAGCATCCTGAGCCGGATTGTCGATATGCTCTTCGCAATTCCCACGCTCCTGCTCGCCCTTGTGTTCGTGACCGTTTTTGGGCCGTCGGTATTGACTGAGGTCATAGCTGTCGGAATCAGCACAGCGCCAGGCTATGCGCGCATGATCAGGGGCCAGGTGCTTGCCATCAAGGGGACAGGGTATGTGGAGGCCGCCAAGGTGCTGGGCCATCCATTTCCCCGTATTGTCTGGAGGCATATACTTCCCAACGCCATGAACCCTCTGACGGCAATGATGACGATCGGCGTAGGTCAGGCGATTATATGGGCCTCCGGTCTTGCTTTTCTTGGACTCGGCGTCGCTCCCCCGGCGCCTGAATGGGGCGCGCTGCTCAATGCCGGGCGCAATTATGTAATCTACGCCTGGTGGCTGGAGATCATACCCGGTTTGGCAGTTACGACGTTTGCCCTCAGCCTCACCATCATCGGGCGCCATCTACAGGACCGTCTGGAAGGAAAAACGTGAATGTCACAGGGTCGGCTACAGCCTGTCCCGCAGCAGCCAGACCTCCTCACGGTCGATTCGCTGCGTGTTTCCTTCGGTCGCGCCACCGACGAGAAAGCGGTTGTGCGCAGCATATCCTTCTCCCTCCGACCGGGACGGTGTCTCGCGATTGTCGGTGAATCCGGCTCGGGCAAGAGCGTGACTGCGCGGGCTCTCATAGGCCTCGCTGGTCGCTACGCCAATGTTCATGCACGCCAGCTAAGCTTCGACGGAACGAGCCTGATGGGTCTTAGCGATCGTGCCTGGCGGCGCATCCGCGGCAACGAGATTGGCTTTGTATTACAAGATGCACTCGTCTCACTTGATCCGCTTCGCCGGATCGGCAAAGAGATCGGTGAAGGCTTGCTCCTCCACGGCGCGGTATCATCGCGCAAGGAACTCGCGCAGCGCGTCATTGCTCTTCTTAAGCTCGTCGGTGTCCCCGACCCCGAGACCAAGGCCAAGCAGCTGCCGCATCAGTTATCCGGCGGCCAGCGTCAACGGGCTCTCATCGCTTCGGCACTTGCGCTCGATCCCCGCATCCTGATTGCCGACGAGCCGACGACCGCTCTCGATGTGACGGCGCAAGCTCATGTGCTGTCGCTCCTTGAGGAGACCAAAACGAGGGGCAAGGCTCTGATTCTGATCAGTCACGATCTGGCAGTGGTCTCCCGCGTGGCGGATGAGATCCTCGTCATGCGAGAAGGCGAGGTCGTCGAACGCGGTAACGCCGGCCAAATATTCAAAGATCCGGAGCACCCCTATACTAAGCAGCTGCTGGACGCCGTGCCATCAGGCCGGCCGCGCGGCTCACGCCTCTCACCATCCGCTATTGTGCGTGCGCCTGCCCGGCAAACGCAGCCAGAAGTGCAATCCCCACCGACATCTCGTCCCATCCTGCTCGAAGCGACAAGTCTGGTGAAGCGCTTCAAGGGCCCGGATGGCACTTTACGGACGGCTGTGGACGGCGTCTCCTTCGAACTGCGATCCGGCGAGACTTTGGGCATCGTAGGTGAGTCCGGATCAGGAAAGTCAACGATGGCGCGCATGGTCCTGGCGCTCGAGGAGCCTGACGAGGGAGCCGTTCAGTTTGCAGGCCGGCCTTGGACCGCGCTCGCCGAGCGCGAACGGCGGGCTCGGCGGCGGTCACTATCGACCATTTACCAGGATCCTCTTGGCTCGTTTGATCCACGTTGGACGGTCGGACGCATCATATCCGACAGCCTTTCGAGCGACGTTGAGACGCGGCGCAAGCGGCAGGAGCGCGTTATCGAGCTGCTCGATCTGGTCGGGCTATCCCAGGCCTTGCTGGACCGACGACCGCTCGAGCTCTCGGGCGGTCAGCGCCAGCGCGTTGCGATCGCCCGCGCGATCGCGCCAAATCCTGCCGTCATCGTCTGCGATGAGCCGGTCTCGGCGCTCGACGTCTCGATCCAGGCCCAGGTCTTGGACCTGCTCGGCTATCTGAAGGACCGCGTCGGCGTAAGTTATCTCTTCATCTCGCATGATCTCAGTGTTGTTCGTCACATCAGCGATCGCGTCATAGTTATGCGCCGGGGGAGAATCGTCGATAGTGGCGCCACTGAAGAGATATTTCGCAATCCAGACTCTGAATATACCAAGAGCCTTATCGCCGCCATGCCGCGTCTTGTGCGCGACCACCAGATAGGTCGTTCAGCTACGATCCTCGAAGAAGGCATCGCATGAACGCCTTCGAATCCGATTCTTTATCATAAAATTGTCTATCTCCGATCGCGGGGCATTCGCCTTTGCGCGCCGAGTTGGTCACGATTACGCGCTCATTCACCGCTCGAACAGGACAGTCCGTGGCACGGGTTCCCACTAGATGGACCGGTCGGCGCGCGGAGCAGGGCGAGTCGAGTTCTAACCCTGAGCTCGGCGATCCGCAAATGTCGGATTGCAAGTCACCGATTGCGTGCTCGCAAAGGACAGGCGGCTCTTGCGCCCCTGCAAACGAGCTCGCAATCTTCGCTTTCACGATAGCCTTGCCATCATGGTGCGGTCCCTGACAACGAGAGTGTGTTTGTCAGGTTCAAAACATTCGGCGTCAATAATGATTTCAAGACGCCTATTCAGCCGTTAATTGCGACTGATGCGGCTGGCACGGTCATTGCTATCAGAAATGAGGTAACGCCGAGTAGGGGCCCACTTCAGCCCTGTGAACGATCACTTTTCCCCCGGAAGCCGTGGGTTCATTCTGAAAAACAAGCAAGGCCCTGAAGTTTTCGCATTCGGTTTGATGGAGAGCGAATTGGATTTGCCTAGAAGAGCCGACGAGACAAATCGCAACGACTGGACGGCAATGTCAAAAGACGGTTGCGTTGTCAACGTTGCCGGACTCGGTGAACAACGTCAGCGCGCTGCAGCGGGGGCGCATGACTAGAATTCGGATGACGTGCTCAAGCGTGCCGGCTGCGGAGGTCACCGACACAATAGGCGCCTCATCGAGGCATCGTGTCGTCATTTCGCCGATGAGTTCGCCACAGGTCGCATAGCTTACCTTCAAGGCGGAGCAAGAGAGGTCGATAACAGGCCCCCCGCAATCCGGGCAATACGGAATCGTCATGTCGCAAACGATCGGCCCTGATAGTGAGTGCACCGCGAATGAAGGGGCAGAGCACTGGTCAGATCCGAAGCACAATCTATCATCAGATGGCGACTTTGTTCGGTACTGGAGCCGAGCTGCCGATCGGCTGCGCGCGGTGGCTGCGGTTGGGAGGCGAACCGAAGAGGCGATCGGAAGGACCGGGATTGGCTTGCAGCTATCGTCCGAGAACTTTAACGGTCACGACCTGTCAGACTTCCCGTTGCGACGCTGTACCCTCAATCGTGCGCAGCTCTACGGAGCAATGTTGGATCGGGCAGACCTTTCTGGGGCGAATCTTATCTGTCCGGGGCTAGAGAGGGCAAGTTTCCGTGGGGCCAAGCTCGATTATGCGTATATGCATGCGATTGCAGCGCAGGTGTGCAACTTCGACGATGCCAGTCTGCGCAATGTAATTGATGCAACAGGCAGCCTGTTTCACGGTTGCAGCATGAAAAGGACACGCTTCGATAACGCCATGCTCAGCGGGCTTCTCGCTTACCAATGCGACGCGAGTGATGCTGTATTCGATGGCGCGGAGCTACAGGGTTCGACCATTAATGAATGTTTCCTTCCTTCCGCTTCCTTCCGCTTTGCCAAGCTGAGCCAACTCACGATCACGAAATCACATCTGGCGTCTTGCTCGTTCTTCCAGTCAAAGGGGAACTGTTTATCGATTGTGCGTCCCACCTCGGTCGATGGTCTTGTCCTGGAAGGCGCTCATCTTCCGTATCTGAGACTCTCAAAGGTAAGCGGCCGCATCGCAGCGAGAGGCATGTGCGCACCATTTGCTGATATTCACTTGTCAAATCTTCCAAATGCGGAGCTTGAGCAGACGGACCTGACCGAGGCACGGCTTCTGTCTGTAAGCTTGTCCAACGCAAACCTCGTCGGTGCCGTGCTTAACGGTGCATCCATTCATTCCTGCGAGCTCGACGGAGCGGACCTGTCTCTGGCATCAGGCGAATGCATTTCTATAACAGAGAGCACAATGCGAGCCGCCAAATTATCGGGCTTTCGTGGCCGCTCTAGCTTTGTGCGCGACTGCGATCTCGAACGTGCAGACCTATCCAATGCTTACCTTTACAGGTCGATGATCACCGGTGATCCCCCGCAATCAATGGCACTGGATGAGGCAAATCTCGAAGGATCGAATCTCGTTCAGGCATATCTCGCCGCAGGAATGACGAGAACCAATCTGGAGGCAACGCGGGCCGCGTACGTTCGCATGAACCAATCGTCCTTGCGCGAGGCGAACCTGAGTGGGATGTCGCCGTTCCAGGCCAGCTTCGTAAAGGTGGACTTTTCGGGCGCTAAGATAACCACATTCGAGCCACCGTTCTTTGCAGACCGATGTCCGGGCCTACAGGCCGCTCTGAAGGGGGATCAGCCACGCGAGCCATTAAGCTATCTGACTGAATTCTCATCCTTGATCAGACGGGGTCGAGAAGGGTCTACCTGACGGATTCAGGGACTGGCATTCAAAGAGACTGGAGTAGAAAATGCATCTGGCATGTCTTTCCGCAGGTAAAGCGTTCATCCGGGAGGTGGCGAGAACAGGGCAGACTATCGGGACGGTACATACTCTCGGAGCCCTGCATCTTGGGCATGCAGAACTGATCAAAAGGGCGGCATCGGAAAATGACGTCGCGATCGTCACAGTCTACCCGAACAAGATCCAGCTTAGACCGGGTGGGAGCTACGACTTCAATTTGGACGAGGATATTGGACTTGCATTGCGCTCGGGAGCAACTGCCGTAATTTCCTCGAACGACACCGAAATGTTCCCGCCTGGCTATCGAACCTTTGTATCGCAAGGCGACTGTCATTTGCGTCTAGGGGGGCCTGACGCCTATTTGAAGGAAGCCGTTACCGGGGCAGTCCGCTGGATCTGCTATGCGAGGCCAACTCGCAGCTACTTCGGCCTGAAAGATATCGGTCAGGCGATCCTGGTGAAGCGCGCCGTGGCAGACCTCCTTCTGGATTGCGAGATAAGGTTTGTGCCGACCGTGAGATACAAGAACGGAGTGCCCATTTCGTCGCGTTTGAGGCGATTTAGCCGTTCCGAGCTTGATGAACTGTCGTGCCTTTTCACGGCACTCAACCATTCGAGGAAAGAGATCGCCCGAGGGGTATCTAGTGTGAAGGATTTGGTCGCGTCGGCCACATCTCAGACCAAGTTCCGGCAGTTTAATCTCGATTTTGTTCGAATCGTCGGCGCCGACAACTTCGAAGACCTGGAGCAAGTCGAGCTCCCTTTCATCATTTTTGGAGCGGCAACGGCTCATGGTCTCAGGATCTTCGATAATATCTACGTTCCAGATCAAGATACTCTCGTGAAGGGTCCTTCGGATATCTGGATCGATCTGCCTGAACAGTCCTAGCCAGACGATTATTCATCCATGACCTTGAGAAAGCTATCCGTTCCGGCCGTATCCCAAAGCGAGCGTCACCTTATGAAGGTGTACTCGGCTTGATGTTGCCTCGAACGCATAGCCATCTCTAACCAGCGCTGAGAGCACTCATTGATCCATTGAGTACATCGACTTGGAAAGTCAATGCGATCCTTACTGCCCGACATGGTAGGGCGAGGCTGGTTGCACTGTGAGGTAGCCTGGTCGAGCGGCCCGTCGCAGCCGAGCGCTGCGGCAGCTCGAAGGCGACGAATCGCACCACGCCGTAAACTCTCGAGAGCAGAATCTGCAGAGATGATCATGACAAGGCGATCGGAAGATTATAGGGCTGAGGATTCGTGTGTTATCCCGCTCAGTAAGCTGGATGTAAGCGACGGCAAGCGCTTTCAAGACGACAGCATGTGGGCTTGCTTTGAGCGGTTGCGAAAGGAAGATCCCGTTCACTACTGTCAAGACAGTGCTCATGGTCCATATTGGTCCGTGACGAAATACCGGGATATCGTAGCCGTCGACACAAACCACAAAGCGTTCTCGTCCGAACAAGGTGTCACTATTGTCGACGTGCCTGGCGAGCACTGGACCCCGAGCTTCATCAAGATGGGGCCTCCCAAGCACGCCGAGCAGCGCAATACCGTGAGCCCGATCGTCGGACCGGAAAGCTTGACGAAGCTCGAAAGCTTGATCCGGTCTCGGGTCAGGGCGATTCTCGCGGGCTTGCCGCGCAATGAGGCCTTTAACTGGGTGGACATGGTGTCCATAGAGTTGACGACGCAAATGCTCGCCACGCTGTTCGACTTTCCATTTGAGGATCGGCGACTGCTGACCTATTGGTCAGACGTTGCTGTTACAGCTCCGAAAGCAGGCCATGCAATCGACAGCTGGGACAGGCGAAGCACCATCTTGTCCGAGTGCCTGGAGTATTTCACCCGGCTTTGGAACGAGCGCATCAATGCCGAGCCGCGCCTCGATTTGATTTCCCTGATGGCGCATTCGCCCGTCACACGCCAGATGGAGCCGAGCGAGTTTCTCGGAAATCTGATTCTGCTGATCGTTGGGGGAAACGACACCACGCGCAACTCAATTACCGGAGGCCTCCTGTTCATGAGTCAATATCCCTCCGAGCTGCAAAAGCTAATTGACAATCCCAAGCTAATCTCAAGCGCCGTGTCCGAGATTATTCGGTACCAGACGCCAATCGCACATATGCGCCGTACCGCCGCGATCGACAGCATCATAGGCGGAAAACAGATCAGGAAAGGCGACAAGGTCGTCATGTGGTACATCTCCGGTAACAGGGACGAAGAGATTATTGACGGCGCCGACAATTTCATGATCGACCGCAAAAATGTGAGGCAGCATCTCTCGTTCGGATTCGGCATCCATCGCTGTCTTGGTCGACATCTTGCGGAACTTCAGTTGAGAGTCCTCTGGGAAGAGATTTTGTCTGCGCAATTGGGGTGCGAGGTTGTCGGCGAACCCGAGCGGATTGCATCTAACTTCGTGCACGGCTATTCCGCTCTCCCCGTGCGGATTGCAGCTTAGGCCCAAATTGCTCTGCTCACGCAGAGGGCAGGCGGCGGGGCGGGCTTGTCCTGAACCATCTTTGGTTTCTGCAAGCAATGCAGATGGGATGATCGACGGGAAACAATGCTGCATGGCGGAAGCAATTACCGGCCCGGCAGACGCTTGGAAGGACTGCGGGAAGCGACAGGTGAGGCGCGCGTCTCGACTCGCAAACGCTTGGCATGCCGATAATTGAACCTCAACGGCCACTCCGATGCAGGTCCCGGGCCACCTCGAATAGCCGAAAGCATAGAGGCCAATGACCTTGATGTTGAAAATTGTAGCTGTGGCAGCGATTTTCCTTGGAGAAGCTCTTTCGATATTCGCCGAGTTAATTGCCTCAAGGCAATTCGGAAAGGCCGGTGGCGATCTGGCGATGCTTTGGCCGATGTTTCTCCTTGTATGCTTGGGTGGCATCCTGCTCGTTCTCGGATACGCGCTAGGCTACATGCATCTGAAGAATATTTGGATCATTGTAGCGATATCGGTGGGAGCGATCCTGGTCGTGGAACCGATACTCACGGTTCTGCTCTTCAGAGACGTGCCGACCGCCGGTTCGCTGATTGGGCTGGTTCTCGGTGCGTTTGGTGTGCTCGCTGCAATGTTTCTATGAAGGTGATCTCACCGGACCCGGATGGGCGCCGCACTTTTGCGAAATGCAGCGTGAGGATCTGCGAAAGATCGATTCAGCCGGTTCGAACGAGGAAAATATCGCTTCTGGATCGACCTTCTGCATCTCGTCGTCATCGGTGTACGGCCGCTAGGTTGTTAAGCTCTTCTGTCAAAGTCGCCTTGCCGTTAGCAGCACGCGCGCGCCGAACGTAGGTCTGCCAATCTATATAAGCTGGCCATTTCTGCTTGACCATCATTAGCCGATTGGGCTGCGAGTGTTCTCCCGGCTACCTGCGAACTTGTGGGACGAGTTGACCCAGTTGGCGTGGACGGAGCCGCCGGCAAAGGGGCAGGATTCGTACCGGATCGCGTCACGGCCAGGGAAGCCTCAGCCGCGGTCACGTCTCGGCTGCTTACACCGACGCGGTTACCCGCATCGCTCTGTTCAGCAACATCAGAGCTCCGGCGGAATTGGAACTTCAGGTGACATCGGCTTTCTTGTGCATGCGCAAGACCGCTTTTGGTCAGCTAGTCGTCAGTCAGGCGGTCTATCCAGACAGGCTGCACATTCGCGACTTTTATTGAAGACGAAGCATGACAGGCATTGGCCGACCCGGCGCATCGGAAGTTGGGGCGTAGGAGCCGGCAACACCGAAGACGTGAGCGGTTCGAGCATGGAGCCCAGCCTCTTCCCGGGAGCACGCAGTCAATCTTTCGATGCCGTCTTGGAGCGGATGCGCTCTGGACCTCAAGACAGAATCGCGGCGCTTGGCAACTCAACTTCGGATGTGGCGGCGCCAACGCGGGACGAGATCAAGGCAGCAAGGCAAAAAATGGGCAGCCTGCTTGAGGAGCTTGAAGCTAGTCGTCGAGCGGCCACGCGCGCCCAGAACTTGCAAGAGGCGCAAGAGCTGATCGATCAAGTCGTCGAAGCAGGCTCAACAGTTCTGGAGTACTACGCGGATCTGCCTGCCAATTTGGCGCGTCGCATTCTGCCCGACGACCGGGCTCGCCGCCTACGCGACGACACACTGGACGCGGCCGAAGAATGTAACGCAGTCGCCACCCAGATTGTCTACGAGCTGGAGAAGAAAAGAAAGGAAGCATTAGGCTGGCTCGAGAGGATCAAAGGCGCCGGTACGCCCGTCCAGGTGAGCGGCTCGTATAAAAGCGTGGCGAACCACTATGCAGCCCACATGGAATGGTGGGGAAAGAAGGTGTTGCGCCTTGAGCGGATACAGTCTGTCTGTGCGGCTACTGCCCACTTGCCAAGCAGCACGCCCGAGATGCGCAAGGCCGAAGAGGCTGCACTGAGACTGCATACTGGCTGGGCTCTCAACACGAGGTGCGTGTATCTGCAAACGCGGATTGCTCTCGCGAAGCTCTTGATTGACTCGCCAGCGAGCACGCTCGACCCAGACGTGCGCGATGCCCTGATGGACGAGAGCGGGCGGGTGCGTCTGCTCGAGACCTTCGTCGGGGATGTTTTTCCAGCATTCGTCTCCACGTGCGACGCCGTTCTGCACCGCGATGGAGCAGTGCTCGACGCGGAGCATCGCGCCGTTCTGGAAGGAGTCATGGAGCGGCTTTCGGAATTTGCATCTGGGCTGAGCGGCATGGTTGCCAGCCTGAGGCAGGTCGGAACGGGAGCTGAAGTTCCCCTGCAGTTGCTGGACGAGATCGAGGAAGGGGCGTGGGTGACCGCGAACGAGGTCATGCGGCTGCTTGCATTGCAGCCAACTACGCCAGCCACGATTGAACCGCCGGCTTGGGCTGCGCTGCCGGAAAATACTGCCGGGGTGAGCCAAGGCAATTCAGGCAGAAAAGGAAAAGGAAAAGCAAAAGGAAGGCGCGCGGCGGCTGCAGGCGAGGGGAGTTCAACGGCCAGCTCATCCGAGCCGCAACTCGCCAGGCCCGATACCGCTACGGCTCCGACGCGCAAGGTTATCGTGCGCTCAGATCTCGGTACCAAGAAGCTCGCCACCATGGAGGAAGCACGCGCCTCATCCGCTGCAACCGAGCACCTCCAGATGTGGCAGGCGCCGCCGTCCAAGGAAGCCCTGGCGGGATTACTTGAGCGATTGGACAAGCTGCTGCAGTTCGATCTGCCGGCTCAGCAGAGCGCGGTCTCGCAGGTGCGCCAGATGAAGCCCGAGGATGCCGAACACGTCTTGGGTCGGGTTATTACGCGCTTGCAGACGCAGGCCGACGAAAGTGGGGCCTGTGTTACCGCGCTGCAGGAGCCTCGCCGACGCGGCCTGCTCACGCCTTCGCAAGTTCCCGAAGTGCACGACAAAATAGTCCGGCTCAATGGGATGTTGTCCGAGCTGCAGGGACAGGCAAGATCATTGAAAGCGCAGAGGGCAGTGATCACGAGTGATTGCATGAAGACCTACCCGTTTCCATCGCAAAAGTACCTCGAACAGCTGCGCGCGGCGGGGGAACTGGAGTCAGTGGATCCGCCGCGCGCCTTGAAGGGAGAGCCAGGGAAGCTATTCGAGATCAAGCTGCAGCCCAGGGCGCTGCGCAGCGGCGCGATGCCAAGGCCGATGTGGGGGCACATACATACCGAGCGGCCGCCTCATGCCTGGCAATTGGCAACGCTTAGCGATCGCGAATTCGCCGCCTGCCACGTGAAGTCCGACGAACAGCGCGGATCCAATCAGCATTGGCAGAACGCGCGAGCCGCCGAGGGTCACGAGAATGTCGTGATCCACCGCGGCAAGCTCACCCCTGCGTTCTGTAGGTCCTTGTTGAGCACCGCCGCTGGCCAGCGGTGGCAGCCGTTTGCCGATCCGCAGCACGTTTCAACGCAGCTGGCTCAACTGCGGATCGAGTGAGCTGGTTGTCTTGCGGCGGTGAGCCGTTCGGTGGCAGCGTTCATGCCTTAGAATCGGCTCGGCGCATTGCCTGAGCAGCGCCTTGGTCCTTCAGCTCCATCTTGGAGAAGAACGGAGCCTGGGAGAGAGCACACCTCACGGCACGGTTACCAACCGGCGGCCCGGAGGATTGTTGGTTGTTCCGGAAGCAAGCTGCCATTCCGGGCAGTGGCGAACATCGGCGCCGATGCGGGCAGTTAGGCCGCCGAGTATTGCAGATGGAGAACATGTACCTGATGCCGGCGGCCCGCCGGATGTAACAGTGCTTTCACCTGCCTGGCCGCGGCAAACTGGCGCGCAAACCATCGGCAGAGCTTCAACAGATCGCGGATGGTCCGGGTGCAGGGGAGCTGACTATCCGGGCCGCTTTGACGAATCAAACCGGGCGGTGCACAACAACGCTGCCTGTTTGCTACTCTTGCAAAGGGCTACGACGGCCCCAGCATCACGCCTCCTTGGCCCCCAAAAGATGCTGGGGCTCGTCGTTCTTCCTTGAGCGTCTCGAGCCGAGTGACGTCAAAGGTGCTTTGCTTCAACTGCAATGGCGCGCCGAGCCGCTCCGACAATCCCAATACATGAGCGCATGGTCAGTCATGTCGCTGCTTGTTCAGTCGCCGTCACGAGCGACCGACCGGCGGCATCGCCCGAAGAGGGCCTCCACCGCCCGATCAGCTTGGCGGAGACTGTCCATTGAGTCAGGGCCCGAGCTCACGACAGCGACATAGGTCTGACCGTCTTTTACAGCTCGATGCCATGCGCCCTAAGCACCCGGTGCAGCACCGCGCCTTTGATCTCGCGGGCGATCTCGCTAACGACTTGAGGTCCTAACGTTCGCTCGGCATCGGTATCGCCCCGTTAGGCCTGCTTCGGCGAGCCGTTGGTTAAGCCGCGTGTGAAACTCGTCGCCCATCGCCTCGACGATCTTCGCACTCCTCCCACGCGCTGAGGAGCAATCGTGCGTCCAACCGTGACGCAAGTGAGTTTGGGGAAGCGCATGTTCGCAACCATGAAAAACGGCTATGGTCTCGCTCGGACGTTGAAAAGAATGATCCAAGAAAACGCTCTGCTCGAGCACCACGAGACATACATCGACGGCTCCGAGGCTCGTCGAGCGTTCGATCACGAAGCAGATTTGCAGGTTCCGAGCGGGTTAAGATTGAGCCATACGGTGATGTCCGAGCTTATCCATTCCGTAGATAGATCTGATCAAGAAAATCAATTTTACTGCTTACAGGGTCGTCATATAGACCCTTGAGGACGGTTGGGGCTAACCTAGGGAAGCGATTTCTCGAATGAAAAAGTCTGTGTTAGTGACGGCGAGCGCCCTCGCGCTTGCAACGGCGGCGGTGCCTCCTTTTGCTGCAAAAGTTGCCGCGCAACCGGTTGCCGGCAGGGTGGGGGTAGCCGATACATCATATCCTCAGTGCGCGGACGACCCGTTGGAAGGTATCTGCGACCTGTTCTTTTGTTTGACCGATCCCTCGTGCGTGCGACACTGAGGACGGAAAACAAATCAAGCAGAGAACGAGGATCGAGCCTCGTGCGGCCGCTTGCTCCGACTGCGGCCGCGTCCTCGTGCCGCACGGTTACGCTGGCAGATGGTGCAAGTGGCGCCATCTTAATTCTCTTAAGTTGATCAAAGCGATTGCTCACTTTCAGCCAATCGTTGACCACCGCCAATCGCGCAGCCGCCGCATCGGCGTAGGTTGGGTAAACGGGAAAAGTCGTTTTAGATCCCGATGCTGTGTTCCGATGCGAGCCGCAGCTCGATCTAAAACTAGTCGAATTTCTATAGCTATTCCATGTCAAGCCCGTGCCGCCCTTCGGTTCGATGGTTCGCATTTCGGACGTCATGGATGTCTATTCTTCCCGGCTATGCCGAGGTAGCCGTCGTGGCATTAGGAAGGTTCGTTTATGGTCGGGCGTCAAATTGAGTGGCGCCGTCTCCGGCATCATGAGCATGGCAAAGAGCCCGGCCGCGGCAGCGAAAAGCATGTACCATGCGGGCACGAGTGCGCTCCCGGTAAGGTGGATCAGCCAAGCGACGATTGGTTGAGCTGTGCCTCCGAAAACCACTATCGCAAAAGCGTAGATCGTCGCGAAGGCGCCACCACGAATGTTCCTGGGCAAACCTTCGGCCATGCTCACGTAGAAGGCGCTATACGGAATCGTTCCGATCAGGGTGAGGGCGCCGAGACCTCCTAGAAGGGCGAAGGCACTGCGGCTCTCTGCAATCCACAAGAATACCGGATAGGTCACCAGCAATGCGGTGACCTGCGGCCATATCATGATGCGACGACGGCCTGCGCGGTCGGCGAGCAGGCCGCCCAGCAGTGCTGCAGCAATTCCGACCGCATTGCTGATGAGCGTGGTAGCAAAGGCAAGCGGCGCAGAAACGTGGAGGGTGTTCATCGCGTAGGTGGTCATAAATCCCGTCACATAAGTCGTGATCGTGCAGCTGGCCAAGATGACAAATCCCAAGCTCATGATGCGGCGATCGGCACGCGATTGGCCTCCGGGCCGGCTGACCAGAACGTGCGCCTCGGGCCGGTGCAACGTTTCGGGTAAGCCGCTCCGCAGCCAAAGTCCAAACGGCAACGTAGCGGCGCCGAGCAACAGCGCGATCCGCCATCCGTACG
Organism: Bradyrhizobium sp. CB2312; assembly: GCF_029714425.1. NCBI lineage: Bacteria > Pseudomonadati > Pseudomonadota > Alphaproteobacteria > Hyphomicrobiales > Nitrobacteraceae > Bradyrhizobium > Bradyrhizobium sp. CB2312. Next base: position 8,627,340 of record NZ_CP121668.1, on the reverse strand, counting down.
CATTGAGCGCTTCGCTTGTCATGGTGAGCGAGAGTATTTCTCCAACCAACGCTCCGGCCGTCGCAGCTATCTGTTGGCTCGCGGGCTGAAAGGAGACAGCAAGACCGCGCGCCTCAGCGGGGGCCGCTTCCATCAAGTAGGCGGTCGTCGGACCCACTTCACCTCCGAGAGCAAAGCCTTGGAGCAAGCGTGCGAAGACGACCAGTGACGGAGCGGCAAGCCCTATTGTCTCATACGATGGCGTGAGAGCTAACAATAGGACCGCGGCACTCATCATGGTAAAGCTGGTGGTCATCGCGGGCCGTCTGCCGGCCCGATCCGAATACGAGCCGAGCACGATGGCCCCGATCGGTCTGGTTACAAAACCTGCGCCGAAGGTTGCGAGTGAAAGCATGAGGCTAGCGAAAGAGTCGGTTGTCGGGAAGAACGCTTGGCCGATCTGTATCGCGAAAAAGCTGTAGGTCCCGAAGTCGTAGAATTCGAGAATATTGCCGATGGTTGCGCCCAACACGGCGCGGCTCGTCAAGCGTTCCTCTGCGGGATTGAGGACCGGCTCCAGTCTCTCTCGAGTAGATTGCCTCGACACCCTCGACCTAATCTGAAGCGCGATTCCGACCCAAGATTTTGGCCAGACAGGACGCCCCGTTGCATTGCGCTGCCCGCTCCCGTCCCTCACGGCCATTTCGCCAGGCAATATGTAGGCTGAAGCGTGTCACGACGAAGCTCACCGTAAAGTCTGCAATAAAAATGCCGGCCTCTCCGCCACCATTTAGCCCGTGATCTGATCGCTGGCCTGGACGGCAAAGACAAATATGCGAACCTGCTGCATTCGTCAGGTGGCTGCAGACTTTTGCGCTGCTGTGGCGAGTGTGCGACAAGATTGACGGGCGTCGCACACCACTGACGATGACTCGAGCCATTCCGCCTCGGGCCAGGTTGCGTCCGCTGCCTAAGGCGCCAATGGGCTAGGCCCTTCATCGCCAAGGCGCTTGCCGCCGCTCAAGGTTGGAGTGCGCCCGGGCGCAAGCGACACCAATCGCCACGTTTACTCGAGAATGCTTGCCCGTTCGCTTCTCGCGTTCTGCGTGCATAGCAGCATGGTTCTCGGAAGAGCTCCGTGAAATTACTCCTCAGCTGCGCATCATTTGCGCCAAATTGCGAACGCTCGCGCTTGACCGAGACACGTAGATCGAGGTCGACGCAGCTTTCCCGCGTTCCCGGGGTGAGAGGACGGCGGTTTCTGTCTTGATTCACTAGGTGAACGTGGGCGACGTCGCCGGGTACAAACCCTGGGCGAAAGCCAATACAGAGAGAAGAGACTTGCTCTAGCACTACAGCCAGTAGGAGCAAGGAACTAGGTCTGCGCGACTCGGTGCTACGACGCTGCGTGGATAAGCTCCGGCAGGAGCCGAAATTGGCGGCGTGGCGCCCCACAACGCATGCGCCGCTAATGTCGGCGGACCAGGCTTCGGAGATCGCCCGCCTGCGCCAGGAGAACGAACAGCTCCGCATGGAGCGCTACCTCTCAAGAAAATCGACCGCGATCTTTGCCGGAACCGGAACGGTCATTTCGGACGGCTACAGAGGCCTTGTCGAGAGCTTCGCCGATTCCTGCTCGATGCGCGTCTAAAACGCTACATGGTTTAATTTTACCGCAATGCTTCCAGCGATACCCCTTCCAACGTTTGCGAGGTGAGCCACATGCTCAAGGCAATTCACGCCTAGCAGAGTTGTGAGTGGCCGAACGGACGGCGCAAGCGATCCTCGAGGATCTACGCACTGCGACGATGAGCAACGCGGCCGCTGCGCAACATGCCGCCCTTACTAAGAACCGACTGTCAGGTTTGAGACGGACGTCCAAAAGTCGACACTTACATGGGGCGGAAACGCCTGGAGAATCTTCAATATTCAAGCGGCACGCTGCTTGCTCCATCAACAGCCAGCGGACGCAATTCCCGCATGCCCGCGCTTTGCCGAGTATGCATCTTCCGAATTCTTCCCCTCACCTAGCAAGACACTCAAGTCCGGCTGGCTAACTTCAGGACGACTCCCATGAAAAGTTCGCTTTTTCTCGCAGCGTCGCTATCCATGAGCTGTTTGATGGCCGCGGGATTGTCCCAGACGCTAGCGCCTGCGACCGGCACCGAGGATCCTTTTCTTTGGCTTGAGGAGATCGAAGGGCCGCGCGTACTGGCTTGGGCTCACACCGAGAACGCCAAGACACTCAGTGCGCTCCAATCCGATCTACGTTACCAGCGCTTCTACGGCGAAGCCCTCTACGTTCTTCAGGCCAAGGACCGGATTCCGTACGTGTCATTGGGACGGCGCGGTCTCGATAATTTCTGGCAGGACGAGAACCAGGTGCGCGGCGTCTTGCGGCGTACGACGCTTGAAAGCTATCGCACCCAGAGCCCTCGATGGGAGACCATCCTCGACGTCGATGCTCTCGCTGACGCGGACAAGAAGAACTGGGTTCTTAAAGGGGTGAGCTGCCTTCCGCCTGAAGAGCGCCTATGCTTGCTCAACCTGTCCGAGGGCGGAAAAGACGCTGTGTTCGTCCGGGAGTTCGACGCAGTCGCCAAAACCTTCGTCACGAACGGCTTCGAATTTCCTGAAGGAAAACAGGAGGTCACTTGGGTAAACAGTGACACGCTCCTAATTGCACGAGATTGGGGCGAAGGGACCATGACGCAAGCTGGTTACCCTTTCGTTGTGAAGGAGCTCAAGCGCGCTCAGTCACTCGTGGAAGCGCACGAGGTCTTCCGTGGAGAGCCGACCGATGTCGAGGCCACACCATTCGTGCTGCGCGACAGTGAAGGCACGATCCATGCGACCGGCGCCATCCGCAGCATCAGTGCGTTTGAGCATGAGTATGTTCTCTTTGGGTCCAAGCCGACTAAGCTCAATCTGCCAAAGAAGGCGACCATTGGGGGCATCGCGAGTGGTCGCCTGCTGGTGACGCTAAACGAAGACTGGATGCCACCGTCCGGAGACACCCCCTTCTCAGCCGGATCGATCATCTCGTATGACCTGACCGAATGGAAGCAGGATCCGCTGCACGCCAGACCCACGCTCGTTTTCAAGCCTGGGCCTCGACAAGCGCTCAGCGGATTCACGGCCACAAGAAACTTGTTAATCCTAGCGATTCTCGACAATGTTCAGAGTAGGGCGTTCGTCTACAAGTACCATCAGGGCGCCTGGCAGGTCACGCCGATCCCGCTTCCAGAGAATGCGACTGTCGGTCTGGCTGCGGCATCGCATGAAACGGACGAGGCGATGTTCACCGTCTCCAGCTTTCTTAGCCCGACGATGCTCTGGTACTTCGACGCTGCAACCGAGCGCCTTGAGACACTGAAGGCGACACCTCCTAGGTTCGACGCCTCGAGACTTGTCGTCGAACAGTTCGAGGCAATCTCGCGCGATGGCACCCGCATTCCTTACTTTCTGCTACGACCCAAGAGCGCAAGATTTGACGGATCAACTCCAACCCTTCTCTATGGCTATGGTGGGTTTCAGATTCCGCTCTGCCCCTCTTACGCGGGCCTCACGGGACGACTTTGGCTCGAGCAGGGAAACGCGTATGTTGTCGCGAACCTGCGCGGTGGCGGTGAGTTCGGGCCTCAATGGCACCAGACTGCTCAAGGCGCAACGAAGCAACGCACATGGGATGATTTTATCGCTGTCGCGGAGGACTTGATCCGTCGCAAGATCACTTCTCCCCGCCGGCTGGGCGTCGTCGGCGGTAGCCAAGGAGGCCTCCTGGTAGGGACCGCAATGACCCAACGACCCGAGCTCTTCAATGCGGCCATCTTACAGGTTCCGCTGTTCGACATGGTTCGGTTCACCAAGCTAGGCGCCGGAGCCTCCTGGATCGGCGAGTATGGCGATCCCACCATTCCCGAACAGCGCAAGTGGCTCGAGGCCTACTCGCCCTATCACAGGTTGGTGCCAGGAAAGATCTACCCGGCCCCCTTCATTCTCACGTCCACCAAGGACGACCGCGTGCATCCGGCGCATGCCCGCAAGGCGGCGGCGAGGCTCGCTGCGTTGGACCAACCGTACCTCTATTATGAGAATACAGATGGGGGGCATAGCGCCGCCGCCAACCTCATTGAACAGGCACGCCGGATCGCTTTAGAATATACCTATGCATCCCGGCGGCTTGTCGATGAGTGATGTCGAGGACTAAGAACTCCTTCAATGATGAGGCTTGGCGGACGACGTTATCGGCCGGGCGTCGGCAAGCCAGTCTTTGCTCATTCTCCGCAATCTGCCTGGGGATGAATCCGAGCGATCAGCTACGCCTCAGTCTCGCCTATCTCTCTCGCTTTTCGTTAATCCGCAGTCTCCCAGATTGAGGCTTGCTGGAATTCCACAAACGTACTGCGACAGTCGACCGATACACAGACTGCGACGAACATGGCAGTACAATATGCAGGCAGAGGTATGGGCGGGCGCAAAGCACCGAATTCGCGATCTGACGCCACAGCGAGACCTGCCTCTAACGGGTGCAGTATCTACGATGGTACGGTCCGCAACCGACAATGTGTCACTGATTGGCAGCCTGAACCTTCCGGGTGATCCTGAAGTCATGACGGCCGACTGCATTGAGAGCATGTCTGAGTGGTTGCAGGAATTTCCGTGGCACATTGAGCGGGTAATGATAGCCCACACGTACCATTGACCGACTGCGCAAAAGGCCTGTCAGCTTGCGGTAAGCTATCACAGATACAGAGCCGTTTGGGGTTAACGGGATGTGGCAGGGACAGCGCTATTGCTCCAGATCGATCGGCGCCGAGTCACCTTCCCGCTAGTCTCAACGGCAGTGCGGATGTGGTAGGGACTAGTTGGCCTGGTTTCAGCCCCCGGGCCCGGTTAGCACCGAGCCGCGCCCGCACTGTTTTACATCTCGCTCCAACTGATCGCGGTGGCCATCTCGACAAGCATCGCAGGTACTCTGGCGCAGGTCGATACACCACCTGAAAAGGCGAGGGCCACGTATTCCATTTCTGCCGCGACGCGCGCGATGAGTGGCGTTGGACACTACATACCGCGACGAGAGCCGCCTGAATCGCGAGTTCGGTCGCAAGCGCTTCGGCGATGAAGGCTACGCTGGAAAAGTTGGTCGCAGAGCTTGGCGCGACCTTCCTGTCCGCCGATCTCGGCCTGACACCGGAGGTGAGGGAGGGGCACGCCTCCTATATCCCCTCTTGGATCAAGGTGCTGAAGAACGACAAACGCGCGATCTTCAAGACGCGGCGGGCTTCCTGTATCGGTTTCAGGCCAAAAATTCCGTCGCGGCCTGAACCGCAGCGCGCCTTGTTCTCCCTGAGAACCGGCATCGCGAATAAGGGGCGACTTTGAATATCGAAGTAGTTGTGCGCCTTATCCACGGCCAGGGTTGTGGGTTCTGCTCGGCTCGTGAGTCATGGAAGCACGGGTTGCAGCCACGCATCGAACGGGGAGGGCAGCATGGCTCGCAACGTCATCATCTTCTCAGACCCGCAAAAGCGGTGAAGAAGCCCCGCAAGGTATCGAGCCCACAGAAGGAAATGCTCATGCCGATTGATCCGCACGCACATGAGCGCGCGCGGCTCATGACCCGCGAGGAGCCGCCAGCCGGTGTCACGTCCGAGCGCGGAGGCACCGAACAGGCTAGGAACTTGCCGCAGCGCTGAGCGGGCATTGCTTGGTTTAATGCCAGCTCATCTTCTTTATGTCTCTGCAAGGTTAATACTTCCCAGACCGACAATGTCGACTGGGATGGCATTGCTTGGACCACTGTATTTCGCTGTCGCGGCGGTGCTCTTTTGGGGCGCTCTCGGGTGGCTTTTCTACCCCTCTTTGGCAGTTGCCGTTCTAATCGCCTGCCTGGTCTCACGCAATTTCATTCCGAATCGGCGGGCCGCGAAGCGGTCGGCAAACATGTACTCGAACGAGACGCGAAACACGACTGCGGCTAGCACATCCTCATTTTCCGTGCCTGCGCTGCGCAGCTCGAACCATGCAGCAGTCTTCGAACGCTGCAGCAGGCGAAAACTGGTGGTCTCCGAGCGTGAGAGATACGAACATATACGCGATGTCTGATTGAAGTCCGTCGTCCAGGGGCACGTACCAACGTTTGATTGCTTCAATAGGAGTCATGTAACAAACGCGAGAATACAGGATGCGCCCCCAGGGGCCGTTGTCCAGGAAATCCCGGCTTCTCTGCTGTAAGACATCGACGATGGTGCTCGCCGCAATTCGATGGCGCGTCGTGGCTGCAAAATAATGCGTTCTTAACAGAAGAGAAGTATCAAGCAACGGTGTAGGGTGCTGCCTCGTGCAAAATGAACGCATCTCGGTCAGTTGTCCTCGCACGGGACGGTGAAATCATTCTTACGATTGGTCCAAACGGCGCAACCGAGAACGACGCGACGAGCTGTCCCGGGGATAGCCCATACCGCTCTGAGGCGGCGCTAGTAGAATACTGCGCCTCCGAGCAAAGGATTGGCCAAATGCCGCAGAGTTATCGCTTATCATCGTCTCACGGAACAAGATGCAGAAACGATTGCTAGAGTCGACGTAAATCGCTGCGTTGCAGCTTCTGTCGGCGCATGGCTCCTTCAGCATGCGCACAGCTATAGCTTGGAGCACCGAATTTGATCACTTGGGTCCGGCTTGAGCTGTGTTGCAGGGCGGCAGAGTAAATCCAGCTCGCGATCCAGGATGGGTTGTGCTCGTTGTGATCGCCGCGGCGAGTAGGTTCGTAGGCTCAAGTTGCTGACCGGCTAGGCGTCCCGCAGCTGCTGCTCTCTTGAAGGTTCTCGCATCTTTAACGCTGCGTGCAGGCGAGCCTTTTCCAGCCGTTGCCTGACTCCAATAAGGCAACTAGCCAGCTTTGCAAAGTTCGTAATATCGAGATAACCAGAAACAAACTCATCGAGTTCTTCCTGCTGCGCCGCGATGCTCGCAAGTTGTCTGCGAGCGCTGTCGGTTAGCGACAGATTGACGATTCGTGCATCGCTCGCGCAGCGCTTACGTCGCACAAATCGCTTATCCTCAAGCTGTTTCGAATGCCTCGTAATGAAGGCGGACTCAACTTTCATCAACTTTGCAACCACGTTGACCGGAACTCCGTCGTCCTGTTCCAAGTCGATCAACGCCATCAAGATCATCATTTGTGGTGCAGCAATGCCCAGCGCATGCGCCTGGAAATAGCGAAGGTCGTCCAGACACAGGTTAATGGCTCTGATCTCCCACGTGAATCGCCTGAGTACATCCTGACTCGCGACAGGGCTCTTCTGGAGTCGTCTTTTCAATCCTGGTAGCTTGGACGGCATCAGATTTCAGGGCGCCTCTATCTTAAAACTATTCCGGGCGAGCAGAGCGCAGTTGCCGGCGACAACATATGCGCCGAGTTCGAAGCGTCGAATCTCGTGGCAATAAGCAATCCCACCAACTCGCTTCCGTGCCAACTCTCTTGGCAGACACGTCTGGTGCCGAAGCTGCCTAGGTGCAAAGCACCTTCACACACTCATCCCGGTGAAATCACTCAAAAAACAACTTCCCTGTGCAGAATTTTGGCTTCATGAACTGCTTTTGCACTCGATTACAGCGTGTAATGCCCTGAACGTCGCGAGTACGCTCCAAAAGCGACACTGCTCCCGCCGCGCGATTGGACGGCGAGATTTTTAGGGTGTCGAGAGCTGCTCACTGAATCACAGACCAACGCGTACAGCGCAGGATTCAACCTGTCGGAGCCGGCTCCGCGCTGCTTCGAAAGCAGGGTCGGAGGTCGACAATGGCTCCTTATTCCACGATTCACCCTCGATCGAAAGACAAGTAATCGCAAGTAGGTTCTTCACTAGCTTGTACGTCACGGGCTGTGAAATAACGCGCCTTTAGGCAAACGAGTCGCTGAGAAAAGTCGAACACCGCTAAACTTGTCTGGTTTCAAAATAGTTTCAACAATCCCCCGCGGGTCACTTCAAATTCCTCCGGGTATGGTCAGTCAAATTCCTCCACCCCGAGGCAGGACATGGTGATTGTTAGTTTGCCTTTGTTTCCCGGGCAAGAGTTTCAGCGGCCTCTTTGAGCCGATAGCTGCGTCCGTCGAACTCAAGCAGATGGCAATGATGCATCAGGCGATCGAGGATCGTCGTGCTCATGGTGTTGTCCCCCAGGTATGTCCCCCAGGACGACAGAACCGGAGTGCGTCATCCGGGGATGAACACGCAGCAGCGCATGGGTGTGGCGATCACGGATCTCGATCGTGGAGGCGTAGATCCGCACCACGACCTGACTGCCGATGGGCGCAGGCCGCGCGGCGTAATAGCTGCTATCAACACGCACGGTGGTATCGTCGCAGACGGTCCGAACGACCTCGGTGAAGATGCGGAAGGCAGCCACTGGCAACGGCCGCAGGTGTGGCCTCTCCTCCTGGAACATCGCCTCGACCTGACGACGCGTGCTGCCGTGGATGCGCTTGGAGGCCCAATTCTCTTCCCAGTGCCTCAAGAACTCGTTCTGGGCTTCCAGTGTCTCGAAGCGCCGTCCGGCCAGCGCGGTGCCCTGGGTATGTTGAATCGCACTCTCGACGCAGCCTTTCCGATTGGGATCGGCCACCCGCGCGGGATCGGCGACCACGGCGTAATGAGCCAGCATCGCGCTGTAAATCGGGTTGAGCTCGGGCTCGTACAAATCCGGCTTGAGGACGCCTTCCTTCAGATTGTCGAGCACGACATAGCTGGGGACCCCGCCAAAATACCGGAACGCCTCTTCGTGGAGCTGCGCCCAGACGTGTTGGCTGGACTGCCAGACCACCCGCCGGAAGCTGCGCCGCGAGTAGCGCAGCGTCATCACGAACAGGCGGGGACGGCGGTACCGGCCGCTCCTGGGATCAATCGTCAGAGCGCCCTCGCCATAGTCGACCTGGGCCTCCTCGCCGGGCAGGAACTCAAGTCGATCAAACTGCTCGGGATCGCTGTGTCGCAACGTGCGCACAAACCGCTTGACGCTCTGGTAGCTGGACGGAAAGCCAAATTGGTCGACCAGGTCCTGGTAAATCGCCTGCGCATTCCGCTTCAGGCGGACCTGTTCTTCGATCCACGTCCGATATGGTTCGCAAGCCGAGCGGGCCAGGCCGCTGGTGACCGTCGCTCCCGATGCCTCAGAAGCCGGTGGTCGGGGTGGAGGAATTTGGCCGTCCACGCTCACCGGGCCGGTGGTCACTTCCCCGGGGGCCGCACCGGCCCGCAGCGCCCCGTAACGCCGGATCGTCTTGCGATCGATCCCCGTCAGCCTGTGGATATCGCGCTGGCTGGCGTTGCGATACTGCAGGTCGGTGGGATTCCGAGTAAAGATCCGCGCCGATCAAGAGGCGAGCGATCGCGACCTGTGGACTCTCAGCGCGGCGGCGCTGGACTTTCTCGCGGTAAGAGCAGCGGCCGAATGCGTCAATGCCCATTCCGTGCCTTGCCAGAAAGAAGGTGGAGACACCAGGGCACACATCATAGCGACGGCGGTCCCCTGGGGGGCGGCAGTCACCTCTGATTTTTCTGCACTATCACCTCGCCCCAACCAGCCCGCAACGTGATCACGCTCTTCGCAAACAAAAAGGAGCCATCGCTGTTCGGCTCAACAAGGAGCCGCTAAGCGATGGCGCCCGCAAGTTCATCGGGGCCTGCCGCGCTTATCCCCACCGCGCAGAACCTCACTAAGCTCGCAAGTGTCGCTGAAGCAAGCTATCGTCCATCAACGAATCCGCTACTTGATCTATCTGGACTGGCCCCTCACGTAGCGACTGTCCCTGGTGTCTACATCTGTGGATGGTGGATGAGCCGAACGTCGTTCGGTCCGCCCGGCCCCAAGAGAGCCGTGTAACGCTCGCCGCGAATGTCGTACTGCTTCATCGGCTGCGCTGCGTCCGGCAAGAGGCCCGAGCGGGCGAGCTTTGAGATCATGGTGATTGGGGCGGGTTGGGTCCCGTGCGAAAAGCCCTCAGGAACGGCGAATGATGCGGCGTAAATCTCGCGGGCCGCGGGCGGCGTCGTCTCAGCTCTGGCGGACGCCGGAGCGGCTTGCTCCACCGTCTGCGCAAGCAGTGCTGGCGAGAGCCGATTCGCCGGCTGTGCGCTCGGCTGCGAAACGCTTTCCGGGCGAGATCCGAAATGAATGGTTGCGCCTGATAGATTGAGTGGAGAGCCGCCCCTCATCGCCGTCGCGGGTACGAACAGCGCCGTGAAGCGGTCGTTATGAACTATGAAAGGAGCGGGTGGGCTGTCCTGGCTTGGCGGGACGCTGCTACCCTCATGCGCAGCTGACGTGCGCCGGTCGTCTTGCCGCGAGTTGACGGAACGAACGGCCGCTCTTGAATCCAAGGCGTGGTCATGAGGGGCGGTTGCCTCGAGAGACGACGATGAGCCGGCGTTTCGCAGCATCGCCCACAGCAGATCCTGATCGTAGTCGTCCGGAGGAAGGATCAACGGACCGCTGGCGCGAAACGGTGCGCCGGCGTCTTCAATCAGCTCGCGAGCGGCTGAATTGCTAGGCTCGGTGGGCTGGCGCTCAATGGCATCGCCTTCCGACTGGCTTAGTGTCCTCTGCCTCTTCGTAGGCCTCAACTGGCAGGCGTAGCCCTCGCCCATCAGGGCAGCGGCGTCCTCGCGTCCGGTGACTGCGTGTTCGGAATGAGAACCGTCGGCCCTCTGGTGCTCAAGTCCCAAGGCCTCGGCGAGCCTGAGGCCTTCTTCAGACAGATGAGGATAGTAGGGATCAGGAGAAACCGGATTCTCTGCGACGGTAGAGGTACCAAGCTGAGGCACTTCATCCAAGTACGGCTCAAACTCCGCTTGCTGCTGTTGCGCTTGCGGCACCGCGGGGTTGTAAGCAGAGAACTCTGGGTCGAATGGGTTGATGCGGTTAAATGGGTCCATGTCCCCCTCGGTTCGAATGGGTCGCTCTCTGGTTCTCGCTCTATTAGGACCAGCTGTCGACAAGCTGACGCACCCAGAGAATTCGGTGAGCCAAATGGGCCTGCCCGATCTCCACACTTTGCTCGAGAAACGCGGCAAGTTGCCGTATTGCGCTTCAATTAGCACGCCTTGCGGCCTTCGCGGGGGCCTCCTGGATCGTGTGCGAACTAAGCGAACACCAGTTCAGATCTTTGCCGGCATAGCCGTTCAGGTTAAAATGGACCGGTACAGCTATCTTTTCAAATCGGACGACCACGACACCGCGAGGATATGGAAGCCATAAACGCGATTCAAAAAGCCGTGGCGTCAGAGCATTGGGTCAAGATTGCGTCTTTCTACGATGGCATCACTTATTGCGTTCCGGATGAAATTGCCCTTGCTGCGCAAACTGATCCGCAATGCAGACCCAAATGAGCGCCGACGTGTTCTTGTAAGCGGGGCCATCGGCGCCAATGCTAAGCCCCTTGCGATGGGTATCCCCCGTAATACCACAGACTGTTGGGACGTTACGATCAGGCTGGAAGCGGTCAGGCCTGGCCAACATCATTCTGTTACGGTCAAGCTGAGGCATGGGGGGGTGCCTCCGCAAAACCCTGCTGGCCCTTCTCCTGCTTGTGCATGGGATTGTTTCTTCGGCAAAATCATTATTGTGGTGTTGGGCAGCGGAAGCCGCGCCCGTGTTCTCGTCACAGCCACCAACTGGGAAATGTTGCTATCCGGCGTACGGAGGGAAAATGGACCAAGAGTCGGCCGGATCGAGCATTCATTTTTACGGTTCAACAAGGACGACATGGTCCCCGGTCTTCACGCCGATGGGCGCGGGCAAAGGAACAGGCATCGTCATATCCAACCTCTGTCCCATAAGGGCTCGGTCGTCTGCCCGGACATCAAGGGCGAAAGCCGCGCTTTCACGGAAGCCAGCGACGGAAGATGGGTAGGGTGCGTGCGCTCGACACCCTGAAACCCGTCTGCTCGGACAAATTCAATCCGCTCGACATGGTGCGAACCGGCACCTGGCATGAGCGGGATGACGCCCAAGCTCTGGCGAAGCTGATGGCCTGCTCGACCCATCGGACGTCCTGAGGCTTCCGGGCAAGCGCTCCATCGTGCTGTACCGCTCCGACATACTGCGGTTCGCATTGCTGGCCAGGAAGGTCAACTACCGCTCCTGGCGCAATGTCCACTAGTGGGGCAAGTACGACAGCTGGCCTAGGAAGACGGCAAGCGGCTGCGAAAGCGCCCAAGCACTGGCAGGGACTCAATGAGATGCGACCGGCGCCACCGGAGCCGGTTTGCCCACTTGGTGTGGCGCATTAGCTGAGACTCGCGGACGCCGAGCAGGGCGAGAAACAGGCGATCCAGCTGGTCGATGATCCGCAATGCCTCGTCACGCGGCTTGCGGACGGGTTCATAACAAGGTGCTTCGGAGGACAAGACGCTTGCCAGCCGGACAGGGCGTGCACGCGACCTGGCGAAGCGGCAGGCGGAGGAGTCTATAGCTGCAGGATAGGCTCGTACTTCTCCAGTTGCTTCCTCATCGTGGTTCGGCGAGCCCCAGTCGTTGTCACCATCTTGCTGAACGCCTTGACGTTGCGCGCAGGGTACGCATGTTCCACTCGCGCCTGCTATGAGGTCATAGCGGAGAGGACGAGCGGCTAATGTGAAGCTGCTCATCCGTACTGAGTTCGTGAGGCAATGCCATGTTGATTTCCTGTGCGAGCTGGGCATCACGGCGCTTTTCCACTCCAAGCCATTCCAAAGCGACGCGCGATCAAGCAGCCATTCGGCTGCGTCCTCGGGTGCAGGACTTCAGCATGCACCACACCGCGCCGCCTTGAAAAGTCAACGTCTATCCAGCGCCGCTCATCCCTCAGCCGTTCGCCAGCCCGGTAGGTCGTCATCGCCAGCACGGAGCGCCCGTCCGAGCGCTTAACCGGCTGAACAGAGAAATGATAAGACGCCATGTCGCTCCGCTTCTGTTTGCGGAGCGACGCCTTACGGCCATGCGCCTGCGCTGGCCGTGCATCTATGTCGCGTAGCGATGTATAAGTGCGCCATTCCGTTTGCTGCACACTCTTACTCGCCTCCTGGCATGCAATCCTGCAACAGGGATCAGAGAAGAGAGTGTTGGTCAGAAGCCGAGAGCGGACCCGGGCGCATGGCCTTCAGCGGACATGTATTGTCCGATGTTTTCGCAGGGCAAAGCCCCCGGACGCCCTTCAGGTCCGCGGAACGAAGGTGCCAGCAGGCAATTCGCGCGGCGAGTGGCGAACCGAAGCAGCGACACGCCGAGGGCTAATCGTGTTGGCTACTTCGTTGATCCTTGCTAAAGTTGAGACGGCTCCTCGCACCATAGAACAGCGTCAAGCTAAATCGCAGCCGCATAATGGCATCCTAGCTCTGTAACTGCACTCACACAGGAGGCGCAATGCAGGAGTTTTTCGAAAAGCTGCTGGAACATGCAAAGGCAAATCCGGGAGAGTTCTTAACTGGGGTGGCTACGTTGCTGCTGGTTGTCGCTACCGCCTTGCTAGTCAGAGCAACAAATATTCTTTCTAAATCAGCTAGGGAAGACAGCCTCAATCGCAAAATCCAAGCAACGGTAGATGCTTGGATGAAGGTTAGAAGCGAGCTCGATTTACCTCATCTCAACAAAGAGACCCCGGAGAAAGAACTCCGCGCCCAACTGAGAACTCTAGAGGCGTTTTCAGTTGGCGTAAATTCCGGCGTCTATGACCTGGCAACTTTCAAGCAGATATCGGGTAATTGGTACTGTCAGCAGTTTGATAGGATAAAGCCGATCATCGATGAGCGACAAATAAACAACCCAGATGCGTATAAGGAGTTAGCGAGTTTAGCGAAAGCAGTTAAGGAGATGCGTCCGGACGTTGCCAAGAAGCCTGCCGGGCAGACGTGCTCGGAGCGCTCCTAGACCGAAACGCAAAGGATGTGCCTCGGCTCGCGAGCCGGGGCAGGGTCGCGAAACTGCGCAACTCATTGCAGGCCACCCGCATACGAACAGTTTCGCAATGCTGCGCATCCAATACGATGTCGGCATAATCACGGCTCGTCATTTGCGCGCCGATCAGGGTGAAGACCGACGCGTAGAACGGGTCGAGCACCAGCCCGCTCGCTGGACAGAGCGCTTCAATAAGAGGACGGAAGACTTTGATTGGCTTCTGAATTGGATGAAGCCGATTACCGGTGTAGCGCCAGTCGCGCGCGTCGTCGATTGGCTTTCACGGTCGCGCGGGCTCACCCTTGGCGAGCGGGTAGGGCCGCTCCTGCTTGCTCAGCACGAAGCGCGACGAGGAAGCGTAGCGCTTGGTGAAGACGATATGGCCCACCATTCGGCATCCCGCTACGCAGGCGCCGATGAGCTTGTCGGCGGCATTCCAGCCGTACAAGCTAGGCACAATTCAATACGCGGTGCATTTCGGCAAAGGCATCAGCCAGCCGTCGCGGTCGTTGTTGGCGATGGTCCGCCCATCGCGGGACTGGTAGCGGCACAGGTAGGGCGGGGCGGTGAGGATGAAGTCCACCCAGGCGGACTTTCATCTCGTGCATCACATTGATGCAGTTTCCGTGAACGACTGTGTTGCGAAAGAGGTCGCTCATGAGAGCACCTGCAGGCTGACAACGCTCGCATCCCAATCCACATCGCTCGGGCTGGTGGACAACTGACCGAGGCCAGTTAGGTCGTTGATGGCAATTGACTTGACGATTGCCGCTTCCTTGCTGATGGCGAGGACAATCATGTCGCGAAAATCCCTGTCGTTGAGACGGACGCGGTAGCGCCGCGTGGCGGCGGGGGCTCATTGCCCCACCTCCGCGTCGCCCTTGGCTGCCTTCGGCTCACGGATGACGAGGCGTCCGTGAGTGGCAAGCTGCTGAGGTGGATGTTGAATCCCTTGCCGTTTTTGTGAGGCCATGCTGTGCCGATCCTGGTCCAGAAGGCTTCGCCTTCACCCTCGACCATATAGACCCCATGCGGCGCTTGGTAATTTTCGTCGCGTTTCATCTTTCGTACTCCCGCTGGTTTAACCGGCCGCGCCATTCGTTGCCGGACGGGAAGTCATAGGACACAAAGGATGAGCGGCGGGGCAAGGAGGCTCCGACCGAGGGACCCTCCGGCAGACAGTCGGATGGCTTGCCCTGATGCGCTTCGGGTCCAAATTCCCAGTCCTCTAGGCAGCGGAGTGGATGCAGCCTTCACACGGGAGTGGGCCTGAGACGCAGAACCGAGCCAGAATGAGTTTGTTGGTCCGTGGGCGAAGACAGGCCGACCTGGTCATCTTCGCCGCCCTGGCGTCTGGATACTGCTTGCTGAATCCCAGCTGCGAATGGACCCTGATCGTTAAACCGCCGAACGTTTCGCACCGTAGGCGGAGGCGGGTGATCGAATCGGCCTCAAGGCACGATCAGGCGTGGCTTCTCAGATCGTGCGATGGATGCTGGTTGGCGGGCAGGCCACGATAAAAGGATCGCCTGAGCCTTCTGTCTTACCGGCAGATGCGATTTCGCGTTTTAGCGGCGTCGCAACTGCAAGCTGAGCAGGGCTCAACCCAATGTTGCGAAATTGATACAACTGAAGATTCTGTGATGCCGCCCGATCGGGAGCCGTTGCGACCAAGCCGAGAGTGTGTCGACATGCAGTAGTTTAGTTTTCGTTGAGCGGTTTTCATCATGCGGATTTGTGGGCTTCTGCTTTGCGCGGCAGCTATTGCCCTTTTTGGGGGCTGCGGGGCTTACGTCCCGGAGATGCAGGAGTGGCACGAGCCTCCTGAAAGCCAGAAAATTACAGAAAATCGTATCATCAACCACATCAAGTGCGAGCTGCACAAGGGAGCGGATGATGCGATCCGGAAATACTATGGGGCGGGTCAACGGAGCGGCAACAAGGCTGATTGGATCAAAGACTGGTTGGCAACAGTTACTCTAAAGTTGACCGTTGATGAGAAGGGCAGCGCGAACCCAGGCCTGTCGTGGGTGCGAACTCTTTCCGATACGAGGTCATTCACGCTCGGCGCTGGAGTGAATGCCTCTTCAGAAGCGACAAGAATTGAAACGATCTCCTTCACTTACCCGCTCAGGGAGCTGCGCTCAGCTCGGCCGATTGTAAATCCGTGCGAGAGGCCAGGAGAGATACTGATCGAGGGAGATCTCAAGATCGGCCAGTTCCTGGATAAGAAGATCTTCTTGTCGACCGTGCCAGGAACAATCATTGGTCCTTACAGCGCATTCAGCTACGAGGTGACCTTCGTGGTTGTTTATGGTGGTTCGGTTACGCCAACGTGGAAGCTGGTGGAGTTTACGGCCAACCCGGACTCTCCATTCGTGAACGCTACGCGCACACGTACCCACGATGTGACCATCACCATCGCACCGCCTGGGGACGCCGCCGCCGCCGAAGCCGCCGCAATCCACAACGCCGCACTGATCGGACAAGCCGTCGCGGCAGCCATTCGCAAAGGAGGGCCGTAAATGGCAGGCGCCGTAAGGATTCCGCAGTCGGTCGAGGAAGCGCATCAGCTGGGCTACGCAACGGAGCGGAAGACGCCTGAAGAGGCGCAAGCAATAATGAGGGCGGGAGCTATCGCCGGTATTCTGCGCGACGGCCCGCACCGGGATTGCAGCACCCTTCCTCCGAACCATAAATGCTGGGAGGGCGACTGTGACCCCTCCGGATGGAAAGAGGTCTTGTTCTGCGACGGGACGCAGGGCTGCACCATCTATGCGAAGGTGCGCTGCCGTTAGATGGCCCCGCGGCTCGCAAACATACGGGGGAAAGATTGACAGCGAAGCACTTCTTCAATTTGGCGACGGCCGCTCTAGCGATCCTGGCCGCCAGTTTGTGGTTCTTGTCTGCGAAGGTGAATTCAGGAAACAAGTTTGCCGGAGTCAAAGGGACGATTGGGATGAGGGAAGAGGCTGAAAAGCTCAACGCCCTGGGAGCTGCCTATAACCTGCAGAGCACCTTCAATGCCTTGGCCGCTAGCGCAGCTGGTGCTTCGGCTCTTTGTCAGACGGTTGTTGTATTTTTGGACTGTAGGAGCGCGGACGTCGTGGCGAAACGCCTGAAATTCTCCGACTCGAGTTGCCCGAGTATTCGCTGTTTTCGAATGGCAGATGGCGTGGGGCGCGCCTGTAATGTCGCGGTAAGCATAGGACTATAGTAGCTGTTTGCGATGCGGTAGGTGATGGGAAGCAAATAATATCCGGCACTTACCGGAAAGCTCTGGTTTTTTTATCGACTCTCTTGAACCGCTCCTTTCGCCTTCCAACATGATGAGAGCGAGCAACTCTACTGCTCGCATGGAGGATCTGATGCGCAGCTCTCGTCCGTCGGCACCGGTCATCGTCAGGGCAAACTCGACGCTCTGCGGCGGTTAAGGATGCAAAAGGCTTCTCGGGCGTTTTGCGCCCGAGAAGTTCTTTGGGGTGGGAGCATGGGCAATTCGCGCAAGACACGAGCTGGCAAAGAGCTCGTATTACCTCCGAGATTTCTGCTCGCAAAAAGGTATTGGAAGCGGGCTCGCGACGCGGTGCGGCCGCTGGCGCCTGATCTGGCGCGTCAGGGCCTGAAAGCAGCGCTAGGTTTTGTCGTGGCAGCCGTTGTCGTCGGCTTTATTCGTGACCCGTTCGAGCAAAACGTCATCCCTTGGCTCATACGGCTGATGAGTCTTGAGCAGGCGCTGTACATCTACACTGATCCTTCTGATGGTCCTGCCGATCAATACGAATTCCTAGTGTCCCGGCACGTTCTGGCCTCTGGAAGGATGATCCAGGATCGAGACGTTGCCGAGCGTACCAACAGAAAAGGGAATCCCCGCAACTTCAAAGTGAAGGGCTCCCGTTCCGGAGATCTTTTGATGTTCACGTACATTTCGAGCACTGACAAGCTAGGGATGGGCGCATTTGTTGGGCAGCGGCTCGAAACGGATAACGACGACATCTTCATTGGAAACCTTACCGGGTGGGGCCACGACAAGGATGGGCACTGCACGATCGTCTCGTACTGGGCGGTAATCGGCCCTGCCGAGGAGAAACAAAGATTTGGCGATCTGCTCAAAAACTCCGTCGGAGGTGCTTCACCAGCAAAGGCGACCACTTCTGATGCATCTCTGAAATGCAGCGAACCTAAAGGCTGAGCCCGAAATTAGTTCAACAAAAGTGCCCCGCATCGTTTCCAATGCGGGGCAAGTAGCTCTGGACCTTGCGGGTCATCAGCTCTCAACGGACTTCAACCATTCCAAGGCTTGAGGATGGTCTCCCTTGCCACGCCAGCGGGCCTCGCCGCTGCTCCGGGAAGATTCGCACAGAGCCACGTCGGTGTCCTCAGGCTCCTGATGATATGATCAGCCACTGGCTTCCTTACGCACGCGGATGGCGCGCCGTCCGCCGCCGGGTAGGCCGATCAGATCGACGTTGAAGCCCTTGCCGTCCGTCATGCGCGCGCTCGGTACCACTGCACGATTGCAACGAGCCCGTCGTGCAGGAACAGCTGGCGTCGCTGCGCTGGCGCTGCTGCCCTTGAGCCGGCTCTGGGCGGGAAAACGCCACGGGCAGGCGCACCTTCGCCTTTGGCTGCATCATCAGCAGCAATCGGACGCTTGTGGCGCATGCCTCAAGAACTGAGCCCCGAGCGGCCACTCGCCGCAATCGGATTCTGGCCGCGCGCCGCGCCCCCTGAGAAAGGACAGGACAGCGACTGCTTGGAATTCTGCAAGATGCCCTCGGAGAGCGGAGATTCTCGCCGTTATGCCGCCCGTTCTCCCCGATTTTGCAGAGAAACAACTTGGCCTTTCGACTAGAAGGGGGGCGTCCAACGAGGAGATTGCATATGAAGGTCGGGGTGCCTAAGGAAATCAAGACGCACGAATACCGCGTGGGTCTAACCCCTGGCGCCGTCCGAGAATATGTAGCTGCCGGTCACAGTGTACTGGTCGAGACCAATGCGGGTGCCGGCATTGGCGCGAGCGATGACAATTATCGCAACGCCGGCGCATCGATTGTCGGCTCAGCTCGTGAGGTCTTCGCATCGAGCGAGATGATCGTAAAGGTGAAGGAGCCCCAACCCTCCGAATGGACTGAGCTGCGAGAGGGGCAGATCCTTTTCACCTACCTGCATCTGGCGCCAGACCCGGAACAGGCGAAGGGACTCCTCGAATCTGGATGCACCGCCATCGCCTATGAGACGGTGACGGATGCGCATGGCGGGCTTCCGCTGCTCGCGCCGATGAGCGAAGTTGCGGGAAGGCTTGCGGTCGAAGCGGCAGGCCGCGCCCTGACGCGCTATACCGGCGGGCGGGGGCTGTTGATTGGCGGCGTTCCTGGCGTGCAGCCGGCTCGCATCGTCGTGATCGGAGGCGGCGTCGTTGGGAGTCATGCGGCCCGAATAGCCGCCGGCCTGGGTGCCGAGGTCACGATCCTCGACCGCTCGATCCCGCGCCTTCGCGAGCTGGATGAACTGTTCGAAGGCCGCGTTCGTACCAGATTCTCGACCATAGACGCCGTCGAAGAGGAAGTCTTTGCAGCAGACGTTGTCATCGGCGCGGTCCTCGTTCCCGGTGCAAGCGCGCCGAAACTCGTCAGCCGCAGCATGCTGGCATCAATGCGCAAGGGCTCCGTCATCGTTGACGTCGCCATCGATCAAGGGGGCTGCTTCGAAACATCGCGCCCGACCACGCACGCGGATCCAACTTACGAGGTCGATGGCGTAATTCACTATTGCGTCGCCAATATGCCCGGAGCCGTCCCGCTCACGTCAAGCCAAGCACTGAACAATGCCACACTGCCGTTCGGGTTGGCGCTCGCCAACAAGGGTTTCGCGGCGGTCCTCGAAAATCCGCATCTGCGCGCTGGCCTCAATATCTATCGCGGCCGGCTCACTTACAGGACTGTAGCCGAGAGCCTAGGCCTGCCATTCTCCCCGATCGAACAGGCTGCGGCCTGATCCCAGAAGTCCCTATGGGACGTTTCCTCCCTCACTTAAGGGCCGCTCCTTGGAGTGGCCCTTTTTTTAAGGACGCGAAGGGCATCCGGCCTGCAATCTTGCCCAGCCGAAGCCGAGAATTCGTGTTTGTTGGCTTGGCCCCTTTTATAGGGTGATTGAATCTACGTGAAGCATCCCCCGGGCTCTTCCTCAGAACCGGCGCGGATGATCAGGGCGTAGGTGCATCAGAACGAGTAGATCCGAAGCAGACGCATCCAGACCAAGCGCCTCGTCGCGGGTGTCACGGCTCGATACGTTCCGACCAGACCGATACCGTCTTCGATTTATCCAACCAAATGCTTCTCGTAAAGGTCGTCGATCAGTTCGCTTGCCTGCGACAGCGAGTTCAGCCTCGCAGACCGCACGATGGGTCTACGCTCAATAGTCCCGCGGGCCACAGGAGAGGTCGTTTCGGTGATTCGATGCGTGCGATAGCTCACGATCAACTTCAACTTCGAAGGAAACACACAATCCACGTCGCGTTCGACTCGTTCATAGTCAACTGCGCTGACCTCAAGGCTTCAATGCCGCAAAAACAAACCGGACAACAGCCATCTTGAACTCGAGCTCCTCAGCACCGCGGCTCTAACATTTATAGACGTCCTTATCAGACCAGGTGACAGGCCACGAACCGGCCGGGCGCAACCTCCTTCAAAGGCGGTCTTTCCGCGCATACAGGTTTGGCCAACGGACAGCGACCTCTCAGCCTGCATCCAGGCGCGATATCGATAGGGCTTGGAATTTCGCCCGACAAAGCGAAATCGTCGCGCTTTGCGTCAGGATCCGGAACTGGAACGGCCGCTAGCAAAGCGCGCGAGTAGGGATGCAAGGGCTTTGCAAACAGATCCTTGGTGCCCGACATCTCCACTATGCTGCCGAGATACATCACGGCAACGCGGCTCGCCAGGTACTTCACAGTGGCCAGATCGTGTGAAATGAACAGGTAAGACAACCCGAGTTGCTCGCGCAGTTTCTCCAGCAGGAGAATTGCTCGCGAGCGTAGCGATACGTCGAGTGCGGAGGTTGGCTCGTCAAGAACAACGAAGCGGGGATTCGTTGCAATCGCCCTGGCGATATTGACCCGCTGGCGTTGACCGCCCGAAAGCTCGTGCGGATACCGGTCCAACAGATCGCGGCCGAGCCCCACCTCCTGCATGAGCTCCTCGACGAGCTCGCGCCGCTCCTTCGCCGGAAGCTTGGTATGGAGCGTGAGGGCCTCCTCGACCATCCGTCTCACCGTTAGTCTAGGATTGAGCGAGGCAGTAGGATCCTGAAACACCATCTGGATATCGCGGCGCAACGGCTTCATGGCATGGGCATCAAGCCTCGCTATGTCCGTGCCATCATAGCGGACGGATCCCGCCGTCGGCTCGACTAGCCGAACCAAGCAACGCGCGACGGTCGATTTTCCACAGCCGGATTCGCCAACCAATCCAACCGTCTCGCCGGCTTCTATATCGAAGGAGACTGAATCGACCGCCCGCACGACGGGCTGTTCCTGACCGCGTAGGCGCGCGAGAGTGCCGGCCACCCCGCCGAGCGGAAAATGCATCTGCAGATCACGTATCTCAACAAGTGCCACGGCGTTCCTCGAATCCATAACATGCTACAACATGGCCGGGACCGGCCTCGATCATCGTAGGGCGTGCGGCGCGACAGCGATCCATCACCCACTCACAGCGCCCTGCGTAACGGCACCCGCTCGGCGGGTTGACCAGGGAAGGAACCGACCCTGGTATGGGCTCTAGAACGACGTCGCGATCGACCCTCGGTATCGATCGGACGAGCGCCTTCGTGTAGGGATGGGCCGGATTATGGAACAGCTCCCGCACGGGCGCGCATTCAACAACCTGGCCGGCATGCATAACGGCGACGCGGTCGCAGATCTCGGCAACGACGCCAAGATCGTGCGTGACGAGCATGATCGCCGCACCTGTTTTCGCGCTCAATTCGCGCAGCAGATCAAGAATCTTGGCCGCGATCGAAACGTCGAGCCCGGTCGTTGGCTCGTCCGCGAGCAGGAGCTGAGGGGAGGTTGCAAGCGCCATAGCGATCATGATCCGCTGACACATTCCTCCCGAGAGCTGATGCGGGTATTGCTTGGCTCGCTTTTCGGGCGCCGGAATGCGGACAAGGCGCAGCATCTCGAGCATCTTCTTGTCGGCCTCTCGTGGCGACAAGCCGGCGTGCACCATCAGCAAGCGTGAAATCTGCTTTCCAACGGTCAGGAGCGGGTTGAGCGCGGTTCGCGGCGTCTGCGATACCATCGCGATCTTTCCGCCGCGCATGCGCCGCATCTCTTCCTCAGAAAGCGTGCCAAGGTCTACGCCGTCAAAGTGAACCCTTCCGGAGACACGCCCTGGCGGACGGATCAGGCGCAGAATGGCAAAAGACGTGACCGACTTTCCCGACCCGGACTCGCCGACCAGCCCGAGAACCTCCCCCCGGCGGATGGTCAGGTTGATGTGGTCGACTGCTTCGATGGCGCCCTGGTTGATCTCAAAATGGACGGTCAAATCAGAGATCTCAAGCAGCTCGGTCATCTCAAACCCCTCATGCGCGGGTCCAGCAAATCACGCAATCCGTCACCGATAAGGTTGAATGCGAGAACGGAGGTCATGATCGCAAGGCCGGGAAACAGGAACAGCCACCATTCTCCGGTAACGATCTGTGAGGCACCTTCTGCGGTCATCACGCCCCATTCGCTCTGTGGCGGCTGAATTCCAAGTCCAATGAAGGAGAGCGAGGCCATCGTCAGAAGGGCAAAGCCCGTCGAGAGCGTCGCTTGCACAATCAGCGGCGGAAGACAGTTCGGCAGCAGGTGAATCAGCACAATCCTCCAGGTCGGATTGCCGAGCGTGCGAGCAGCATCGGCATATTCCATCTCGCGAAGCCGAAGCATCTCTCCACGGGTCAGCCGCAGGTAGGCCGGGATTTGTGTGATCGAGATGGCAATTGCGACATTGGTGGTGGAATTGCCAAGCCCCGCCGTGATGCCCATGGCCAGTACGAAGGCCGGGAAGGCCATCAGAGCGTCGACGACGCGCATCGCGATCGCATCAGCCCACCCCCGGCTGTATCCGACGACCGCTCCAAGCAACCCTCCGATTGAAACGGCAACAAACGTTGCCGCAAAGGCAACCAGCAGGTCGACTCGGGCCGCAAAAATGATTCGCGAGAGTTGATCGCGTCCGAACTCGTCAGTACCAAGCGCATGGTGCCAGGAAGGCGGCTGCAAAGAAGCTGCAGGGTCGGTGGCATCGGGCGCGTAGGGCGCCACGATCGGCGCCAATATCGCGGCCGCCGCGATCAGCATGATCACGCACAGTGCCGCAAAGGAGACGGGATTGCGCTGAAGCCGCTGCCACACCAGAGATGAAGCCGCTGGTTGCGAAATCGAAGAGGAGACAGACAATGATGAGGACATCAGCTGAACCTAATCCGGGGATCAACGAGGCCGTACGCAATATCGACCGCCAAATTGACCATGACACACGTCACTGCGACGAAGAGGATGAAAGACTGGATCGGAGCCGAGTCCTTCGTAAGCAATGCAGTCACCGCGTAATTTCCAATACCAGGCCATGAGAACACGCTTTCGACCACCGCATTTCCGGCCATCAAGAATCCAAAAACGATTCCGGAAATCGTGATCACAGGTATCAGCGCATTTCGCAGCGCATCCCGATAGATCACCGTTCTTCGCGGCAATCCGGCCGCCCAGGCCGCCTTGATGTAGTCGGACTCGAGGATCTCAAGCATGGTGGACCGCACCATGCGTGCGACTGGCGCGATCGCGCTGAGCCCGAGGGTCGCTGCAGGCAGCATGAGCTGATGCAGACTTGATCGTAAGGTGATCCAGTTTCCGGTAAGCAGGGAGTCGATCACATAAAGTCCGGTTATGTGTGCCGGAGGTTCTATGCCCGATCCCAAGCGTCCAAGCGGTGAGGGGGCCAAGTTGAACATGTAAAAGAAGACGTAAACGAACACGAGTCCGGTCAGAAAGCTCGGCATGGCGACACCCATGATGCCGACCACTCGTCCGATATGGTCGATCAATGTGTCGCGATGCACCGCTGACAAGACCCCAAGAGGCAGTCCGATCACAATCGCGATGAGAAGGCTCGCCAGATTGAGCTCGAGAGTGGCGGGCAGGCGCTGCAGAAAGTCCTGAGACACCGGCCGTCCCGTCGAGGCACTCTCGCCAAGATCGCCTTGAAAGATGCCGGCGACGTAGCGGTAGTATTGCTCCGGGAACGGGCGATCCAGGCCCATTTGGTGCTCCATTTCAGCGAGATGTTCGGGCGTGGCAAACGGGCCCGCCTTGACCATGGCCGGATTGCCCGGAAGCAGGTAGGTGAGGGTAAAGCAGATCACGCTGACCCCGAACAAGGTCGGCAGAGCCAGCGCAAACCGTCGCATGACATAATTGAAGAAACCCATTGGAGCGCTCTCTCGTTTGTACGAAGACGACGTGCTCAGGCGAGCTTCATGCTGAAAAAGCGCTCATAACTATCCCAACGCTTCTCAATGCCAACGAGGTCGGATCGCATGACGCGGGTCCAGTTCTCGTACCAGAGGTGCCCCCAGACGGCGTCGCCGATGATGATCTCCTGCAGGCGTTTTGCCGCCGCCAGACGCTTGCTGGTGTCGGTTTCATGCATGTTCTCATCGATCAGCTTGTCGACTTCCGGATTGGAATAGAATGAGGTGTTCGTGCCTTTCGCTGTGCTGTGGAAGTTGAAGAACAGGTGATAGAAGGGATCGTTGATCCAGGACTGCCAAGACTCGATCGAAAGCTGGTGATCGCCTTTGGTTGCGATCTGGCGGAAGGTGGCTTCGGTTTCCTTGACGATGCTCACCTTGAAGCCGATCTTCTCCAGCTCGGTCTGGAGCCAGACCGAGGCCTGCTCGTGCGGCTGCCATCCAGCGCGTACCGCAAGGTCGATCGGAACCGGCTCCTTGCCGAAGCCCGCCTCGCGCATCAACTCCTTGGCCTTTGCGATGTCGTACTTGTAGGGACTGATCGTGTTGTCGTAACCGGGCGTCAAACTAGGCACAGGGCTCTTCATCTCGGTGCCAAAACCATACAGCACGCTCGGGATGATGGCCTGGACCGGGATCGCGTAGTTGATGGCCTGCCTCACTTTGACATTGTTAAGCGGCGCCTTCTGCGTGTTCATGCAAAGCCAGTGACACAGGGTGTCCGGCACGGAGACGGTCTTCAAACCTGGCTCCGCCTCGAGACTCTTCACATTGCGCGGAGACAGCGTTGATCTGCCAACCACCATGTCGATGGCCTTGCGCTTGAGCAGCAGCAAGCGGTCGGCTTCGTTCGGTACATATTTGAGGACGATCCGATCGAAATAGGGACGACCACGCCAGTGATCGGCCTGCGCTTCCAGGACGACCTCGACGCCCGGCTGGTTCTTGACTAGCTGATACGGCCCGAGGCCGGCTGTGCTTCGCTTCAACCAGTTGGCGGCCCAGGGATCGTCCGCGGTCGCATTCGCCTTGACCTCTTCCGGATCAAGCAGCGCGTTATTCATAAGCGCCATCATGTCCAGCGCCATCGGGCTGGGCGAGGGCATGTTGATCTCGATCGTGAAGTCGTCGCGCACCTTGAACTGCTCGGGCTTGGTTATCCCAAGAAGGCGCGGAAACAGGAGGCGCATATAACCCGGTGACTGCAGCCCGCGGTCGAGGAGATACTTCACGGTCGTGGCGTTGACATCGCGGCCGCTCGGTAATTTCAAGCCTTTGCGGATGTTCAGCACCAGCGTGGCGTTGCCATTTTCGAAGGACCAGGACTGGGCGATGCCGCTCTCGATCTCGCCAGGCTTTGCTTGCGACACCCCCGGCTTCCCCTCGACCGGCTGCACCTTCCACATCAGCGGGCTGTCGTAAACGTTGGCCTGCACCGTGTAGCCGGCCGACGTCTTGAAGGAGGCCGGATCGAGCGTGTCGATGTCGGCATCCCAGGCGACTGTCAGCGTTCGCTTTTCCTGTGCGGCAGCCAAACGAGCTGTGCCGGTGAATGTGAGGGCCGCGACGCTGGTTGCGGCAAACTTCAAAAAGTCCCGACGGCGCGTGTCGCTGGTCATCTCATTCCCCTCCTGACTCTGCGCGAAAGATTTGCCGGTCATCCGGTGCGCGATGGCTTGCATTATTGTCATCGTTCTGTTATTGTCAACTCAGTTTCAACATACGAAACTAGGTGATGAAAAAGTGGGCTCAATAGAAAACGCAGCGCAAATCCTTAGACTTTTCGGGCCAGGCAGGCTTGAGGTCTCGGTGACAGATGTCTCGCAACTGTTGAATATGCCTAAAAGTTCAGCATCTCGGTTGCTGAAGACGATGCTGCTTGAGGGGCTGCTGTCGCGCTCGGAGAATCCGCCGCGCTATAAGGTCGGAAATCTGCTTTTCGAGATTTCGCGCCTCTACAAGCTGAACTCTTCCCTGATTGACGCCGTCGATGAGGCCGTAAAGGAGATCACTCGAGAGACCGGGCACACCGGTTATGTCTCGATCCTTGATGGTGCGGATGTTCTGGTCATCCGGATGCATCAGGGCTCCCACGCCTTGCGTGTCTTCACGCCGCTGGGTCAGCGTGCTCCTGCCTTTGCGACTGCGATTGGGCGCAGTCTGCTCTCGCGCTTTCCGGATGGCGTGGTGCGCTCGCTTCATGTTGAAGGTGTCACTCCGCCTTCGCCGCGCGCGCCTCAAAATGTCGACGAGCTGGTGGCGGCGCTGGATCAGCCGCGCCGGTTCGGCTGGGCCGAGGCCCTCGATGAGGCGATCCCCGGGGTCGGCTCAATCTCAGTGAGCGTCTCCGATCCAGAAATCCGCGAGACCGTGGGGTTCTGTATTTCGTATCCAGCCTCGCACATGAGCGATGAGGAGAGGAATCGCGCGATCACGCTGCTTACAACTGCCGCTCAGCGCATAGCGCACCGCTTCGGCGATCAGTTTCTGCTGCAGCGGGCGCAGCGCGCGCTTGGCAGAGGCGGCGGCCCGGTTGCTGCTTGATCGGTTTTTTATCGCCGCAATCGATGCGGCTTGGAGGATATAGATGAGGCAATTGAGTCCAGAGGATATCGAGGCGCTCTCGGTCGGTGCCTGGATTCTCGGAACAGGCGGGGGCGGGAGTCCGTATCACGCGCTCTTGAATTTGCGACGTTTCTACGATGCGGGCGTTCGCGTCGATCTGATCGATCCTGATGAGCTGGACGATGATGATGCGATCGCGGTTGTCTCCATCATGGGCGCGCCGCTTGTCTTCCAGGAACGTCTGGTTGACAGCAGGCTGATCGCTCGCGCCGTTTCGGCTATGGAGGAGCATCTTGGCCGCAAGTTCAGGGCGGTGATGGCGGTCGAGATCGGCGGCGGCAACGGCATGCAGTCCTTGCTTGCTGCCGTTCACCTGAAAATTCCAGTTGTCGACGCCGATGCGATGGGCCGGGCCTATCCCGAAGCGCAAATGACAAGCTTTGCAGTGGGCAATCTCGCTCCTTATCCGCTGACCTCAGTAGACCCGCGCGGTAATGAGGCCATCGTTGGCAAAACCTCGTCCTGGAAATGGATGGAGCGCGTGAGCCGAAAGCTTTGCACTGAGTTCGGGTCCATCGTTGCGACCTGCAAGGCGCCGCGCACCGGTGCTGAGGTGAAAAAGTGGGCCATTCCCCATACCACATCCAAGGCCATTAATCTCGGACGGGCGGTTGCTGAGGCCAACCGGGAACACGCCGACCCGATTGCGGCCATTCTGAAGGCGGAATCCGGCAAGTTCCTGTTCTCCGGCAAGATCGTTGAAGTCGAGCGGCGGACAACGGAGGGCTTCCTGCGCGGCCG
This sequence comes from Bradyrhizobium sp. CB2312, assembly GCF_029714425.1. Taxonomy (NCBI): domain Bacteria; kingdom Pseudomonadati; phylum Pseudomonadota; class Alphaproteobacteria; order Hyphomicrobiales; family Nitrobacteraceae; genus Bradyrhizobium; species Bradyrhizobium sp. CB2312. The sequence goes on along the minus strand of NZ_CP121668.1, from coordinate 8,599,539 downwards.
CACGGTCGTGGAGGGGCTTGGCGATGACCACGGCAGCCAGATCCGGATCGACTTCCAGAATGAGTGGATCGTCGTGTGGCGTGATGGGCAGGCGCTCGTCTCGACGCCGGACCTTATTTGCGTTCTCGACAGCGAATCCGGCGAGGCGATCGGAACGGAAACCATTCGCTACGGGCAGCGGACGACGGTGATCGCGCTGCCGGCGGCTCCGGTCTTCCTCTCGCCGCGCGGACTCGACCATGTCGGCCCCCGCGCCTTTGGTTATGACATCGATTTCAAGTCGGTATTCTGCTCATGAGACGCATTGGGATTGACGTAGGTGGCACCAATACGGATGCCGTGCTGATCGACGGCGGAAAGGTCGTGCAGGGCGTGAAGGTCGCGACCACGGCCGACGTCACCAGTGGTGTGGCTGCGGCCATCGAGGCACTCGATCTGAGCGCCGAGCATGACAGTGGTCTCGACGCGCTGATGATCGGCACGACCCACTTCATCAATGCGGTCGTTCAGCGCCGTCATCTGACGAAAGTGGCGGTGATCCGGGTCGCGCTCCCCGCCACGAGCTCCTTGCCGCCCTTCACCGATTGGCCGGCTGGCCTCGCTGAGCTCGCCAATGGCGGGGTCTTTCAAATTGAAGGCGGCCACGATTACGACGGGCGCAGGTTCGCCCCTCTGGATACTACCGCAGCCAGAAGAATTGCGCGCGAAATACGCAATCTCGGCCTCAAATACGTCGTGGTCAACGCACTGTTCTCTCCGCTTGATCCGTCCGATGAAGAAGCGGTCGCCGCCATCCTGCGCGAAGAAATCCCCGATGTGTCGGTGACCTGCGCACATTTGCTCGGCGGGATAGGATTGCTCGAACGTGAGAACGCGGCCATTCTCAATGCTTCTCTCATTGCGCTTGCGCGGGAGACCATCACGGCTTTTGAGCATGCCAAGTCAAAAGTCGGGCTGAACGCGCCGCTTTTTGTCACGCAAAACGACGGCACGGTCGCGGAGGCCTCGCGTGCCGCTACCTACCCGGTGTTCAGCTTTGCCTCCGGTGCGACCAACTCAATGCGTGGTGCGGCCTATCTTTCGGGGCTCAAAGATGCGGTGGTGGTCGACGTCGGCGGCACGACGGCGGACTTTGGCTACTTGAGAAATGGCTTTCCCCGTGAAGCCAACGCGGTTGTTCATATTGGAGGCGTCAGGACCCTGTTCCGTATGCCGGATCTCGTTTCGATCGGACTAGGTGGCGGCAGCCATATCGACCTTGAAGCGGCAACCATCGGGCCGCTTAGCGTTGGGTATCGCCTGTCCACGGAAGCGCTGGTGTTTGGCGGCAATCGCGTGACGGCGACGGACATCGGCGTTGCCGCGGGACTGATCGATCTCGGCGATCGCAAGCGTGTGGCACACATCGCTGCCGATGACGTGAAAAGGATTCTGCGCCGCTGCAAGGAGATGCTGGAAGAGAACGTCGACCGGATGAAGACAAACGCTTCAGACATCACGCTGATTGCGGTCGGTGGCGGCGCGTTTCTTGTTCCGGAAGAATTGCAGGGCGTCGGGCGTGTCGTCCGGGTTCAGCACGGTGGTTGCGCGAATGCGGTTGGCGCAGCCATTGCCCAGGTCAGTGGTGAAGTCGACCAGGTGTTTCAGGGACTGACGCGAGACGAGGCGGTTGCTTCAGCACGCAAGCTTGCCGAATCCCGGGCAGTGGAGGCCGGCGCGGACTCAGAATCGCTCGCGCTGGTCGAGGCGGAGGATACGCCGATCGCCTATCTGCCCGGAAATGCCATGCGCGTGCGTGTCAAAGTGGTCGGCAATATTCGATCAACCCGAATGGGGCAAACAGCCAAGGAGAAAGTCACATGCCAGTCCGTTTCCTGATCAGCACGCTCAAGGAAGGGGTCGACCCGGCGGAATATGAGGCTTGGGTGCGCGAGCGCGACTACGTTCTCGTGCGTAGCCTCGACAATTACGTGAGCTATAAGGTTCATCGCATTCGCCGCCCCATCCAGGGCGCCGAAAACTCAACGTGGCAATATATCGAAAGGATCGAAGTCAAGAGCCTGGAGCAACACGACAAGGACCTTGCCTCACCGGCTGGTGTTGCACTGCGAGAAGAGCTTTATGGCAAGTATCTCGATCGCTCGAAGAACATCTATTTCGTCAGCGACGAGATAGAATGATCCCTCCTTCGCGTTGAGCTCTGCCTGATCCAAGACGTATGCGCAAACAGGATACCGACAAGATGACCCTCGACCTGCTGATTCTCGGCAACGCGCCCATGGTCAAGATGCTTGATCGCGTCAAGCTCGCCGAAGCGAGCGGATACGACACGGTCTGGCTTGCCGATGAACGGTTCTATCGGGAGGTCTATTCGTGTCTGGGATATTTCGCGCAAAATACGTCTCGGGTCAGGCTCGGACCTTGCGTGACAGATCCCTACGCCAGACATCCTGCACTGACAGCCATGGCGATTGCGACACTCGACGAGATTTCCAACAAGCGCGCAATTCTCGGCCTCGGCGCCGGTATTTCCGGCTTCGCTGAGCTTGGCATCGATCGGAAGAAGCCGGCGCGCGCTATCAGCGAAGCGATCGAGGTGATCCGGATGCTCCTGCGTGGCGAGACCGTCACCTACGACGGAGAGGTCATTCAGTTCAAGGAGGGCAAGCTGAACTTCACTCCTGTTCGCGCTGATATCCCAATCTATGTGGCCAGCAACGGTCCGCTCGGCCAACGGACGGCAGGCGCTTGCGCCGACGCTGCGTTCATGGAAGCAGGCGGCAATGCTCCGGAAGTCAAGGCGTTCCGTGCGAGACTGGATGATGGAGCGAAGAAGGCAGGTCGCGATCCCAAGTCCGTCAGGCTTATCGTCCGGCTCAACGCCTGTGTTGCCCCAGACGGTCAGGCCGCCCGCGACGCGCTGCGGCCGACGGTTGCAAGATTGCTCGGTGCAGGGCGTCTCAAATTCGAAACGGCCGAAGAGCAGGGGCTGACCTTGCCGGAGGATATACTCGCCTCGGTTCAGGGCGCCCATTACGCCGCTGGCGTGACGCCTTATCTTCCTCTGCTGCCATATGTGACCGATCGCCATATCAATGCCTTCACTCTGGCCGGCAATGTCGAGGAGGTGACCGCGCGTGTGATCGAGCTGCGCCAGGCCGGCGTCGACGGGATCATCATCATGCCCTTTGCGCCTGAAGGAGGTACGATCGAGGAGACGATCGCGATGATGGGCTCCCAAGTGTGGCCTGCTGTTGCCCAGGCGAAGGGAAGGTAGCAAGTCATGAGCTTTGATCTGCATCGTCCAGCCAGCGTCACCGAAGCTATCGACTTTGCTCAACGGTTTGCGCCCACCGCACGCTATGTTGCCGGCGGAACCGATACAGTCATCCAGATCCATCGGAAGAAGATCGATCCGGTCCATCTGATCGATGTCGCGTGCCTGCCCGGCATGAACGAAATCACCGAGGCTGCCGGCGCGTTCACTCTTGGGGCGCTGACGAGGTACCGCGCGATCGAAACGCATCCTGCGTTTCGGGTTAACCTGCGGGCGCTGCAAGAGGCCGCCAGCGTGGTCGGTGGCCATCAGGTACGAAACATCGCGACCATCGGCGGCAACATCGTCAATGCGTCGCCTGCCGCCGATTTTGTGCCGCCGCTGCTCGCGCTCGATGCCAGTGTCGACATGGCAGGTCCCAATGGACAGCGCTCTTCCCCGTTGCGCAACTTCATCGTCGGTCCGGGAAAGACAGCTCTCTTGCCCGCCGAGATCGTGACGAACATCCGGTTTGCCAAGCTTCCAGCCAGATCCGCAACCGCCTTCCTGAAGGAAGGTCGCCGGCGCGCCATGGAAATATCGGTGGTTTGTGTTGCTGCTTGTTTGACGCTGGAGGCTTCCACCTCGCGCTGCGCTTCCGTGCGCCTCGCCATCGGGGCCGCAAGCCCAAAGGCATTCCGTCCCGAACAGGCGGAGAGCTATCTCCTTGGCCAGTCCGCCAGCAAGGAAAATTTTGCGGAGGCAGGCAGGCTCGCTGCGGAGGCGTCCAGTCCGATCTCCGATGTCCGCGCCTCGGCCGGCTACCGCCGTGGCCTTGTCGCGGTGATGGTCGAGCGCGCGCTTGAGACGTGTTTGCAACGAATTCGGGAACAGGATCAATGAACCGGAAAATTCTCAATATCGTTGTCAATGGCGAGAGCCACCAGCTGCTTATCGAGCCCCATTGGACGCTGCTGCAGGTCCTGCGCAACGAGATCGGCATGATGGGCACCAAGGAGAACTGCCTGGAAGCAGAGTGCGGCGTCTGCACGGTGCTGCTTGATGGAAGGGCCGTCAATTCCTGCATCCTGCTTGCGGGCCAGGCTGAGGGATGCTCGATCACCACGATCGAGGGGATCGGCGATCCCGAGCATCTGCATCCCCTTCAGGAAGCGTTCATCGAATGCGGCGCCGTTCAGTGCGGCTACTGCATCCCGGGAATGATCCTGACGGCAAAGTCATTCCTGGACGAACATCCGGGCTGCCGCCCCTCGCGCGAGGAGATCAGGGAAGCCATCGCAGGAACCCTGTGCCGCTGCACCGGCTATCGCAAGATCATCGATGCGGTGGAAACCGCGGCGGACCGCATCGCACTTTCGGGAGCCAAGCAATGAACGCTCAAACCCATCGCGTTGCCGGTCACCGCCTGCCCCGGCGGGATGGCGTCGGCAAAGTTACCGGAAAGCACGTTTATGCTGCGGATTTCAAGCTGCCCGGTATGCTCTACGGCAAGATCCTGCGCAGTGCTCGCGCGCACGCTCTGATCAAGAACATCGACGTCTCTCGCGCGGCTGCGATCGACGGCGTGCGCGGGATCATCACCGCCGCTGATATCCCGCAGGTCCGCTATGGAACTGCGGTGCGCGACACGACCGTGTTCGCAACCGATCGTGTCCTGTTCATGGGACATGCAGTCGCCGCGGTCGCTGCCACCTCCTCCGAGATCGCCGAGCGCGCGATTGAAGCCATCGAGGTTGAATACCAGGATCTGCCGGCACTTTACGATCCGGAGGAGGCGCTCACAAGCGATATCCGTATCCATCCCGATTGGGAAACCTACAAGGCGCTTCCGATCATTTCGCGCAACAACAACATCGCAGGTCAAGCCCGTATTCACGTCGGCGATGTCGAGGCAGTCTTCGCAAAAGCTCATAAGGTCTACGAGCATCGTTTCACGACCTCGCTACAGCATCCAGGCTACACCGAGCCGCGCGTTGCGACCGCGGATTGGGACGCGAACGGAATCGTGACGGTCTGGTGCAACACCCAATTGCCGTTCGACACGCAAACGACACTGGCCGAAATTCTCGATTTGCCCGCCGCGAGGGTGCGCGTGACCGTGCCAGGAATTGGTGGTGGCTTCGGCGGCAAGCTGAGGATTGGTGTCGAGCACTTCGCAGCTCTCTTAGCGCGCAAGACCGCCCGCCCGGTCAAGGTGATGTCGACGAGCGAAGAGGAGCTCACAGCCGCGCTTCCGCGTCAGGCCTCCGTCGTTCTGCTCAAAACTGCCGTCGACAAGGAAGGGCATCTTCTTGCCCGAAGCGGCCGGGTCATCGTGGATTGTGGCGCTTATGCAGGCTCAGGTCCCGGCACGGCTGCAATCGCACTTCAGGTCATGGCCGGCCCCTATAAGACCGGAGCGCTCGCGTTTGAAAGCATCGCTGTCTACACGAACAAGGTCCATTCGGGCTCCTTCCGTGCTCCGGCGGGGCCGATGGCGAATTTCGCGATGGAAAGCCAGATCGACATGATCGCAAAGGATCTCGGCCTGGATCCTCTCGAAATGCGCCTGCGCAACGTCGTCAAGGAGGGGGATCCTGGTCCTTCGGGCGAGACGCACACCTCCGTGAGCATCGAGGAATGTCTGCGCAAGGCAGCCGATGCGATCGGCTGGCACGATCGTAATCCCGAGCCAGGACGCGGCAAGGGGATCGCCTGCAGCTGGTGGATGACGACGGGCGGCTCGTCTGGGGTCTACGTCAAGATCAACCCCGATGGGAGTGCGACGCTCGTCAGCGGCGCCGTCGAAATCGGCACCGGCGCGATCACGGGAGCTGCTCAAGTGCTGGCCGAGGAGCTGTCTCTCGACTTGACGGACATCAACGTCACCGGGGTGGACACTCAGGCCGCGCCGTTCGACTACGGCGCTCAGGGCAGCCGCACGACCTTCTCTGTCGGCAATGCGTGCATTGCGGCAGCTAAAGAGCTGCGACGGCAGATGTTCGAGCTCGCAGCCAAGCAGCTAGAAGCACCGATTGAGAACATGAAGCTGCAGGACAAGCACGTGGTCGCAGGCAACAAGTCGATTTCGATCGCGGAGCTGGCGCGCATCTCGCGTCTGGCCGGCGGCGGACTCATCGCGCATGGCACGGCCATTTCGCCAGCGCCAGCCTATGATCCGGCACGCGTCAAGAACCATCCGCTCCCTGTCTGGAATACGCCGAGCTACCATGCCCACGCCGTCGATCTTTCGGTCGATCAAGCCACGGGCAAGGTTACGATCAATCGTTATGTCGTGGCCCAGGACGTCGGATATGCGATCAATCCGACCTATATCGAGGGCCAGATCGAGGGCGGCGTGGCGCAAGGTATAGGCCAGGCGCTGTCGGAAGAGATCGTCTATCAGGATGGCCGCGTCATGAATGCGAACCTGACCGATTACAAGATGCCGACAGCGATGGATGTCCCGGAGATCGAGAGCATTATCGTCGAATGCCGCTCCGCTGCCGGTCCTTACGGTGCCAAGGGCGTCGGGGAGCCACCGTGCATCGAGCCACCGGCTGCTATCGGCAATGCGATCGCGGCGGCGACCGGTTGCTGGCCGAATTCGCTGCCGATGACCGCTGAAAAAATTGCCGCCACAATGCGAGCCCGGCACCCATGATCCGCGTCGAGGTCAATATGCATGGAAATCTCCGCCGGTTCTTGCCCGGCGGAGTTGGATCCATTCAGCTTGACCTCCCCGAGGGAGCGACGATTCTCAACGTGGTCGGCTCCTTGAGTGCCGAGCATGAGGTCTGGCTGGCCTCGATAGGTGACATGGTTGTGCCGTTGTCGGCTGAAGTCAAAGACGGAGCCGAACTTAATTTCTTTCCCTATCTTGAAGGCGGCTAGCATGAACTCCTTTGGTTGGGGAGGAACCGAGAATTGTTGACCTCTCACCGAGCCGTCCTTGAAATAGTTCATTCACGTGACGTGGCGGTGTCCGACTGACCTGTTGAGTGTTCGGCCTGGTGTGAATACCGTCCGACATGCTCAAGCAATGCAGAGTGTTCACCGTCAAGACGTCATGCCGCAAGCAAAGGAGTGTAAGCCAAATGTCGAACGCGCCCCTTCCGACTTTGTCAATCGTCGGCGGCACTGGAGATCTCGGATCCGGCCTTGCCCGCAGCTGGAGTCGCGCCGGATACTCCGTCATTCTTGGATCGCGCTCGATTGAGCGTGCTCAAGATGCAGTAGCGCTCTTAAAATCCGACGGGTTCGCCAATGTGAGTGGCGACACCAACGTTGCCGCCGCAGCAAAGAGCGATATTGTCGTCGTTGCCGTGCCTTTTGCGAGCTATGAGACAAGCTTGGCCGAGATCAGGGACGCGGCCAAGGGCAAGATCGTTGTCACCGCGGTCGTGCCGCTCGTGCCGCCGAAGGTCTCTGTTGTTCAACTCCCGAGCGCCGGGTCGGCTGCGCTGATCGCGCAGTCGCAGCTTGATCCGAGCTCGCGGGTGGTCGGGGCGTTTCACAATGTTGGCTCACAGAAGCTCCATGCCGGAGGCAAGGCGGACTGCGACGTCCTCGTGTTCAGCGATGATCCTGAGGCCCGCAAGGAGGTGATGCTGCTGGCGGATGCGGTGAGCAATCGCGGGATCGATGGCGGTGCGCTCGCGAACTCGGCCGCAGCCGAGGCTCTTACCTCCGTCCTGATCGCGATCAACCGCAAATACAAAGTGAAAGGTGCCGGCATCACGATTTCCGGCCTGACGTGAATGGAAAACCTCAACGGGCGTTCGCAACGATGCTCACAGCCCTCGATCCTCTGGACCGTAAAATCCTAAGCGAGCTCATTCGGGATGCCCGAATAAGCCAGCTGGCGTTGGCCGAACGGGTCGGCCTCTCGGCAACGTCTTGCGCAAGGCGCGTGCTGCAAATGGAGAAGGCCGGGGTCATTAAAGGCTATTCAGCCGAGATCGATGCAAACTCGCTTGGCTTTCCCCTGACCGTGATCGTCCACATCACGCTCGACCGCCAAAGCGAGGACGCGCTTAGGGTTTTCGAGGCCGAAATTCAGAAATGCCCCGACGTTATCGCCTGCCATTTGATGTCCGGTACGGACGATTATCGGCTTTCGGTGTTGGCGCGCGACATGGAGGATTACGAACGCATTCATAAGCAGCACCTCTCACGCCTGCCAGGCGTGGCAAGACTGCAATCGAGCTTCGCAATGCGCACTGTCGTAAAGCGGTCAATTTCTCCGGCAGCGCTTCATGGCTAGCGTTGCCGGTTGCGAAGCGGAGTCCGGAATAAGGCGGGAGGTGGCGCGGAAACGCTCGTCAGCACGCCTGCAGGATCGGAACGAAGACTTATCCGGGAGGTGTCCCAGCTAGGTCTGCTTAAGGAGAAGCGTTAGGATACCAAACTGATTTCGGGTACGGCTCTTAGAGATTGTATTCGAGGAGAGATGCCCACGCGCCAGAGACAACAAGACATGTGGGCAGCGGCGAAGGAGGAAGAAGTCGCGATGACGAGGAGCATCACTTACAGCGCGCTCCCCGGGATTCCTCTGGTGGGACCGGGCGACGATCTGGTTGACGTCATCGTGGATGGCGTGAGGGCCGGAGGGATCGTCGTCGCATCCGGCGATATTTTTGTCATTGCGCAAAAGATCGTGTCGAAGGCGGAAAACAGGTACGTCTATCTCGATGATGTGAGCCCTTCCGACCGCGCTCTGGAGCTTGCAAAAACGGTCGGCAAGGATCCCCGGCACATCGAGGTGGTGCTCTCAGAATCGACCGAGGTTCTTCGCGCAAGACAGAATATAATCATCGTTGCTCACCGCCTCGGCTTCGTGATGGCGAACGCCGGCATAGATGAATCCAATATCGAGCAGGATCGAGGCCATCGCGTGTTGTTGCTGCCCGAAAATCCAGATACCAGTTGCCAACGCCTCAAGACTGGCCTCGATCAACAATTCGGTGTCGATGTCGGTGTCATTATAAACGACAGCTTCGGCCGCCCGTGGCGCAACGGCGTCGTTGGCGTGGCGCTCGGAAGTGCTGGAATTCCTGCCCTTCAGAGCATGATCGGCAAGCCCGATCTGTTCGGGCGGCCCATGCAGGTGACAGAGATCGCGCTAGCGGATGAGCTGGCAGCTGCCGCCTCGCTCTTGATGGGACAGGCAGCCGAAGGCCAGCCCGTCATCCATGTCCGTGGATTCTCCTCTCGCGCGCCAATCAATTCGGCGTCCGCGCTCATGCGTGCGAAAGAACGGGATATGTTCAGATGAACGGGCGGTCACAGTATTTGCCGGGAGAAGGGCGTGTTGTGGCGCTCTGCGGTGGCGTCGGAGGAGCAAAGCTCGCTGTCGGATTGCAGCACGTTCTCGGAGAACGATTGAGCGTTGTCGTCAATGTGGCCGACGATTTCGAACATCTCGGACTTCATATCTCGCCGGACCTGGACACAGTTCTTTATACGCTCGCAGGTCTCAGCGACCCGGTGCGCGGTTGGGGTCGATCCGATGAAACCTGGAACTTCATGGAGGCTTTGAAGCAGATCGGGGGCGAGACCTGGTTCTTGCTCGGCGATCGCGATGTGGCGATGCATGTCGAGCGGACCCGCCGACGCTCAAGCGGCGAAAGTCTCACAGCGATTGCCAGCGACATTGCGCGCCGGCTCGGTGTTCGTTCGGTCGTGCTGCCCGTCACCAACGACAAGCTCTCCACCATGGTCGACAGCTCGGAAGGCGAGCTCGAATTCCAGCGCTATTTCGTGGGACGTCGCTGCGAACCCGTCGTCAAGCAGATCTGGTTCAACGGGGCGCGAAACGCTCGCCTGAGTGAGGAGGTGCTTGCGTCATTCGATGCCGAGGATCTCCGCCTCATCATCCTATGTCCTTCCAATCCCTATCTCAGCATCGATCCAATCCTGGCTGTTCCAGGGATGGCTGAAAAACTGCGTGCGACCAGCGTTCCCGTTGTGGCCATTTCCCCGATTATCGACGGTCAGGCAATCAAAGGGCCGACGCGCAAGATCATGGACGAACTCGGCCTCGAGCCGTCAAACGCCGAGATTGCCAGACATTATGCGGGGCTGCTCGACGGTCTCGTCATAGACTCGGCGGACGCCGCAGGTTCGGCCGACCTTGGCGTCGACGTACACCCGGCACCTACGCTCATGACAGACTTGCAGTCGAAGATCACGCTCGCCGAGCATGCGCTGGCGTTCGGTGAGAGCCTTCGCGCAAAGCACGAACGGCGGAGCAGACCTCCTTCGAAGGGGGCGCATCATGACGACACGTGATGCATGGTTAGTCATCCCGGCAAAATCGTTCTCGTGCGCGAAGCAGCGGCTCTCTCCATTGCTGACGCCATCCGAGCGCGCCCTGTTGGCCCGGTCGATGCTGGCCGATGTTCTGAGCTCGGCATGCGGCGTGATAAAATTGAATCATATCGTTGTGGTAACAAATGCTGAGGATGTCGCTCAAGAGGCGGCTCGTCTGGGGACTGTCGTGATTGATGACGGCGGTGCGGACGGAACCAACGCCGCAGTGGCAGCCGGGCTCGCCGCCGTCGAAAGTCATGGGGACGAACTCGTCCTTGTTCTGCCGAGTGACGTCCCGGCAATCTTGAGCGAGGACGTTTCGACGCTTCTCCAAGCCGCGGAAGCCAACGCCGTAGTGATCGTCCCAGCGCCGCGCGATGGCGGCACCAACGCGGTTGCATTCACCTTAGCGCGAGCCTTGCAGCCATGTTTCGGCCCCGATAGCTTCGCCCGCCACATCGCCGCAGCCGATCGGCTCGGCATTGAGCCTATCGTGTGGCGGAATGCAAGAATTGGGCTGGATCTCGATGCTCCCGCCGATCTCTTTGATTTTCTTGACCTGAACACGTCCACAGCCACCGATCGTTATTTGCGTTCGATTGATCTGGGCCAAAGGCGGCTGGGCATGGGAGCCAATAAGACGGGGCGCGCAAGCGTCGATGCGGCGGCCGAACTGAGCTCGGGGTTGGTTGCTCAAAATGGAGAGACCTCCGCCGTTTTTCGCGGCGCGTGAGGAGTTCTGGGAATGGTGGATCGGATGCTTCTGGAATCGTTAAGGCGAAGCGACATTTCCGCTTCCGAGGCCCTGTCTCTCGTCAGCGACGTGTCCCTTCCCGATCTCATGCGGATGGCGGCGTCAAAGCGGGATGAGGCTCACGGCAGAAAGATCTCCTACTCGCGAAAAGTCTTCATTCCGCTGACCCAGTTATGCCGTGATGTCTGCCACTACTGCACATTCGCCCATCCGTCCCAAAAAGGGCAGCGTGCCTACCTCACCATCGATGAGGTGCTGGCGATTGCGCGTGCCGGTCGTGAGGCCGGCTGCAAGGAGGCGCTATTTACGCTGGGCGACAAGCCTGAGCTGCGCTACCGCCAGGCCGAGCGAGAGCTGCACGAGATGGGCTTTGCATCGACGCTCGCGTACCTCCAGGAAGCCGCGCGCGTGGTTTTCCGCGAGACTGGCTTGTTGCCGCACCTCAATCCAGGTTTGATGGAGGCCGACGATATCGCAGCCTTGCGCAAGGTCTCCATCTCGCAAGGGATCATGCTCGAGAGCGCATCGGCACGGCTGTGCGAGCCCGGGGGGCCACATTTCGGCTCTCCTGACAAGGAGCCCGCAAGTCGGCTGCGAACAATCGAACTCGCAGGCCAGCTCTCGGTCCCGTTCACCAGCGGATTGCTGATCGGCATCGGCGAGACGCCGCTTGAGCGCATCTCCTCGCTGCTTGCATTGCGCAATCTGGACGATCGCTACGGGCACATTCAGGAAGTCATTATCCAGAACTTCAGGCCGAAGCCGGAAACCCGCATGAGGGACGCGCTGGCGCCGACTATGGAAGAGCATCTGTGGACCCTTGCGCTCACGCGATTGCTGTTCCGGCCCGACATGAACATCCAGGCGCCCCCCAATCTCAGTCCGGGCCTACTGCACATGATCCTGGCCGCTGGCATTAATGATTGGGGCGGCGTATCCCCGGTTACACCGGACCACGTCAATCCGGAGGCGCCTTGGCCGCATGTGACACGCCTGTCCGAGGCCACCGCTGAATGCGGCAAGGCGCTCGTCGAACGCCTCGCAGTTTACCCGGCCTATGCGCGTCAATATGCTCGCTGGACTGACGCGTCCCTGCAGAAAAACCTGCTCGGTCTTGTCGACGGAAATGGCTGGCCGCGTTTGGACGAATGGTGCCCTGGAGCGAAGTGCGATCCGCCTGCCGGCGACCTCGCGATGCTGCGTGAAGATGCCAGCTCGCCCGCCGTCTTAACCGGCAGTTTTCGGGGAATTGTCGCAAAGGCTCATTCTGGGGCACGACTCGACGAGGCAGAGATCGTGTCGCTGTTCGAGGCCGAGGGGCGCGATTTCACGGCCGTGTGCCGTGCTGCTGACGAGCTGCGCCGCTCCGTCAATGGCGATTGCGTTAGTTATGTCGTCAACCGCAACATCAACTACACCAATATCTGCTACTTCAGGTGCCAGTTCTGCGCGTTCTCGAAAGGAAAGCTCGCCGAGAACTTGCGCGGGAGGCCGTACGATATCTCCATGGATGAGATCGGACGGCGCGCCCGCGAAGCCTGGGAGCGCGGCGCGACCGAAGTCTGCATGCAAGGCGGCATCCATCCCGCCTACACCGGCGCAAAGTATGTTGAGATTTGTCGGACCGTAAAGCAGTTCACGCCCGAAATGCATATCCATGCTTTCTCGCCCCTCGAGGTGTTCCAGGGGGCCAAAACGCTCGGAATTTCGATCGAGGAGTTTCTGCGCGAATTGAAGGACGCTGGTCTTAGTACATTGCCAGGGACGGCTGCAGAAATCCTGGACGACGAGGTCCGCGCGATTCTGTGTCCCGATAAGATCAACACCGCGCAATGGCTGCAGTTCATGACAGCGGCCCATAGAGCGGGATTGCGCAGCACCGCAACAATCATGTTCGGTCATATTGACCGTTACGAGCATTGGGCAAAGCATCTGTTGCGCATCCGGGATCTTCAGACCGAGACCGGTGGCTTCACTGAATTTGTCCCATTGCCGTTCGTGCACATGGAAGCCCCGATCTACTTGAAGGGGCGCTCGCGCAAGGGGCCGACCTTCCGCGAGGTCGTTCTCATGCATGCGATCGGACGGCTCGTCTTCCACACGAAAATCTCCAACATCCAGACCTCTTGGGTGAAGCTCGGCGAAAAAGGCGTTCGCGCCTGCCTTGAGGCTGGTGTGAACGATCTCGGCGGCACGCTGATGGACGAAACGATCTCGCGTTCAGCCGGCGCCCAGCATGGCCACGAGATGGCTCCAAAACAAATGGAAGAGCTCATCCGGGCCATGGCACGCCTGCCGCGCCAACGTACGACGCTCTATGGCGAAGTTGCTGATGATCGTTATCTCGCCTCGCTGAACCCTCCGCCGCTCACTCCGATTGTTACGGGACTGGACGACCATCGGGATGGAGGAGACATCCCTCCGCCCCGCGCTCTTGAAATGACTTAGCCGGAGCGCGTCGCGCGCGAGCCTCAGACGATGCCGGTGCGTGCGGGGCTGGCCTTGACGTGTAATTTGATTTGTGATCACATATCTGAAATGGAGGGGCCTTGGAGTGAGCCACATTATCATGCCAGCGCACGCTTTCGGCTGGGCATTGATTGCCCAGCAAGCTTCAGTCTGCCAGCGTTTGGCGCACTGGTGAGCGGTCCCAGTGCATTCTAACCGCCGGCGACATTAGTCGATCACGAGGAACAGCAGCGTCGTCCCGCTTTAGCTCTCGCGATTTTGCGTCTTCTTGGCGCGCCCTCAGCTGAACCGCTCAGAACTGCTGTCCCGAAGCGACTGCCGGCGGCCGAGGATCAAGCACGAGAATCTGCCTCGGTCTTTGCACCCGAGGCCGATGAGGCCGCCGATAAAAGGGGGATTTCCCCGGCGGCCAATTTTACGATCACACCACCCAGGAGCATCCATGCCGACTTTAGATGAGGACCGAGCAGCCATTTTGAAAGTGCACCGCGACTGGTGGATTGCCAATCACAAGTGGGATATCCCCTTGATGCGAACCTGCTTCCCGAGTGGCACCGCGTTCTTAAATTTCAACCTTAGCGGCGATCCGTACTTCGGGCGGGAGGAGCTGACCGCCTTTTGGGAGTCGTTCAAGGACAGGCCGCGATCGAAGCCTGCGGTGATGCACATCTGGCGTCTGGATGTCCATGGCGATATGGCCTACCTGCTTTGCGAGGGCAATTTCGAAGAAGCCGACAAACCGGACCAGTACCTGCGCAGCACCGAAATCTACGTGCGCAACGACGGAGAGGGGCAGCCGGAGTGGAAGATCTGGCACTTCCACTGCTCGGAGATGGCGCCCAAAGACAAGATCCGGCAGCCGTTCGGCGATAGCTATGCCAGCCGCGGCGTGGGCTATCTGCCGCCCCGCTTCGGCAAGAGCTTTTCGGTTACGGACGACCAAGGGCCGTAATCAAAGCGAGCGCCCTGCCGGGCTGGCCGCGCATCCTGCACCCGGCGAACGGACTGACCGCCGGGGCGAAGAACATCCAGAGAAGATTTTCCAGCTGAAGTTGCCGCCCGATGTGGCCTCCGAGAAGCGGATGGACCGTAGTGCGCGAGCCTCACTGGAAAGGAAAAGCGACACGCAATCGAGCGTCCTTTCGGCCGTTCGGAGCGTCGTGACCGTGGAGGACTCATGAGGCGGCTCACTATCAAGCGACCGGTCGGTCCGATTGCGGTTTCTTACCATGGGGAAGCCGACGCGAGCAGGCCGCCAATTCTGTTCGTGCATCCCATCAATCTCAAGGGCGGGGCCTGGGCGGAGATCGTGCCGGCATTCGCCGACCGGTTCACGATTGTCCCCGACATGCGTGGATTCGGTGACTCGCCGCCGGCCGAACAATACGACCTTGCCCGGTGGGCGCAGGACTGCATCGATGCCGTCGACCGGGCGGGCATCGATCGCTTCCACGCCATCGGCGGTTCGCTTGGTGGAGCGATTTCGGTCTATCTCGCCGCTGCCGAGCCCAAACGGGTTCTCTCGGTTGTCGCGGTAGGCAGTCAGCTCTACTCGCAAGATCCTGACAATGCGGCTGTTCTAGCCACCCTCGAGCATCACACCGTCGACGAGATGTTTGAGCTCATCCTGCCGAAATATGCACTCGGTCCAAACGCGTCTGCCGAAGTGGTGGCCAAGACCATTGCGCTGCGCAATCCAAACGAAAAGGACGACATCCGTCGCGTGTGGAGAGCCGCCTGCGCGGCCGATATCCGTGCCCATGTGGCCAGCGTCAGTTGTCCTGTGACGGTTCTGACCGGCGAGTTCGACCTGACCTGCCCTCTCGCAGCCGGCGCAGAAATGGCAGCCGCGCTGCGTGCTCCGCACGTTCTCCTGCCAGGCATTGGTCACTTGCCGATGCTGGAGGATCCGCCGGCTTTGATCGCCGCAATCAAGGCACACCTTGCGCATGCGGAGTCCAGAAGATGACATACTCGATCATCGCCCGAGACCCGATCACCGGTGAATTGGGTGTTGCCAGCCAATCGCATTATTTCGCGCTCGGGCGCGTTGTGACGTTTGCGCGAGCCGGTGTTGGCGTTGTTGCGACCCAGTCGTTCGTTAATCCAGCTTACGGGCCGAACGGGCTGGATCTCATGGCCTCCGGCGCATCGGCGGCGACGGCGCTCACGAGCCTACTTGCAAAGGACGAAGACCGACAGTTGCGCCAAGTCGCCTTTCTCGATGTCGGCGGCGGCAAAGCAATGTTCACTGGCGATCGCTGTGTTCCCCACCGCGCTCAGCTCGAAGCCAGCAACGTTATCGTGCTGGGAAATATGCTCGCCAGCGACGCCGTGGTTCCCGCCATGCTGGCAGCGTACGAGGGTACTGGCGGCGCACTTCTCGACCGAATGCTCGCGGCAATGGATGCAGGTGAAGCCGCTGGAGGTGACGCCCGTGGCCGGATGTCGGCCGCGCTCCTTTTGGTGCCCGCCGCCATCGCTCCAACGCCCTGGGCTAACCGGCTCATCGATGTGCGAGTTGACGACCATCCCGAGCCACTTGCCGAATTGCGCAGGCTCGCCAAGCTCTCTCAGGCACACACGATCTTCGGCGCATCTGTCTTCACACCTGGGTTGCTCTCGGGCGAGGCGGCAGCGACAGGTCCGCAGCTTGCAGAGACACTGCGCATGCTCACGGAGGCCCAGGCATTGATCGGCGCTGACCCAGAGCCAACCTTCTGGAAGGGCGTGCTGCTGATCCGCGCCGGCGAAATTGCCTCGGGGAGGAGACTCGTTGCCGCCATCGCCGCGGCGCGACCGCAGTACCGGACCTTCGTGGATGGGCTCTACGCAGTCGGCATCCTTCAGCTGTCATCGAACGAACTCCTCGGTGCGTGAAAAGCTCAACCCTCTTTGCCTCCTCTACGAGGCGTTTTACTGGCGCTGGAGCCGGGCCGCGACTGCCTCACCGCGCCATTCGGAATACCCGACAGGCTCGCCGATCGATACTTGACGGACTTTTTACGATGTGATCACATATCTCAAACGTAGAGGGGGCCGTCGGAATTGCGCAATCTCATCGCCTTGCTGCCATTGCCGGCCCTTGTCCGGGACTCGATGGAGGATCAGGTCTATCGGCATTTGCGACATGGTCTGATGGCCGGACGCTTTGCGCCGGGTCAGAGGCTGACGGTCCGGGGTCTTGCCGAGGCGCTGGGTTCAAGCCCGACGCCCGTACGCGAGGCCCTGCGCCGTCTGCAAGCAGAGGGCGCCTTCGAATTCAGCGGTTCGGCGCGACTGAGCGTTGGGAGGCTGTCCGAGGCACAGCTGCGCGATGTGCGCGATGCGCGCGTAGCCCTCGAGGGGCTGCTGGCCGAGCGCGCAGCTTCGCGTATGACGCGCGCCGATGATGCCGAGGTGACCCAACTCTACGGCCGGCTGCAGAGCGCCGCTGATGCAGTCGATGGCCGCACTTATCTCTGGACCAATTTCGCCTTCCACCGGCGGATCTACCAAATCGCGCAGGCGTCGGCGATTCTCGGCGCCGTCGAGCATTTTTGGCTGCTCGTTGGTCCGTGCTTCGTGCTCGTTGCTCCCGATGCTGCCCACCTGCAGCGTTCCATGGACGCGCACCGCCAGATACTCGATGCGCTCTTGAACCGCGATGCGCCCGCCGCACGCGCTGCAGTGATAGACGACATCATGCAGGCCGCCAATTGTCTGTCCCGCATTCTTGATAATGGGGGCAACGAGCGCGCCGCGGCCGTTCCGAGACGGGGGCGACCGGCATGAGCGTGCTGCAGCGTCTTGTGCCTCATCCCGAGCTGCGCGTCCTGATCTCGGCCGGCGCGTCGGGTATTGGCGCCGCACTTGCCGGTGCCTTCGTTGAGGCTGGTGCGCATGTGCATATCTGCGACATCAACGACGATGCCCTTGCAACCTTCCGCAATCAACATCCGCAGGTGCTTGCCACCAAGGCCGACGTATCGGACCGCGACGCGGTCGCCGACGTCTTTCGCGCGCAGGCTGCGCGTTGGCGTGGGCTCGACGTGCTCATCAACAATGCAGGTATTGCCGGACCGACCGGCGGAATCGATGCCATTTCAGAGTCCGACTGGCGGCAAACGATCGATATCAATCTCAATGCACAGTACCGCTTCGCCCATCATGCTATCCCGATGCTTCGTCAATCTCGCTATGGGCAAATCCTCTGCATGGCCTCCGTTGCCGGCCGCCTCGGTTATGCCTGGCGTACCCCATACGCCGTAACGAAATGGGCCATCATTGGGCTCGTCAAATCGCTTGCCGCCGAGCTCGGCCCCGATGACATCCGCGTCAACGCGCTCTTGCCTGGTATCGTCGAGGGCCCGCGCATTGAGGGCGTGATCCGCGCGCGCGCGGAGCAGCTCCAGACCAGCTACGAGGCGATGCGCCAGGAATACCTCAAGAAGATCTCGCTGCGTCGCATGGTGACGGCCGAGGACGTTGCAGCCATGGCTTTATTCCTTTGCTCGCCAGGTGGACGCAACGTGACTGGCCAGGCGATCAGCATCGACGGGAATGTGGAATACCTGTGAACCGCAAGATTGGGGGATGGCTTGCAGATCGAGATCATAGCGGATCTGAAGACGACGCTTGGCGAAGGCCCACTTTGGGATACCGAGCAGCAGCGTCTGTACTGGATAGACAGTATCGATGGCCGCATTTTTCGTGCGACCGCAGATGGACGTGAGCTTCGCGCCTGGGATGTAGGGGCGAAAATCGGCTCGATGGCCCTTCGTCGTGACGGTACGCATGCGCTCGTCGCGCTGCAATCCGGCGTACATGATCTCGATCTGGAGAGCGGGGAGCTGAAGCTCATCGCGGCACCCGAGGCGCATTTGCCGCGCAATCGGTTGAATGACGGCAAAGTCGATCGCCGCGGGCGTTTCGTCTTCGGTTCCATGGATACGCTGGAGGATGAGGCCTCCGGCCGCCTCTATCGGCTCGATCCCGATCTCTCGCTGCACGTCCTGGACGAGAAGATCATCGTGTCCAATGGCCCGTGCTGGAGCCCGGACGACCGGACCTTCTATTTCGCCGACACCTGGACTGGGGAAATCTGGGCCTATGACTATGACATCGAGACCGGCGCTGCCACCAAGCGGCGCCGTTTCGCGCCTGTTGATCGCTCAAACGGCGGTGCTGCCGATGGCGCCACGGTCGATGCAGAAGGATTTCTTTGGCACGCGCTCGTCTATGATGGAAAGCTCGTGCGCTACGCGCCCGACGGCAGCGTTGAGCGCGTTATCGAGATGCCGGTGCGCAAGGTCACGAGCGTGATGTTCGGTGGTCCCGACCTCGACATTCTGTACGTGACCTCCATGGCGAAGCCACCCTTGCCGCGATTTCCCGATGACGGACAGCAGCGCGGGGCCCTATTTGCAATCAAAAGGCTTGGTGTCCAGGGCATTCCGGAGCCGCGGTTCGCCAGCTGACCCGCGAAAAGCTGCTTCATCAATCAGCGGCGAGGAGATCCATCGTGCGCAAGCGCGGTGTCACTCCTGGTCCTGGCGGCCGTCCTGCCGTCAAAGCCGAAAATTCCGCGGCCGCCGCTTACCATCACCGATTTGCTCTGGAGGTTTCACATGGCCAAGGTTATTCTCACTTCTGCCCTGACCGGCGCGATCCACACGCCCTCAATGTCCCCGCACCTCCCGGTGACACCGGAGGAGATCATCGAAGAGGGCGTGCGAGCTGCGGAAGCGGGAGCTGCGATTCTGCATGTGCATGCACGCAACCCGAAAACCGGTCAGCCGGACCAATCGGTCGAAGGATTTGCGAAGATTCTGCCGGAGTTGAGCCGCAGGTCGGGGGCCGTGATCAACATTACGACCGGCGGCAGCCCATTCATGACAGTTGCCGAACGCGTGGAGCCCGCCCGACATTTCAGGCCCGAGCTGGCCTCCCTCAACATGGGCTCCTTCAATTTCGGCCTATTTCCCATGCTCAAGCGTTATCACGAGTTCACCCACCAGTGGGAACGCGAGCATCTGGAGTCCTCACGCAACCTCGTTTTCCGCAACACCTTCGCCGATATCGAGCAGGTCCTCACACTATGCGCGCCCGGTGGTACGCGATTTGAATTTGAGTGCTACGATGTTGGCCACCTCTATAATCTTAAGCACTTTGTCGACCGCGGATTTGTACGGCCGCCGTTCTTCATCCAGTCCGTCTTCGGGTTGCTCGGCGGGATCGGCGCGCATCATGAGGACATCGCCACCATGCGCCGCACGGCCGAGCGGCTGTTCGGCAATGACTATGTCTGGTCGGTACTCGGCGCTGGCGCCGCGCAGATGCGCATAGGCGCGATGGCCATAGCGATGGGCGGCCATATCCGCGTGGGACTCGAGGACAGTCTTTGGGCAGGGCCCGGCAAGCTCGCCACCTCCAGCGCGGAGCAAGTAAGGCTAGTCCGCTCGATCCTGAAAGGAATCGGCTTAGAGGCGGCAACGCCGGACGAGGCTCGGGCCATGCTGAAGCTGAAAGGGACGAGCGATGTCGGCTTCTGACCGTCCGATCTGTGTGGCGCCCTTTGGGCCAATGAGACCGGCGCCAGCTCTGACGACACCCGCCGGCGGCTCCCGATCAGCGCCCGGAGGCGACGACCGGAGAGCTCGGTGTAGCGATATCGCTGTGAATTGCGCCTGGCTCTCTGCAGTAAGCGCCTGCGGCGTCATCAGCTAGATTCCGCCGAGCGTAGTCGAACACGAAATGGTCTCACGTCGCACGCGCCGAGCCCACGGCGATCCAATCTGACCAACCGGCATACATCGTCAGGTCTTCTGATTCGAGCATGAGTTCAAATAGCATCGCAAGCGCGCGCCGTACCATATGACATGTCGCCACGTGCTCAATTCAGCGCTCGGATGAAAAAAAGATCGACCGCCAAGAACAAGGCGTTCTACGCGGCCTAACAGGGAGGGCAGGATGATGCAAGAACAGGCGAAAAGTGTCCACTGCTCGCCCAGATATGACGCTGACGGCTGGACCCACTGGCCGGATCATGAGGTCGAGAGCACGCAGCTGAGACGCCTGCTGGGAGATGCCCAAGAGGGCGCAAGCTTCGTGTCCGAGTGCCTCATGATTGCGGGCAAGATCGTTGTGGGCGACGATGAGAGCTGGCTCGGTGAGTGGCGTGGCTTAGCCGACCGGATCGCAAAGCGCGCGCGCCTGTCAAGCGCAGAGGGCCACTTTACAACGGCAAGGAACGAATGGCTGCGCGCCTTGAACTACTATCGCACAGCTTCCGCCTTTCTTGTTCGCAGCGATCCGAGAATCGCCGAACTGTCTCGCATCGCCCGGTCATGTGCTGAAGCGTTCCTGGAGCTGCTGTCTCCGCGCGGAGAGGTGCTGGACATTCGCTTCGGCACCGATTGGCTCCAAGGCTATCTCATTCGTTCATCCGCCGCGCCACGCAAATCCCCGGTGGTCGTGGCGTTCGGAGAGGAAAGAGATACCAAAGAAGACCTATTGGTGAGATTTCAATCTCATGCCATTGCGAGCGGCCTGTCATTGCTCGCTATCGATCTGCCGAAAGAGATCGAGTGCTTTCAGGATTCCCCGGTTCACCATTATCAAGGCACGGCTCTACGCCGCTGGTTGGACTATCTACTTAGCCGCGATGACGTCGATCCGAGGCGAATCGCGTTGATAGGCGATGGTCTTGGAGGAGCCCTCGCCACGCGCGTGGCGGCAACTGAAATGAGGTGGGCTGCCGCCGTTTGCGACGGCGGGTTTTGGGAAGATCTCGAGCAAAGATATGTCACCGCCAGCCTCTTCGGTGCAGGTATAAAACGATCCCCATCCCGTAAGCTTGCCCGTCAGATCAAATGTCCATCCCTGGTCGTTGTGGGAGAGCACGACTACGTCAGGCTGGAGGATATCACTGCCTTGCATGAGCACTGCCGCGCCGCGGGCGTACCCATGGATCTCAAGATCTTCAGCGGCGAGGAGACCGGTTCATCGCACCGGCAACTCGACAATCCGAGCATTGGGCGGCAGTTTATCTTCGATTGGCTAAGGGACAAGCTGCGCCTCGATCGAAAGGACCAGGCGCCTACCATTCCAACGCGAAAGAATTGCATAAAGAACGCTCCGCAGCTGGCGGTCAATGATACTCGCACTGCGTCGAGCGCCTAGAGTGCGAATTCAATCAGGATCAATCGCTCTCGCGCTTGAGCCTGCACAATCTGCTCATAAAATTCTTCGGAGCCGAATTGGCTCCTGTAAGATAGCCACTCACACGTCAGGCTTGCTTGCATCCAGCTCGAGCTGAAGGGCCACTTTCTCCATTCTGCGCTTGATGGTCGAAAGCACTTCTCTGAAATCTTGCAGCCTTTCGTGCCCCAGATCTGCAAAGATCGTCTCATCCAGTTTTCTGCGCTCGGCTGCAAGGCTTGTAATCGCCTTACGAGCCTTTTCGGTCAGCGACATCAACACGACCCTTCCATCCGCGGGGGAGGCGGTGCGAGTTACGAAGCCTCCCTTTTCCAGCATCTTGGTTTCTGCGGTCACGAATGGTGAGCGGACGTTGATCTTCGCAGACACATCTCCGACGGAAACGCCCGCTCCTTGGTCCAGATCCCCAATCGCCATCAGGATCAGCCATTGAGGGCCGCTGACGCCAAGCGCCTTTGCCCACGTACGCCGGATGTCCTCCAGATGCACATTGATTGCCGCGATGTCCCAACCGACTTCTCCGATAATTCGGTCTGACGGCGCGGTCTGTTTGCTTGTCCTGTGACCTTTCGCGCTGGGCGAGGGCTGCTGCCGGGTCGTATCTCGGGACATATCCGAGACCTCCTCTTCATTATTTCGCTTACTTACCTAACCCGCTTTGCAAGACACAGCAACAGTGCGGCGCAATCGGTGTTGCTTGAATGTCACGACCCTCTCCCGATCAAGCGCTTTGCTAACTTATATCAGTTGCATATATAAGTACCTTATATAATATCTGGGCCGTGACGAGGGCGATCCTTCATCGCACGTCAAGCAGATCGATCCATTCGCGCATGGCGAAGACGTCGATGCGCGAGACGAAAAGCAACAGTCGTGAACTTGGGTTCATTCTCCGGCAACCGCCCATGGGGGAGCGCCGCCGAAAATTTTGGAGGGCTTTATGAAGACGTTTATCCGAATGCTCTGCGGTTCGGCCGCTGCGCTCAGCTTGATGGGCGGTGCACAGGGCGCCGACCTGCCGGCCAAGGCAAGGCAGGTTGAATACGTGAAGGTCTGCTCTCTCTATGGCGCCGGGTTCTACTACATCCCCGGCACCGACACCTGCATTAAGCTCGGAGGTTATCTGCGCGTTGATGCGGCGTTGAACACCAACTCGATCTACACGCAGGGCGCGGTGAATGGTGCGCCCGGAGCGGGCAATCGGCTGCGCAACTACTACTCCACCAATGCTCGTGAAGATCTGACGATCGATACGCGCACCGCGACACAATACGGTATGGTTCGTACCTTCTTCGATGGCGTGTTCGACTGGGGCTCGGGCGGCTATACCGGTGTCGGCGTAGGCGGTGTTAATGGCTCGACCGTTTATGGCGGAACCGGCATCGCCAGTGGATCAGTTGGTGTCTATCTGGCCTTCATCCAGTTCGCCGGGTTCACGATGGGCAAGACCATCTCCCAGTTCTCAACTCCCTGGATCAATTACCCCGCGAACAACTTTGACGGTCTGCCAGGCGGCGGCGGTGCGGTTACAGGTGTGAATCAATTCACGTACACCGCTGACTTCGGTCAGGGTATCACTGCATCATTCTCGGCGCAGGATCAGGTTCAATACTACACGACCAATATCTGGAACATCAGCGGCGCGACAGTGGCTGGTCTTGCAACAGGCGCGTACGGCGCGAACGACATTGCCGGTGCAAGCTCTCCTGACCTTGTCGCCATGCTTCGCGTCGATCAGGCTTGGGGCCTGTTCCAGGCCTCAATTGCAGCACATGACAATCACGCCGCCTACTACGGCGCCGATGAGACGACCGGTCATCCCGGCGACAAAATTGGGCTGGGCGGGTCAACTGGCTTTATCAATCAAGAATCTCCCGACAGGTCCGGGTGACACAATCAACGTGCAAGGCGTTTATACGTATGGCGCGAGCCGCTACAATTTCCAGGACCTCGTGCCCACCACCTACGCGATGTACGGCGGCTCGGGCCTTGCGGGGGCCTACCAGAGCGTCGGCCTTGCCGGTCTCGCTGACTCGGTGTTCGAGATCGGCTCCGGTCAGGAACTGACCACCACCTATGGCTTCCGCGGCGGCTATACCCATAACTGGGATCCTTACTGGAACACTGGCATCTACGGTGCGTGGGCTGCAGCACGATACAATGGCGCAGCGAGAGGCTATATATGCGGTGCAGTCGTCGCGGGCCTTGCGCTCTCGAGCGGCGCGGCCGGCTGCAACCCCGACTTCAACTATGCGGTCGCAGGCGTGATCACACGCTGGACTCCGGTCAAGAACCTGACCTTCTCAGCCGATCTGGCATACAGCATGCTCGACCAGAAGTACGCCGCTGGCAGCACTGTGGTGTTACCGACGCAGACGGGTATCGCCAAACCCGGCGCTACCTACGAGTTGAAGGACCAGAGCACGGTGAGTTTGCTCCTGCGAGCTCAGCGCAATTGGTGATCCGTTTTGGCAACTAGCTTGAAGGAGAAAGGAAGAGGCTTTCAGAACCGACTTTGACCTCCAATAAGACCTCCGGCATGCCCGCCGGAGGTCTTTCTAAGAACTGGCTTTGAAATGGGCCCGCGATCCGCGGGACGAACGGTGCTTTGCCACTCGCCGTCCTGCCCGAAGTCTATCGTTGGCCGATAACCCGCCAACTCTGGACTTCACGTTCGAAAAAGACGAAGCGGCTAGCCTGCAAACTTGACGTCGACGTGAATTTGTGATCACATATCCGAAATGGGGGGACCCGCGAAGGTGAAGAACAAGAATCCGCTGCCGCCACTGCCGTCCGTTGCCAGGGATTCGTTGGCAGATCAGGTTTACCGACATTTGCGTGATGGCGTGATGGCCGGTCGCTTCGCGCCGGGCCAGAGGCTGACAATTCGCGGACTTGCCGAGGCGCTGGGGTCGAGCCCGATGCCGGTGCGCGAGGCGCTGCGCCGTCTGCAGGCTGAAGGTGCATTCGAGTTCAGCGACACGGCGCGCCTGAGCGTAGTTCATCTGTCACCGGCGCAATTACGCGACGTGCGCGATGCACGAGTGGCGCTTGAGGGACTGCTGGCCGAGCGCGCAGCAGTGCGCATGACAGGCGTTGATGATAGCGAGATCGCTCAGCTCTATGGTCGTCTCCAGGCAGCGGCCGATGCGGTCGATGTGCCCGCTTATTTATCGGCGAACTTCGCCTTTCATAGGCGAATCTATGAGATCGCCCAAGCGCCCATCATCCTTGGTGCGGTCGAGAATTTCTGGGTTCTGATGGGACCGTGCTTCGTGCTCGTTGCGCCCGACGCCGCGCACCTGCGCCGCTCCATGGATGCTCATCGCCGCATCCTTGATGCGCTGACGCATCGCGACGGCCCCGCCGCCCGCGCGGCTGTGACCGATGACATCATGCAGGCGGCCAATTGCCTGTCGCGCGTTATCGATAAACCTGAAAAGAAACGATCGGCTGCCACTCCGAAAGGCAGGCGCGGAAGCGCCTCTGGCTGAGGATCCTGCAGCGGTTCATGCTTTATCCCGAGCTGTGCGTCTGAGCACGTCAGTCGCATCCTTTATCTCCGCGATCGTCGATTGTACGGACGCAAACGGAACCTTCTGGGTCGCTCCTTTGCTGGAGCGTCTTCGAAGACTCGTGCGCACGAGACAGAACTTCCATGTCATTCGAGCTTGTTCACGCAAATCCAGAATCTACGCAGGGGGACTTGAATGTTTGGACATCAATCACGCCGCAACTTTCTCAAGTTGGCGGCAAGCGGAACTGCGATGTTCACGCCGGGCCTTTGTACCGGCTCTGCAAATGCACAGGATGTTCCGACGCTCACGGTCGCCTGGGGCACGGATATCGATTCCTTCGATCCGGCGCAGTTCAAGTCCGACGGCGCTTATATCGTTCAGGCAAACATCTACGACACGGTGCTGGGTTGGGGTGCAGAGTCAGTCGCCGGATCGCCCAACCTTGCGATTTCCAAGCCCGGTGTTTTCACAAGCGGCATCGGCGAAAGCTGGACATATGAGAACGACAACAAAACCCTTGTCATCAAGATCCGTCGTGGCCTGAAGTTTCCGACCGGCCGGCCGGTGAACGCGAACGCGGTGAAATATCTCTTTGACCGTGGATTGCAATCCTCTGGATACATGCGCCTGATCTTTCCGACCATGATCGGGGTCACGGAGGCAGATCAATTCGAGGTGCGCGACGATAGCACCTTTGCGATCAACCTGCCGGCGCCAAGTGCCATGTTGCTGGACGTGCTGGCCTTGTCCAACAACGCACTTCTCGATCCCGAAGAGATCAAGCTGCACGCGATCGCCGACGATCCTTGGGCCTCTCAATGGCTCAAGCGAAACACGGCTGGGCTTGGGCCCTACAAACCCGTCAGAAACGAGCCGGGTGTCGAGGTGGTCCTGGAAGCCACGCAAGGCTATTGGGGTGCGCCCCCTTATTTCAGACGCGTCGTCATCAAATCCACGGCGAATGAAGCGGACCGGATTCTCCTGCTTAAACGCAAGGCCATCGACATGGTGATCGGACCGAACTCGATGTCGCCGAAGAATCTCAAGAGCCTTGAGGGCGAGCCCGGCCTCAACGTCGTGTCCTTGCCCGACACCAATTGCAATTTCCTCTGCATGAATCTGAAGAAAAAACCGTTCGATAACGTGAAGGTCCGTCAGGCGATCAACTACGCGATGCCGATCCACGCGATCATCCCGAACGTGCTCTACGGCTATGGCGAACAGATGAAAAGCCCGATTGCAGCGCAAACGCCCGGCTATGATGGTTCGCTCTCGCCGTACAATTATGATGTCGCCAAAGCAAAATCACTGATGGCGGAAGCGGGGTTCGGCTCTGCGCCGATCCCGGTCAAGCTCGCGGTGCGTGTCGGCTATGCGCCGCATGAGCAAGCAGCGATATGGATTCAGCGCGAACTCGAGACGATCGGATTCCGGGTCAGCATCGAGAAGGAGACTGACGCGACCTTCCGCCAACTGTCATCGAGCGGCGGGCACGAGCTGTCGATCGAATCGTGGCAGTCCTGGATCAACGACCCATTCTATCATCTCTATTGGAACTTCCACAGCAAGGCTAGCGCGACCAACAAGGGGGGCTACGCCAATCCTGCCCTCGACAAGATCATCGACGAGAATATCCGAGAGGCTGATCCAGCGAGGCGCATGGCCGCAGTCAGGGCGGCGCAGAAGATTCTTCTGGATGACGCGACCTGGGGTCTGCTTTGGTATGACAATTGGGCGAGGGTGACGCGTTCCGAGCTCGCGGGCGTTGCGAAGTACTGGGATTCCTTCGAGCGCTTCAACAAAATGAAACTGAGTTGAAAGCGGCCTGGACGCGCTGGCAAAGTCATGTCGTTCTTCGCTTTCGTGCCTCGCCGAGCAGCTCTCTGCTGGCGCCGACCCTGTTTGGCGTCGGCGTGATCGGCTTTCTCCTCGCCTATCTGTTGCGCGGTAATCCCGCCGTCGTGAAGGCCGGGGCCGGCGCCATGGCGAGGCCCGAATACGTCGCTCGGCGTCATTGCGCATTCGTCCGCAAGGATCGGATGCGTCGTCTGTTAGGGACCTAGCCGCGAGATCGGCGAGGCGGCAAGTCAAGCCATTTTCTTCATCACCTCTCGGCCGGATCAGCTGCTTGAGCGCGGACGGAGGCAATTCTCGGAGACGTTCATGTCGATAGAACTGTTGATGCTCGGCGACCAACCGGTGTCCCGCCTTGCCGCTCGTACCAGGCTTGCCGAAGAGAGCGGATTTGAAACCGTCTGGCTTGCGGATGAGCGCTTCTACCGGGAAACTTACACGTGTCTGTCGTATCTGGCCGGGCAAACCTCACGCGTCAAGCTTGGTCCCTGCGTGACCGATCCGTTCGCGCGCCACCCGGCTTTGACTGCCATGGCCCTGGGAACCCTCGATGAAATTTCGGAGGGCCGCGCCATTCTCGGCATTGGGGCGGGCGTCTCCGGCTTCGCTGAGCTCGGGATCCAATCCCGCAAGCCGCCTCTCGCCATTTGCGAAGCCGTCGATCTGATCCGTCAGCTCATGGCCGGGCAGGAGGTCGACTACCGGGGCGAGATCATTCAATTTCACCGCGGCCGATTGAATTTCACGCCGCCGCGCGCGTGCGTCCCTGTTCGCGTCGCAAGCAATGGGCCGCTCGGTCAGAAAATGGGCGGCGCAGTCGCCGATGGCGTGATGATGGAAGGGTGCGGCTCTGTCGAAGAAGCGAAGGCCTTCGCGTCGGCCGTCGCCGAGGGAGCGACGAAGGCCGGCCGTTCTCCGGGCGAGATCAAGCTTGTCGCGCGCCTTGATTGCTGTATCGCCGATGACGGTAAGCAGGCGCGCGATATATTGCGCCCTTCAGTGACGCGGATCATTGCGCAAGCCACTTCGCGGTTCTACACGCTTCAGACACAGGGACTTACGTTGCCAAAAGAGGCTGTCGAAGCCATTGGTCCGGTCCCTTATGCTGCCGGCGTCGCCCCGTTCGCCGCATTATTTCCTCTCGTCACAGACCGCCATGTCGACGCTCTCACCCTCTGCGGGACTGTCGAAGAGGTGACCCAGCACGTCATTGACCTTCGCCGCGCCGGAGTCACCGGCTTCAACATCTTTCCGGTTCCGGCTCCTGGCGTGAGTTACGAAGACGTGATCATGCGCTTCGGAACGCAAGTCTGGCCGGCGGTCAAGGCGGCTTTCGCGAAAGCGTCGAGCGAACGCCAGATATAAGCCTCGAGCCGACCTTTTTGCAGAAAAGAGGGCTGGTAGCCCTTATCGCGGGCCTCTTTGCGCCGCGCTGATCGAAGCACCGCCAGGGATGTGACGGATGACGCGTGTAGCTCGGCGCCGGAGACCAGCGGGATGGTGAGGATGAATGGCTCGTTGTTGACGCGCAGAGGTACTTTATCGGCGCCCGCTGATCCAAACATTGAAATCTGCTGGCGGATGGTTGGCTTCGAGGCTGTCAAAGCTCGCTCGTCCTCTTTGAGCAATATTCCTGAGGAGTAAATGATGACGACGGTCGTCTATGTCCTGACCGCCTTGAAACCCGGTGTCGACCCGGACGAATACGAACGCTTCGAGCGCGAGGTCGACTATCCGTTTACAGCAAAGCTGAAGACGATCATCAGCTATCGGATCCATCGCCTGACGGAGCCGGTGCCGTTCGACGGCGGCCCCTGGGATTACATCGAGCGCATCGAGGTGACCGATCGCGCCGTCTATGAGGCGGAGCTGACCACATCCGCCAAGGATCTGATCGACCTGATACACGACAGGTATCTGGACGAGTCGAAGCTGAAGTTCATCTGGTCTAGGAGAATCGATTCATGAGTGCGGGCGAATGCAATCTCAACGGCAAGGTCGCCCTTGTCACCGGCTCCTCGTCAGGCGCCGGCGCTGCAATCGCACTCGAGCTCGCCCGGCGTGGGGCGCGTGTCGCGGTGCATTGCCGGCGTGCTTTGAGCGAGGGCGAAAGCATTGTCGCTCGCATCGGAGCGATCGGTGGAAAAGCGACTTTGTTTCCCGTTGACCTAAGAGATCCAGAAGCGGCTGCAGCGCTTGTATGCCAGGTCACAGAGCGATTGGGAGCCTTAGGCATCCTGGTCAACAATGCGGGTCCCTATTCGGATACGCCGTTTCGGTCGCTACCCCTGTCGGAGTGGGAGACGGTCATGGCGGTGAATCTGAGGGCTCCGTACCAGCTTGCTCAAAGCGCGATCACAGGCATGGAGCGAATGGGCTGGGGCCGAATCATCAATGTGAGCGCAACCTCGGCCTATGCGAGGTCGCATTCGGTATACGGGCTTGCCAAAGAGGCTTTGATCCATTTGACGCAGTGCCTCGCGCTCGAATTTGCGCCGCTCGTCACGGTCAATGCGATCGTGCCCGGCCAGATCGCCAGCGAGCGTACCGATACGATGGCCGACTACAAGGCCACCGTCGTCATGGAAACGCCGATGGCGCGACTGGTCACGGAACAGGAGGTCGCCTGGATGGTGGCATTTCTCTGTACATCGGAGTTTTCCGCGGTGACGGGACAATCAATCGTCATGGACGGCGGACGATCGCTGCCGCGCACGCTGAAGCTCAACCTCTCGACGACGGGTTAGGTCTCCCGGCTGCGCCAGGAGCGCGCGACGTTCGGCGCGGGTGCTTTCCGACGCTGATTCGATCGCGCGGTCCAAATTCATCGTATCTCGCAGAAATCGTTCGCTCACCTCCAATCTTTCGTAGGATTTCACCGTTAGTTTCCAACGAAGGCAGTCAGATCGCCGAGAAACGACGCCTTCCCAGTGCTAGCTTGCCCGTGACGCGAGGGGAAGTGCAATGGGACGGGGGCGAATGTGACGCACAATCGGCGGCTGCGCGCAGCACTGGCGCCTGATCTTGGGTCTCATCCGCTGCGATTGTGAGCTAGCTTTCGTTGCGCCCGTGACGCGAGGGACGGTATCCCGGCTCGGCCCAAGCCGGGATGAACCTGTCATGAATGACGCGCCGGCAATATTGTCTCTTCATCCGGACGAAGCGGATAGACTGACAGTGTGGTCGGCAGATCGGGCCGACTGGGGAGCGGTGCAAAGTCGATCTCGGTCGATAGAGCTTGAAAGGCTCGGCGCCCCCAGGGGACGGCGCAGGGCGCCCGATAGAGTCTGCCAAACGAGCCTTATATTCAGTGCGTGCAAGTCATCACTACGAACCAATTCGGGCGTTCTGCAGGCCAGCGGCCTCGGAATACTGCTGTACGAAAACAGACGGCGCTTGCCGGGAGGTTTCATGAAGATCGCCGTTGCCAAGGAAATCGATCCGTCGGAGCCGCGCGTCGCCGCTTCGCCTGATACGGTGAAGAAATTCAAGGCGCTGGGCGCCGAGGTCGTGGTCGAGCCGGGCGCCGGCCTCAAATCGGGCCTGCCGGATTCCGAGTTCACCGCCGTCGGCGCCACCGTCAGCGCCGATGCGCTGACGGACGCCGACATCATCATCAAGGTGAAGCGCCCTGAAGCCTCCGAGCTTGCGCAGTACAAGCGCGGCGCGCTCGTCATCGCCATCATGGATCCCTATGGCAACGAGGCGGCGCTGAAGACGATCGCCGATGCCGGCGTCGCCGCCTTCGCAATGGAATTGATGCCGCGCATCACCCGCGCGCAGGTGATGGACGTGCTGTCCTCGCAGGCTAACCTTGCCGGCTACCGCGCCGTGATCGAGGGCGCCGAGGCCTTCGGCCGCGCTTTCCCGATGATGATGACCGCGGCCGGCACCGTGCCCGCCGCAAAAGTGTTCGTGATGGGCGTCGGCGTCGCCGGCCTCCAGGCGATCGCGACCGCGCGCCGTCTCGGCGCCGTCGTGACCGCGACCGACGTGCGCCCCGCGACCAAGGAGCAGGTGGAATCGCTCGGTGCGAAGTTCCTCGCCGTCGAGGACGAGGAGTTCAAGAACGCGCAGACCGCCGGCGGCTACGCCAAGGAAATGTCCAAGGAATACCAGGCCAAGCAGGCCGCGCTCACCGCCGAGCACATCAAGAAGCAGGACATCGTCATCACGACCGCGCTGATCCCGGGCAGGCCGGCGCCGAAGCTGGTCTCGGCCGAGATGGTCAAGTCGATGAAGCCGGGTTCGGTGCTGGTCGATCTCGCCGTCGAGCGCGGCGGCAATGTCGAGGGCGCCAAGGCCGGCGAGGTCGTCGACCTCGATGGCATCAAGATCGTCGGCTACACCAACGTCGCCGGCCGCGTCGCGGCCTCGGCCTCCAGCCTCTATGCCCGCAATCTGTTCTCCTTCATCGAGACCATGGTCGACAAGAAGGAGCAGAAGCTCGCCGTCAACTGGGACGACGAGCTCGTCAAGGCGACTGCGCTGACCAAGGACGGCGCGGTGATCCACCCGAACTTCCAGCCGAAGGTTTAAGGAGACCCGTCATGGAGCATGCTGCACAGGTCGTCGACCCCTTCATCTTCCGGCTGTCGATCTTCGTCCTCGCCGTTTTCGTCGGCTATTTCGTGGTGTGGTCGGTGACGCCCGCGCTGCACACGCCGCTGATGAGCGTTACCAACGCGATCTCCTCGGTGATCGTGGTCGGCGCGCTGCTTGCCGGCGGCGTCGCCAATGTCTCGAGCGGCTCGGGCTGGGCGCGCGCGTTCGGCTTCGTCGCGCTGATCTTTGCCTGCATCAACATCTTCGGCGGCTTCCTTGTCACCCAGCGCATGCTGGCGATGTACAAGAAGAAGTCGAAGTAAGCGGCCACCTCGGGCTGATGGGATCAATGGGGACCTGAGATGAGCGCCAATCTCTCTGCATTCTTGTATCTCGTGGCGGGGGTGCTGTTCATCCTGTCGCTGCGCGGGCTGTCGAGCCCGGCCTCTTCGCGCCAGGGCAATTTGCTCGGCATGATCGGCATGGCGATCGCGGTTGCGACGACGCTTGCCAACCATCCGCCGGCGGACGGCCTCGCCTGGCTGCTCGTCATCGTCGGCATCGCCATCGGCGCGGCGATCGGCGCCGTCATCGCGCGCCGCGTGCCGATGACGTCGATGCCGGAACTGGTCGCCGCCTTCCACTCGCTGGTCGGCATGGCCGCGGTGCTGGTCGCCGCCGGCGCGTTTTATGCGCCGGAAGCCTTCGACATCGGCACCCCCGGCAACATCCACACCCAGAGCCTGGTCGAAATGTCGCTCGGCGTCGCCATTGGCGCCTTGACCTTCACCGGCTCGGTGATCGCGTTCCTGAAGCTGTCGGCCCGCATGAGCGGCGCGCCGATCATCCTGCCGGCGCGGCACCTTATCAACATCGCGCTCGCGGTCGCCCTGGTCGCCTGCATCGTCGGGCTCGTCGTCACCGGCAGCCCCGTGTTCTTCTGGCTCAACGTCATCCTGGCGCTGGCCCTCGGCGTGCTCATGATCATCCCGATCGGCGGCGCCGACATGCCGGTCGTGATTTCGATGCTGAACTCGTACTCCGGCTGGGCCGCGGCCGGCATCGGCTTCACGCTGGGCAATTCCGCGCTGATCATCACCGGCGCGCTGGTGGGCTCCTCCGGCGCGATCCTGTCCTACATCATGTGCCACGCGATGAACCGGTCCTTCATCTCGGTCATTCTCGGCGGCTTCGGCGGCGAGACCGCCGCGGCCGGCGGCGGTACGGGCGAGCAGAAGCCCGCCAAGCTGGGCTCGGCGGACGATGCGGCCTTCATCATGAAGAACG
The DNA here is from genome assembly GCF_029714425.1 of Bradyrhizobium sp. CB2312. Lineage (NCBI taxonomy): Bacteria > Pseudomonadati > Pseudomonadota > Alphaproteobacteria > Hyphomicrobiales > Nitrobacteraceae > Bradyrhizobium > Bradyrhizobium sp. CB2312. The sequence continues at coordinate 8,566,340 of NZ_CP121668.1, read as the reverse complement.
CCTCCAAGGTCATCATCGTGCCCGGCTACGGCATGGCGGTGGCGCAGGCCCAGCACGCGCTGCGCGAGATGGCCGACATCCTGAAGAAGGAAGGCGTCGAGGTGAAATACGCGATTCACCCGGTCGCGGGCCGCATGCCCGGCCACATGAACGTGCTGCTGGCCGAAGCCAACGTGCCCTACGACGAGGTGTTCGAGCTCGAGGACATCAACTCCGAGTTCGCGCAGGCCGACATCGCCTTCGTGATCGGCGCCAACGACGTCACCAACCCGGCGGCCGAAGAGGACAAGACCTCGCCGATCTACGGCATGCCCGTGCTCCAGGTCTGGAAGGCCGGCACCGTGATGTTCATCAAGCGCTCGCTGGCGTCCGGCTATGCCGGCATCGACAATCCGCTGTTCTATCGCGACAACACCATGATGCTGCTCGGCGACGCCAAGAAGGTCACCGAGAACATCGTCAAGGCGATGTAAGCGACAGGAGCTAAGCATGGTTTGGAGCCTATCGACTCTTGATCAAGATCAGCGCGGCCGCGCCCTAGATTTGAGCAACTGGCTCGCCTGATGGCCATGAGGCAATTTCATCTTGCTTGCTCGATCCGCTGCAATGCAAGCTTTTGGAGACATTGAGATGCCGCCGCCGCCCCTTTGGATACCAGAGTCGCAAGATGCTCCAGACCTTTCGCCTGCGACCACTTGGTTGCTGGCGATCGTGGCCACTCTCATCAATCTCGCTGTCGTTGCATTAGTCCTCTACTGGGCGTGAGCGCAAGCTGCGCTCTTGCGGTAACGCCGACTATCTCCACCTCCCGAAACCACATCACCGTTCAGGGTTCAAAAGCGTCCGGACGCATGAGCATCCAATTTTTCATATCCAGCTTGAGGAGCTAGCGTGACTTCATATCGTGGGCCAGTGTTCGAGATGGCCGTAAAGCAATTCGAGGTGATCGCGAACTACCTGAGCATACCGGATGATGCCAGACCGCGCCTGTTGCTGCCGAAGCGATCTGTCACAGTATCGTGTCCAATTCACCGGGATGATGGCACGACCGCGGTGTTCGAGGGCTACCGGGTACAGCATCATTTGACGCTTGGCCCGACAAAAGGGGGCACCAGGTTCGCGCCCACAGTCGACCTCGGCGAAGTTGCAGCACTCGCCATTTGGATGAGCTGGAAATGTGCCCTGGTCGGATTGCCGTATGGCGGGGCTAAGGGCGGAATCAATGTCGACCCCTCGACCTTGTCGAAGCGGGAGCTTGAGGCGCTGTCGCGCCGTTATATGCAGGAAATGATCCCGTTCGTTGGGCCGCACACCGATGTTATGGCTCCTGACCTCGGTACGAACGAGCAGATCATGGCCTGGTTCATGGACACATATTCGATGTACCAGGGCCAAACCGTCACCGAGATCGTGACGGGCAAGCCCGTCAGCGCCGGTGGAACGCTCGGCCGCCGTGAAGCGACAGGACGGGGTGTGGCTCATCTGGTCAGACGCGCTGCGGACGAACTCAAAATCCGTCTCAATGGCTCAACGGCCGTGGTTCAAGGATTTGGAAACGTCGGTTCGATCGCTGCGCTTGAGCTGCATAACATGGGAGTGAAAGTGATCGCGGTCAGCGATCACACCGGCGCGCTCTACCGCCCTCAAGGGCTCGACATACCGCAACTTGTCCGGCATGCTTCCTCGCAAGGAAGCCTTGATGGCTACTCCAACGAGCTCGCTTTCGATCCTGCGGAGATCCTGACCGTGCCGTGCGACGTGCTTGTTCCGGCTGCCGTCGAACGGGTCATCGACGCTGGAATGGCCGCTAAGCTGCGCTGCCGGATCCTTGCCGAAGGCGCCAACGGACCGACCACGCCGGAAGCTGACCGAATCCTGGAAGCACGCCAGGACGAGGTGTTCGTCATTCCCGATATTCTCTGCAATTCGGGAGGTGTTGTCGTCAGTTACTTTGAATGGGTGCAAGACCTTCAGCGATTGTTCTGGGAGGAGGAGGAAGTCATGCGCCGGGAGTATCAGCTCCTGGATCGAGCCTTCGATCGCGTCCTGGCGCGAAGCAAAGGCGAAAATCTGTTCAATCGCACCGCGGCCATGGCAATAGGCGTCGAGCGTGTTCGCGGTGCCAAGGAAACACGCGGACTGTTCCCGTAACAACCTAGTGTTTCCCTCGCGCGCAACCGCCGTGGGCCCCGATATGTTGCCGCTAGCCAAGCCACTTGAATGACGAGCTCCAACTGACCTGTGCTCTCGTCGTGATGGTTTTCTTTGCGAGCACCGATACACCCAATCCACTGGCGGGCCGATCTGTCTGCCATTTCGCCTAGACTTGGCTGGGCCGCTGCCGACATCGGCAGCAGCATTCTTCAGCGTTGAGTGACTGTCTCGCGTCTTACAGTGTTTCATCGTCCGCAGGATTGGCAAAGCACGCCATTTAGAAGGAAAGAAAGCATTGTTCTCAGCTCTCACACTTCGCGCACTTTCGTTTAAACCCACGTCATTGTGGCGCTTGCTCGAGCAGCCTAGACTGGCCAACCGAACATTTAGTGCCTCCTTGCGATTAAAGATCGGCCTGCTTGGCATTATCGCGGTCATTGCGACCGGCTCGATCTGCCTGGTCGGGCTGAATCGCGCAGCGCAGGTCCAGCACGATGCGGACGAGGCCGCTCGCGTCCGTGATCGGTTTGCGGCGCTCTCCCAGAGCTTTTTGGAATCGCAACATGTGACGACCGAATTCTTGCGTCGCCGCGACGATGCAATGATTGAGCGCCATGCGGAGCTGCTCAAGCAAGAAATGGCGATGCTCGGCGACATCGAAGCCTTTGCGGCGCGATTGCCTGAGGGCGACCCTCTCAAGAGCTCCTCCGGACTGCGGAGCGGGATCGACCTCTACGCCGCTCGGTTTCAGAACATCGTCTCGGCCGAGCGCGCGCTCGGTTTCAAGAGCGAGGAGGGGCTGCAGGGCGGGCTGCGTATAGCCGAGCTTCAGCTGAAAGGGCGGCTTGCCGCGCTCGACCAGCCAAGGTTGACCGCGCTCATGGAGACCATGCGCGGGTACGAGAAGGATTTCATGCTGCGCGGCGAAGAAAAATACAGCCAGGATTTTGACAAGACTGGCGCCGAGTTCGCCGGGCTGCTGGCCACCTCAGAGCTCTCACCGGGTATTCGCGCTGAACTTGAGGGTCTTCTCAAGGCCTATCAAGCCGCATTTTCTGCCTTCATGTTGGTCCAGCAGTCGCTGAACGATGAGATGGAGGATATTGCCAAGGTTTATGGCAGCCATCGACCGGCATTGGCACAGGCGATCGCAGAAGCCGATCGCCGAAACGCCGCGGCTGGCTTACGCGCGGCAAATGCCCGCGATCTCCTGTTTTGGCTGGTGCTTGGGGCAATGGGCCTGGTCGCGACCTTTGCGATGCTGTTCGGCCATCGCATTGGCAGTGCCATTTCACGGATGACGGCGGCGATGCGTCAGCTTGGTGCCGGTCAGTTCGAGGTTGTTCTGCCGGGCCTTGATCGTAAAGATGAGATCGGAGACATGGGACGTGCGGTCGAGGACTTCAAGCACGGCATGCGCCAGAAGGCCGAGCGCGACCTTGCCGAACAGTTGGAGCGCGACCGCCTGCAGGGCGAGCGAAGCCGCGCGGAGCTCGTGCGGCTTGCTGATGGCTTCGAGGCGGCCGTCGGTAACGTTATTGAGACGGTGGCTAACGCCTCCTGCCAGCTTGAAAGCGCGGCACTTGGCCTTACTCAATCGGCCAAACACACGACCGGCGTTTCGAGCCACGTCTCGACAGCATCCGACAGCGCCTCTTCCAACATCCAGCTCATTGCTGCCGCGACGGAACAGATGATGACCTCCGCCTCCGAAATTGGGCGACAGGTGCAGGAATCCTCGAAAATTGCGCTGGAGGCGGTCCGCCAGGCGACGCAGACTGACAGGCAGATGTCCGAGCTCACTGAAGCGGCCGAACGGATCGGCGACGTCGTTCGGCTCATAGCGAAAGTGGCACGCCAGACCAACCTGCTTGCCCTCAACGCCACGATTGAAGCCGCTCGTGCGGGCGAATACGGCACCGGCTTTGCGGTGGTCGCGCAGGAAGTCAAGGCTCTGGCGGATCAGACTTCTGATGCCACCTCGGAGATTGCTGCGCAAATCGGCTCTATGCAATTTGTCGCCCGCAAATCGGTGATTGAAATCGCTTCCATTGGCGCAACGATCGACCGCATTTCGCAGATCTCCGGTGCTGTGTCGGAGTCTGTTGAACAGCAGCTCTTGGCAACGCGCGAGATCGCGCAGAACATTCAACAGACCGTCGCGAGAACCTCGGACGTTGCGAGCGGAATGAGCCAGGTCGCCCATGCCGCCGGAACCACGGATACAGCGGCAAGCGGCGTCCTGCAGTCGGCGCAGGCGCTGTCCAAGGGTAGTTCTAAGTTGAAGGCTGAATTGAGCCGCTTCACTGCATCCTTGCGACGAGCGTGAAACGCCTACAGCGCAGCAATCGACGAGCCAAAATGTCTCTTGTGCAGGAACAGTCAATGCAGGCCGATGATCAGCGAGATGAAATGGCGCGAAAGAGCGGACTCAAGGAGATCGGTCCAACGAAAGGCGCCGCTCGGACAATTCTGATGCCGTCCATGGGACGGCGCATTGTGTCGGAGTGGCTCGGAACGGCGTTCCTTGTCGCTGCCGTGGTCGGGTCCGGGATCATGGCGCAACGGCTCGCCGGGGGCAACGTCGCGCTCGCGTTTCTCTGTAACACCATCTCCACTGGTGCGATCCTGGTGGTCCTGATCCTGGTCTTCGGTCCGCTCTCTGGAGCGCACTTCAATCCCGCAGTCAGTCTGGCCTTGACTTTGCGCGGCGAACTGACGTGGCGAGCCATGTGGGCCTATATTCTTGCGCAGATTTCCGGTTCGCTCGCGGGGGTCTTTGCGGCGCATTTGATGTTCGATATTCAGCTCTGGCAGGTCTCGCTCACACAACGAACGGGAGCCGGACAGTGGATCTCAGAAGCCGCCGCAACGTTCGGTTTGCTCGTCACGATCTTCGGCTGCGCGAGCCGAACTCCCGCTGCGGTCCCTTACGGCGTTGGCTTGTATGTAACTTCCGCTTACTGGTTCACCGCATCCACTTCGTTCGCCAATCCCGCGGTGACGATCGCACGGTCGCTGTCCGACACCTTTGCCGGCATCGCTCCGAGTAGCGTTGTTCCCTTCATCATCGCGCAACTGATTGGGCCATGGCAGCCGCAACGCTCGCTGCAGGGTTGTTTAATTGCGAGGCAGGCACTGCAGGTCAAAGCCAAGAGAATTCTTGAGGCGATCGAAGATCGGCCTATCCAACGGATGTATCGTCTCGGCCTTGCCGATCATCGACCAGAATTAAGATGTCCGTCATGGAAACTCCCTAAGTGGCCCTGAAGTGATACCCGGATGACACGATGATTGGAGACTTGACTTGCCGCGGGATCGCGCTCTCTATGAGAAATTGCACGCCTCACACTGCGACCTGGCGATAGCCAGTTCCAGCGCCCAGTATATCCTCAAGACGGGTGGCATTCCCTGTCGTTCCTGCGGCGGGGAAGCGTGCCGATCCAACAGATCGCCTTTACGACCACGATGATTGTTGCCTATGCTCGTCCATTTGCCGGAGGGCGGGGGAAGAGCATCATTTTCCCGGAGAGACTGCTGCAATACGGCAAGGCGCAATCGGCCTTCCATGAGCGCCTGCATATGCGCATACCGATGCGTCAACGATCTCGGTGCGGCCGCTCAAGGGCAGCGTGGTCACCGATATACAGTCGATCCGCGATGTTTCCTTCTCGCCCGACGAATTGAAGCTGCTCCTGGTCATGACGCAGGGCGTGTCCGGCCGGATTCGGCAGCGGCCGATATCCGGCGCAACGGAAGCTAGGGCCCCGAAGCCGCCCTGCGGCGTGGCATCAGGAGCCCAGGCTTAGGATGAAGAGGATCAGGTAACCCAAGGTCACCAGACCATATGCAAATGTATGCAAGTTTAGTTCCTTTGATCGTAGAGATTTGGGCCTCAAATCGAGGGAGACGATCACCGACCGTTCCGACTATTTAGCTGGATCCGAAGCTCTGACCGGGCGCATTCGGCAGATTCTTGCGGAATTGTTTTTTACTCCAGGCGCCGGAAAACCTGTCGGCGCAGCATAAGTAGGCCCTTCGCGGTGGCCGGCCGCGAGCGGGCCTTCAGCGCGCCACCGTCAGCGGATGGACCTGTATCCTGCCGAGTAACCTCTGCCGACCCTCTTGAACGTCGTCTCGCCGGCGGTATGAACAGCGAAGATCGCGGCCGCCCCTAACGGCTCCATCGTGTACAGGTCGAAGGCGCCGTGATCTAGCCGACAGCCAAGCGTTCGAGCGAATGCACCAACCACTGCACGGCCCGCAGAAAGCCACTGGTTGGTCTTTTCGACCGGAACGGCAACTTCGAGCATGCGAGCGCGTCCCATGCCCGCGACAAGCTTCTCAAGCCTTTCATCCTCGAGCCAGAAATACGTCGCCACCCCAGTTCTCAAGCAGCAGCTTTACGCCGCCGTCATCGATCCGTACCGGATTGAATCTCAATTATGCCGCTGCCAGGGCCGCTTCATCGAGGAGCAGTGCTGACCTCGCTGAATGAAGCCAAGGGCCCGCCGCAGCAGACGTGGCCGACTATCTCATTATCGTCCGTTGACACGTATACCGTAGCGGCCTTTTTAAACTTGCGCTCTGGGTGCTGCTCACCCTTACGAACCAGGTCCATCGTCCAGCGAATGAATGACAGTGAGGTCGCCGCGCAGATAAGCACGCCTCAACCGTTGTGCCGGCGAGTTCCAGCATGCGGGGGATCGGATGCGGCCAAGAAAAGCGGAATATTTTGAGCGCCGTTCGAAAGACAGCGTCCCGATGCCACGAAGTCTTGACCTTTATCCTGGATAGTCTCGCCCCGAGGGGAGCGCTGGCGCGGTGCTGATTAGGTGATGCAAGTGCTGAGCGGCGATCGCCCAAGTCCGGCGCCTTCCAGTTCAGCTTAGGTTCAAAGGCGAGAGCCTAGCTGTGGCGCGCTGGACGCAACACCGATGTCACCAACCGCTCAAGTACGCCGAGCGGTGATGAGCGTCGGATCGGCGAAAATCGAGGCAACCTATTCGACAGTGACCGACTTAGCGAGATTGCGTGGCTGGTCAACGTCTGTGCCCATCAGCAACCCAGTATGATACGCCAAGAGCTGCATCGGAATGTCATAAACTATCGGAGTAAAGCTTGTCCCCATGTCAGGCAATACGATGGTCGCGAGCGGGTTCACAGAGGCTGCCTCGGCCCCCTTTGCGTCGGTTATTAGGATGATGTTGCCGCCTCTTGCTGCAACTTCCTGCATGTTTGAGACCGTCTTTTGGAACAGCGGGTCGGGAGGGGCGATCACCACGACTGGCACACCGTCGCTGATCAACGCAATCGGACCGTGCTTAAGCTCGCCGGCAGCATAGCCGTCGGCGTGGATGTAAGCGATTTCTTTCAGCTTCAGCGCGCCTTCCAGCGCCAGCGGAAAGGAGCTGCCGCGACCGATGTATAGCACGCCGCGCGACTTGGCGACCTGCCGCGCAAGCTTCTCGATTTGTGATTCGGTTGCAAGTGCAGCTGTCATCAGGCGAGGAACTTCGACCAACTCTTGCACGAGCCTGGCCTCGCTGGCCCTGGACAATTCGCCACGCGATCTCCCGGTGGCGATCGCAACAGCCGCGAGCACGATCAATTGGCACGAGAAGGCTTTGGTCGAGGGGACGCCGATTTCGAGCCCGGCCAGCGTCTGCAGCACAGTCTCGCTCTCCCGCGCAATCGTCGACGTCGGCACGTTGACCACGGAGAGCGTGCGCAGTCCTTTCGATTTGGCAAAACGCAGCGCAGCCAGCGTATCAGCCGTCTCGCCGGATTGCGAAATGAGGATGACGAGATCGCGCTCGCGCAAGGGCGGTTCTCGGTAGCGGAATTCGGAGGCGACATCGACCTCGACGGGGATGTGGGCCAGCCGCTCGAACCAGTATTTGGCGATGTGGCCGGCATGGCTGGCGGAGCCGCAACCGGTGATCAGTATTCGACCAATGTCATTGAAGTCGAATGGGAGCGTCTGAGGCAATGCGACGCGATCGCCCGCCGGGTCGACATAGCGCGCCAGCGTATGGCCGGCGACTTCCGGCTGCTCGTGGATCTCCTTGATCATGAAATGAGGGTAGTTTGCCTTTTCGATGAGGGTCGGCGACGCTCTACATCTCAGCACCTCGCGATCGACGATGACGCCTTGCAGGTCATAGATCATGAAGGAGTTGCGGGTCAGAACGGCCCAGTCGCCGTCTTCCAAATGGGTAATGGTCTCTGTGAAAGGCGCAAGTGCAATCTCATCCGATGCCAGATACATTTCGCCATCGCCGTGACCGATAGCAAGTGGCGATCCGTTGCGAACGCCGATCAATAAATCGTCGCAGCCCTTGAACAGAAAAACCAGCGCGAACGCGCCCCGCAATTTGGGCAGCGAAGCCTTCACTGCGTCCTCAGGCGAATAGCCCTTAATCAGATGGGATTCGACCATGTGAGCGACGACCTCTGTATCGGTCTCGGAGGCGAATTGTGCACCCTTTCGTTCCAATTCAGCGCGCAGCTCAAGATAGTTCTCGATAATGCCGTTATGAACGACCGACACATTGTCGGTCGCATGCGGATGGGCGTTCTTCTCGCTCGGCTTTCCGTGGGTGGCCCAGCGGGTATGCCCGATGCCGATATGCCCAGACACCGGCTCGGCGCGCAGTCGGTTCTCTAACGCCTTGAGCTTGCCTTCGGCGCGCCGTCGGTAGAAATGACCGCCGTCCAGCGTTGCGACGCCTGCAGAGTCATAGCCCCGATACTCTAGCCGCTTCAGGGAAATGACTAATTGTTCAAAGACTGGACCGCGTCCCAAAATGCCGACAATTCCGCACATGTAGGTCAATAGGCTCCGCAGCTAACGTTGAACCAGCCGTCTTTCGAGGCGCAGGCGGCAAGCTAAGGGCGTTGGCAGGTCAATGATTCCTCCCCCATTTGCCTGACGCAGGCAGCAATTAGCATGCCAGTACCGAGCGACTTTACAAGCTATCGGGGCCGCGTCGCGGACGCGCTGTTCTGCGGATGTGATAATGCTGTGCAAGCATTCTGCACTCAGCAGAAAGCAATCGAAACAGCGCTGGCTCGCTGGCCGATCATCTGGTGCCTACCTCAATCGAGTAACACGGCTTGCAAAGCCGGACAGGGACCCTGCTGACGATCGCTCGGCACCTAAATGGAGCAGGGCCGGCGCAAGCGCCCAGACGCTTGGTCAGCGCGGCCAGATACCGACATCCGCTGTCGAGATCGCTGCCCCGATCCAACATCGATCGGTGGTCGTGAGTAGCCGAGAGGAATTCACGTTCGCCGGCGTGGTACATTCGGTCCACCCACTTTGCCTTGTTCTTTTATCGCCATGGCGGAAGCCGGCGAACGTGCCGAAATCTGCAGCTCGGCAAAACCCTCGTCCACAACTCTCCCTCGTGCGCACAAGACCTCTGAGCCGCCCTCGGCGCAACGCGATTTTCCTTCCTCAGCGCCATCGACAGGGCCGAGAGCAGGCGCTTGCCGCCTCGAACTGTTTTCTCCTCGCCCTCTTCACAGCTGTCTCTCTATGCAGACGAGTCTCGTGGGTCCGATGTGTTTTGAGGCGGAACACAGCTATCGGCGCTTTCGACGACTGTCTGCGTTTCCTTCCTACATTGCACTGGACAAAGAGGTAGGAAATCAGGCTGCCCATGACCTTGCCTCGCGATCTTAATAGCAGTGCGACTGCCATGCAGTCGCCGTGGTCATATTCAGCCGTGTCTGGATCAAGACGTGCGCGTGCGAAATGCGACAAGGCCGGCCAAGTATTCCGCCGTGCGGCGGAAGTGGTTGTTGTGTCCGCCTGCTACGCAAGTTGCATAAGCCGTTTGTGGCACGCACTTTGCTGAGGCCCTGCGCAAACTCGTTTCAATGTGGCCGTCTGGTACATAGCCGAGCCCGGAGTTCATATGGCGCTTAGTCGGTTAATCACATCAAGGCGATCGACAAGCCGTCAATTGAAAACCGGTCGGGTGCGCCGCGATTGCTTCTGTCGTTGGTGCCGTGCAGGACTTGGCCCTTACTCACGCCCTGGAGAGCGGCAGCGACGCGTAGGAATGCGCCGAGCATCACAGACGACCATCGGCAATCATCGAGCGCGCGCCAACTACCGCTCATGTTACCGGGGGCAACCTCATCGGTTTGTTCCTTTAGGGGACGAGGCGCTCTGCGCATTTTGCGCGAGCGCTTTCGCCGAGCGATATCCATCAGCTAAAGCGAGCAGCGCAAGAGCGTCGCCCTGGAATGCAGCGAGGCGATCGTCGCCTAGTCTCTTGGCTCAGCGCTGACCACTTGAACTTTGATATGCCACGAAACGAGAAGGATCGAAAATGGCTGTTGTCCGATTTGTATTTGCCGCACTGAAGCCGGGTGTCAGCGCAGCGGAGTATGAACGCTTCGAACGTGAGGTCGACTATGTCGTCGCCGGTAAATTGAAGACCATTGTCAGCTATTCGACGCACCGTATCACGGAAACCGGCGCCGGCATATCAGGCGGGCCGTGGGACTATATCGAGCGCATTGAGGTGACCGATCGCAAAGCCTATCAAGCTGAGCTCGCCGTCGTCGGCAAGAAAATGCTCGAAGAACTCTACGAAAAGTATCTCGACAGATCTAAAACAGTGTCGGTCTGGTCGGAACGGATCGAAGCATGAGTCTCGGATCCTCACCGCTCACAGCTAAAGTCGCGTTATCCGCCGGTTCTTGCCCGTCCCCCGAAGAAGAAACACTGGGTTCGTGCCAACATGAGTATGGCGAATCGAGAGCTGCGTCTGTGTCCGACAGCGCGGCCCAATTCGATGAATTTGCAAGCCTGCACGAGAATATGACTGAATGGCCCCTTCAGAAATACATCGAAGTGCCGAGCGTACTAGAGGTGATCGGCGATGTTGGTGGTCTGTCCATCCTAGATTTTGGGTGCGGCGCGGGAGCATATTCGCGAATACTTAAGCAACGCGGAGCAGCCTATGTTGTAGGATATGATCCGGCGCCAGGCATGCTAAACTACGCGCGGCGTCGCGCAGAGAAAGAGGCGATCAATCTCTCCTTCGTGACCCATCTCCATGCCAACATGGCAGCCCAGTTCGACTTGGTACTTGCATCTTATGTGCTACCCTATGCCGCTACCAAAACTGAGCTGGACAGCATGTGCGCTGAAATGGGCGGGCTGTTGCGTCCGGGCGGGCGCTTGATATCGTTGTCGACTCATCCAGCTTATAATCCACATCCAAACTGGTACGAACCCTGTGGCTTCAGGCTCGTCGTGGACGATCCTGAGAACCCATATTTAGAAGGTGGACGTATCAAGGTCGAGTTCTGCAAAAATGGAGAACAAGGCGGGGTATTCGCATGGCATTGGCCCGCTCCTTCTTTGGAGAGTTCATTAGCACAAGCCGGGTTCCGATCGTTGAAATGGCGAGAACTGTTTGTGCCAACGCACGCCCATATAGATCAGCTTCCCAAGGAGCTGCATGCATATCTCCAAAGCCCGCACGCCATCATCATTGAAGGCATCCGTGTCCCACGCCATGCGGAACGACACCCATGACGTTTGTACCATTCAGGAGCACATTGTCAGCCCCGTTCTCCTCAGCAGTCACGGAAGGTCTATGCGGCTTTGACGAGCATGAATGGGATGCCCTCGTCGGTGACAACAATTTCTATAATAGCTACCGGTGGCTGCGAGCCCTCGAACATTCGTTCGGCGCAACAGACGTGCTTGCGGTCCGCGGGCCGGCCGGAGTTGTGGCTGCGTGCACGCTTTGGGAGGGAGACCAATCACCTGGCTTGTTCTTCCTACCAGATTGCATGGCGGGAATTCCCGGCCCTTGGCAACAAAGCTTTCTCTGGCTAGGTGGTCGGCGCAATACCCACAACGAAATACCCTGCATTCAGGGCAGGCGAAGGTACGAGGCTTTAGGCGAGTTTGGACGCAGCGCTCTAAACTATGCTCAGGAGCGGGGATATACCGGCGTCGTAATGCCGTACATGCCCTACCCAGCGGCGGTGGAGTTCGCGGAGCATATCGGTGGGACGGTCGTTTTGCATTCTGCCGAAGCCTATCTAGAAGTGCCGCATACGGGGGTGACCGGGATGATGGCGCGCTCATGCGCGCATGATCGTAATCAAAGCAGGTCTGAGGTCGCGGCGTTCCGTCGAGCCGGGGGGAAGATCGGATGGGCCTCAGCCGAAGAACTCGATGACTCCATAGTCGCTGATCTCATAACTCAAAACAGGTCTCGACACGGAAGCACCCAGGGTCGCGACTGGATGGAAAGGATACTCGCCGGGCAGAGAAAGGCGGGTGTGTCGCAGTTCGGTGCCGCAGCAATTTCCGAGTGCAACAACGAGATAACCGGGCTGGCCGTTTTCTATCGCTTTGGAACGGCACTTCACTTGCGCTACTTCGGGGCAGACTACAGTCGCGATCTGAAGGATTACAGATATTTCGTCTTGTGCTATTACGAGCCCCTCGATTACGCTGCGGCGCGCGGTCTCACGACATTGCGGCTTTCTACCTCTTCGTTACGTGCGAAAGTGAACCGAGGGGCAAAGATCGAGCCGCAAGCGATCGTCATCAAGAGCGTTGGTGAACAGCACATCTGCGACTCTGACGTCAAACGGCACAATTTGCGCATGACCAGAGAATATCAGGATCAGTTTGCGGGCCATCTTTGCAGGGATTGGGAGTTGGTCGAGCGTTATCAAGTGCTGGGTGAGTAACTGCGAGATTGAGCAAGATTCGCCGAGATCTTGGGTAGGGTACGGTGCCCCTCGGCCTGACGCCAGGACTTGGACTGGAGATGGCGCGCCGGTTCTTTACCGGAGCGCGACCAAGGGGCACTTAAGGAGAAACTGCTGCGCACACTCCGTACACGGTGCTCGACGACGCCATGACATGGCTGACTGGAGTCTCGATGGTCCGCAGCGAGCTCTTTTGTGGCACGAGATTTCGCGTGATTTCCAAGCGCGGCGGGGCAACGCCGCAGCGGACCCGCGAACCGGTTCGAAAGGGCGGCCGGGGCGCTGCTTGCTTCGCGCAAGCGAGAGATCACGCCTGACGTTGATAGGCTTACGCGCGATCGGGTGCTCCCGGAAGGTGGCGGCAAGACTGCCAAGCATCACTCAGATGAACGGATTAGGTAACTTCCTCTGCCGCTGCGTGACACGCTGGCGTCTCTGCTCCAGCAATAGTTCCGGAGCAATTCCAGGAGTCCGACGACGCGGCTCGAGCCGAGGCCGTCTCAGGGCCGGCGACCAGCGTCTGGATCGATGCGCCACGTATGACGCTTTGTGACCTATGCTTAGTAGCATTGGCTGGGACCGTGCCGCCGCATCCGCACGAAACCGGCAATCGTCCCCACCCCCCTAGAAGACCTTTACGGCTGGAAGGCGCGACGCCTTCGCTGTGGGTTCAGCTAGGGCTTCCCGGCTGTACCACCGCGAGCGCCTCTAGATCGAATTGCGCGGCGCGCCGCTTCGTCCTTTGAGAACTGCAAGGGGGAGCTGCGCGTCCGGCCTGACCATGGACCTGGTGTCCACGCCAGCGCGCATGTCTGCCCCTGCGCGATCTCATTCATGGACATTTTGGACGCAATCGCGTTGCGCAAGCGGAGAAAATAATCCCTTTGAGCGCTGCGGGCCTGAGCTGCCGCAAGATTCATCCATTTATAGGCGAGAACGACATCCTGCGGGACGCCATGACCTTTGTCATACATCAGGCCAAGCATCGCCTGGGCAAATGGAATTCCGGCATTTGCGGCCTGAATATATAGGCCGACTGCAGCATCGTAGGCTTTTGGTGCGCCGAAGCCGTTTTCGTACATGAAGCCAAGCATCGCCTGTGCTTGCGCGTTGCCCCGTAACGCAAGTGGGGTGAGCTGGCCGACTGCCTTCTGATAGTTCCCATGTGCATAGGCGCTCCGTGCTGATGCAATGGGGTCTGCGCGTGCCGGCGCTAGCGCGACAAGCAGAGCCGTCATTTGCGCCGGCACGAGCCAGATAATGTTGCGTCGAGCAAACGGCGGCATATGACAATGATCAGCGAACGTTGCGGACACGCAGGTCATCTGTAATGCTCGCGCCGACTTCACCGCGAAACTTTGAACGTAGCTCCTCTGCCAGCTGATGCGCATCGTTGCCGGTCTGGATGATCTGGGGCCGAATGAAGATGATCAACTCCGTCCGCTGCCCCTTTTTACTCTGGTGTGAAAACGAATCACCAAGACCAGGAATCTCGTCAAGTAGCGGAATGCCGCTGCGATCCCCCTTCTGGTCTTCACTGATCAATCCGGCCAGGACCACGGTTTGGCCGTTTGCCACAGAGACCGCGCTCTTCACCTTGCGTTGGGACACGGTCGGCGTAAGCCCGGATGAACCGGCCGAGGATACGTGGCTGATCTCCTGTTCGATTTCAAGACTGACGTTTCCACTTGTGGTGATACGGGGAACAACACGAAGAATAATGCCTGTGTTGCGGTAGTCGATAGTGCTAACCGTGGCGCCGCTTTGCGATAGATAATTCGTCTTGCTAGTCTCGACCGGAACGACATCGCCGACCTGAAGGGTTGCAGGCTGGTTGTTGGTGACAACGAGTGACGGATTGGACAACACATTGACGCTGGTCACCCCGTGCAGCGCGCCGAGGATAATGGCCGGCTGGGACTCCGATCCGATCAAGAAGTTGATGCCCGGAATTGTGCGATTTAGCAGAGCGTTCGCTGCCTTATTCACCGCACCGCTGGTCGAGGTCGTAAGGATAGACCCCTAGTCGGCCTTCAATCCAAGCTGCTTGCTGGTCAGATAGCTCTGGACACCGTAACTCAGCTCGTTCGTGAGCTTTACTTCGGCGATCGTCGCCTCAATGCCGACCTGCAGCACGGGTTGATCGAGCTGCTTCAAGGTGGAACTGATGATCCGATAGTTTTCGCGACTGGCATAGATCAAGACAGAGTTATTCACGGTATCAGGGGTGATCCGCACGTTGGGCATGGCCGGCGGTCCACCACCGGTTGGTGTGTGAAGTCCATTGCTGGCATCCGCTCCGTTCGACGAATTCAAGCCTGAGGATGGGGTACTTACTCCGTTGCCGCCCGACCCGGGGGTGGACAGGCCGGCGGATGAGGGGAACGTATTGGCAGACAGCCGTTCGGCAACCGAGGTCGTGCGAGCGACCTCCTTATCGGCGATGTCGGTCGACGTCGAGGCGCTGCCGCCGAACATCTGGGTCAGCACCTTGGCCAAGTGGCGGGTGTCACCATAGCGGACGCGATAGACGCGAACGCCGGTTTGAGCCATGTCTGACTGATCGAGTCGATGGATCCAAGTCGCTACGGTCTGGAGCAAGGGCGGCTTGCGCGTTACGACCATGATGGCATTCAACCTAGAGATGACCTGGAGCTTCACAAGTTCATGACTAAGCCCGTTGTCGCCGGAGTCGATGATGGTCTCGAGCTCCGCGATCAGGGGCTCGGGCGCGGAATTGTTAATGGGATAGATGCCCACCGATTGGCCTTTCATCTAGTCGACATCAAAGGTCGAGGCGGTCTCGACGGCCGTTCGCCGCTCGGGTCCCGTCCCTTGGATCAGAAGCAGGTCTCGCGTGGAGTCCGCACGTACGCTTCCGGCGCGCGTTGCAAAGCTGTCCATTAGTTTGAGGATGGTTTTCGCTGCAACATATTGCAGCGGTACCACTGACACTCCATAGCCGGCTTCGGAACGACGAGCTTCGGCATCGAGGTGACCGGCTCCAGTGGCATTGCCGAGCGGCGTCACTTTGTATCCGCCGCCATCGCGTACCAGCGCAAGGCCGGAAAGTCGCAACGCTCTCGAGCACAAAAACGATGTCCGATCTGGGCACCGGTCGCGCGGACACCAGGCTGATTGTGGCCTGCTCGCGCGGATCGATGGTATAGCCGAGACCGAGAATGTCGCCGAGCATCACCTTTAGAACGGTGGCGACGGGCAAGTTCTCGAAGTTCAGATCGTAGCCGGGGGCATTTGGTGTCTGCTGCGGCCGCGCCTCCGTGACGTCAGAGATATCTGAACCCAAATAGGTGCTGCTTGCTACACCGTCTGCCTTGGGCGATGCTTGGAAAGCCGCGATCGGCTGTTCGCCCCGCGCAAGGATGTCGAGCGATGGCGAGATGCGGCTTGTGTACCGCACGTCGTTCTTTACAACTCTCGAGAGCGGCGCAGCAGCGCCACGTCCGACACGCCCTGTGTTGTTTATCGACGCTATCACAGGCGAAACGGTGAATTCCTATGAAAACATACAACGCGCACAAAAAGGAACGGGGCCTGGCGGAAATCCCAAGACTGGCCAGTACACCTATGGAAGTGAAACTGTTCCGCCCTTCGAAGTGAGCGAGCAGGGCAGCACTGCCAAATGGATAGTCCAGATGTTTTCACCGAGCACTTGCACAATTCTGAAAATGGTACAAACAAGCCCTTTACGTTCAGGTGTTACAACAACGCAGAGGACCCCACCAATGGCGCGTTCTCACCACTCAATGATGCCCAATTCTTTGGGAAGGTTGTTGTGGACATGTATAAGGACTGGTACGGCGTCAGTCCTTTGAAGCAGAAACTGCATTGCGCGTACACTACGGTAGCAACGAAGAGAACGCATTTTGGAATGGCAGCTCAATGACGTTTGGCGACGGGGAAACGAAGTACTACCCTCTCGTCGGCTTGGATGTCGTTGCCCATGAAGTGTCGCACGGGTTCACAGAACAGAATTCGCAACTCGAATATAAGTACCAGTCAGGTGGAATGAACGAGTCGTTTTCCGACATGGCAGGAGAAGCTGCCGAGTACTATTACTTCACAAGTATGGCGATACATTCGGAAGATCGGGGTCTGACTTGACGGTGCGGGCGGATGTTACCAAAAAAGCTGGCACGTCCTTGCGATATATGTGCGACCCGCCACAGGATGGCGTCTCTATAGACCATGTCTCCAAATACAATGAAAAATTGGACGTTCACCATTCTAGTGGAATGTACAACAAGGTGTTTTGTATCTTATCGGGATATCAAGAAGGCATTCCACGCGTTTGTTGTCGCGAATCAAGACTACTGGACGATGAACGCCACGTTTGAAAATGGTGCCGAAGGGGTGCTCCGGGCAGCGGATAAACTGAAGTATCAAACCAAGGATGCCGTCTTTGCATTTGATCAAGTAGGGATTAGTTGCGCCGTGGCTGCATTCCAGGGCGCTGGGATGTTGCTTGCAGACAAACCGCGTTGGGTCTGTGTCTCTGGCCCGACCGCTGCCGGCTCGGTAAACTGACAAGCGTATGACTTCCTCGGCGAGGACCAGATCTCGTTCGGGCCGAGGGATCTCCGGCGCATTGATTGGGAGAGAACCAGCGCCATGCAGCAAGAACTCAACCCTTGAACTTGCTGCCACGCTGGCGACGCCTTCGCGTCGAAGAACCCATCTCTTGGCGGAGTTCGAGGAGAACAGAGGGAGCGCGACGCCAACCGCTGGCTCCGCTACCTCACGGCTCATCTCAGCCAAACCGAGCGCATCGAGAGATACGTCGATCACCCGAACAGGTCGCTCTCGTCAATGAGGTCATCGAAGTTATTCGGGCTGCAGCGCCCGCTGTCCACGATCTGCTTCTTCATGAAGCGCCTCATCAATTCCCCTAGACAATTACCGGGAACATAACAGCAGCCCAGTGTTGTCACTGCCGGACTCATCGTGGACATTTGCGGAAAAGCGCGCCGGTAACGAAGTCTTAGATTGGCACAACACATGTGGAGGACTCCACGTAGGACGACGACCAACGTCGTCGGAAGCGCGTTGCCGACCGTGTGTCGCCGCACCGTGCACAGGATGTCTGTCGAACAAGACTCGTTGCAATCCTCAAGCTCGCCGAGGCCGCCAAGAAAAGCTGGGGCGCGTCGATGGCCACAACCCGTTGCGGAAAAACTCTCCCTGCGTAAATTCGCCAACGGAATCGAAGTCGCAGACGCAACTCAATCCACTACCACCTAGCCCACTACGGCAACAACATTACGGCGATAGCACTTTAGCCCACGATAAATCGCACCTTGGATCGAAAGACAAGTAATCGCAAGTGAGTTCTTCACCCGGTTGTACGTCACAGGCTGTGAAAATTCGGCAATGATCGTCTTGGTACGTGTTTGGTTGACTGCTGTGATTCATGAAACGGGCGTTGTCGGCATTGTATTCTAGAATACCATCGTCAACGTCGAGGTCTCTTGGATAGGCATGCTTGTCAAGCAAAGCTTGGAATGTTCGAGGTAAAGTTTCGTACTGTTCAGGTGTCACGGCAATGTCAACGATTGGATTGTGAATCCAAATCAATGCACCTTTAGGCAAAAGAGTAGCAGAGAAAAGTCCAATACCGCCAAACTGGTCTGGCTTCAAAATAGTTTCGACAATCAACACTGACATATCTCCCAAAGTCACTAACATCAGCAAGCTAACCAACCTAAGCCGTGCAATCTTCTGCAAAAATTGGTAGGGTCGTTTAATCGCGTCCCCCGTCACAATCTCGATTTTTCTTCGATCTCTGCATTCGTTTTCGGCAGCGGCTGCTACGGATCGGGATCTCGGCTGTCGCTCGAGGAGGAAATGCTGCAGGACTGGTGCCACGGTTCGGGTTCCGCGGTGGAGGTGCTGGAGAGGGCCTGCAAGAAAGTACCGGTAACGTGCCGCGTCGATCACCGCAGCGAATGGTGTCGCGCGATCTGGACACGTGAGCATATGAGCGCTGCGTCACGCTGGACTTATCACGCCCGGGCAAGCCGACCGACACGGATGTTGTAGACAAGCCCTATGTCGCAGAAGCCTTGCGGCGTCGGGATCGCGGCTTTGCCCGCCACCGGGACGTGAACCTCGTGTACTCCTTCTCGGCGGATTCCACGCGTGCTCGTTCCTCAGCCCTCTTCGCGGGGATGTTGTAATCATAGGCCGATCCACGCTTGGCATGGCTGGTGGGTAATCCAGCGCGCAGTTCGATGCTCCGGAACTTGCGCGCCAGCAAGGCCGGCCTGGTCCAGATGTAGTCAGTGCTCTTGGTCAGCATATGCCAGATGATCATCGCCAGCTTCCGCGCCGTCGCGACTGCCGCGATGTGCTTGCCGCGTCGTGAAGCCACGCGCCGGAAGAATGCACGCAGCGGTCCCGGCGAACGGGCTACAGCCCATGCCGCTTCGACGAGCATTCCGCGAGCTTGGCCGCGGCCCTGCTTGGTGATCCTGCCATGGTAGGCGGAGCCCTCGCCAGACTGCCTTACGCTCGGGTTTAGCCCCAGGTAGCTCACCAGCCTGGTCGGATCGGCAAAGCGCCGAATGTCGCCGACGGCCGCGGCCACGCCCGAAGCCACCGTCATATCCACACCCGGGAGCGTCATCAGCCGCCGAATGACCGGATCGGACATCGCTTCACGCGCGATATCCGCCTCGACCTCCTTCAACGAACCCTGGATCAGGTCGATCTGCGCCAGGTGCCGCTCGATTGCGGCACGCTCGTCGGGAGGTACTATCTGGGCGGCGATCCACCTGCGACCGCTGATCCCTACAAGGTTGAGGTGTGGACAGGGCGGAATGAGGTGGGCGTGAAGGATCGACTGAATGAGGTTTTTCAAGCGTACCCGCTGCCGCACGAGCTGCGTACGGCGCGCGACTTGGCGTCGAAGGGCCATAGTGCGCTCATTGGGTACCCAGACCTCCGGAAGAAATCCGGTGGCGTACAACTTCGCGAGCACGGCGGCATCAATCGCATCCGTCTTGATCTTTGCGTGCGCGATCAACCGCACCTGCTTCGGGTTGGCGATGACAACACGGTCGACATACGGCGCCAGAACTTCGACAACGGCCGCGGCATTGCCAGTCGCCTCGACGACCACGTGATCGTCATGGGTGAGTTCCTTCCTGGCGAAAGACTCCAAGCTGTCACGAGTCATGGGAATGCGGCCGAGCTTCGTTAGATGTCCCTCGAGCAGCGCCACGGCTTCGACCGCCACGCGATGGATGTCCATGCCAATGATGCGCATCTCTCCCTCCATGGTCAGTGCGAAAGGGAGCCGCGGGCAACACGACAATTGCGGATCCGCGCTCGCAGCGCATCCGGGCTAGTCGCAGGGGCGGCCAGATAACGACCTCGAACTCGCAGTTCATGTCAGTGCGACGGCCTGCCCGCACTTGCGTGCTCCCGGTGCCCCGAGGCCAGGATCGGTCTACGCTAATGGGCTAGATCGAGTCTGGAAACACGGGACACCGGCTACATCATGCCGGATAATGCTTTTATCGAAGCGTTCAATGGCCGCTTCCGGGCCGAATGCCTCAATGCCCATTGGTTTCTGTCGCTTGCGGACGCCCGGGAAAAGGTGGAGACTTGGCGCAGATACTACAACGAGGAGCGGCCCCATGGAGCCATCGGCAATCGGCCGCCGATTTTGCTGCAAAATCACGCCGGCGCCACCAGCCCGCCAACGTGATAAGAGCGCAAAACTCTAGTTCTGGGTGGTCCAAAGTTCGGTCTCGCTACACACGGCGCAAAACTCTAATTCTGGGTGGTCCAAAGTTCGCTCTCGCTGCAAAAGGCCTGAGACTCAAACCGCTGCGGGATGGGGGACAATTTCGCGGCGTATCCAAGAACGATGCGGTGACGCATGACCGATCTGCCGCTGGCCGTTTGGGTCGTACAGCTCCGGTGATCGCCCACCGCTTCCGCCGCAACGCCGTCCTGTGCGGGCGCCAGATCTTCACTGAGCGTTTCGCCGGCGAAATGGGTTCAGCATCTCGGTCTGGGGCTTAGCGGTCGACGGACGGGGGCTTTGCAAAAGGGCTGGTGCTGCAAGCAAGGCCAAGACTACGCGTTTTGTCCGACGCGCGAGCCGTTCGGAGGCCGATTGTCGGAAGGTGATAGGCAACTCACCAGCCCCGGCGGGGCGCATGAACGAATGGCTATGTTCTCAGCGTCGAGACCCCAGAGCGGAGCTGAACGCAAGGTAGACGTTCATTTCCCGGAATCGAAGGATTAGCCTCAAGGGATCATAGCCAACAGTCAATCGAACCATCAACCAGTGCGTGCCTTACTTGCTCGGCCCGTTCCCTAGACAGCTTCTCGGCCAATGATCCTTTAACAGCGCCGGCGCCTTGCGTTCTCGATCATAGACCATCCAGCCGATGGTCCCTCTTCGTACGAGGAACCTGGACCGTTGCGGAGTTAATTCGTGGCTCAATAGTTCCTCCTACATTGACCTGTTACGAAATCGCGCCGAGTGTCCCAAGGAAAGACGACACTCGTGTCACGAAAATACGCGGCGCCCTTTATTCCTGAGCCGGGACACTGAAATTCCCACGCAACAAATGCACTGCACGCCCTATGCCACGGCTCGAGGTAGTTTAACATCTGAAGATACACCTGAATCGGTCGCATACGCGCGCTTCGTACTCTCCGAGCTAAAGGAGGGGCGTGGACTTGGGACGAAGAACACGAGGCCGGGCTTCGTTGGAGGCATCGCTGAGATTGTGACCTGCCACTGAGATTTCATCCGATGGCGGTTAGAGCCTCGGGGTTTTGTACGCCAAGTGGGGCGGTTGGAGCAACGGACGATCGGCGGAGCTGGTCGGGGTTGCGCAGCCGATCGTCCGTTGCGGTGAGGTGGGCGGCATAGGCCGCGGGGGTGAGGTATTTCAGCGACGAGTGGGGACGCTGGAGATTGTAGTCGGCGACCCATTGGCGATCTTGGTGCGGGCGTCATCGAGATCGAAGAACAGGGTCTCGTTGAGTAGCTCATCGCGCATCCGGCCATTGAAGCTCTCGACGAAGCCGTTCTGCATCGGCTTTCCCGGCGCAATGAAGTCCCAATCGATGGCTGCGTCCTTGCACCAAGCGAGCATGGCGTTGCAGGTGAATTCGGTGCCATGGTCGGACACGATCATTCCTGGCTTGCCGCGTCGCTGGACGATTGCCGTCAGTTCGCGGGCCACGCGCCGCCCCGAGATCGACGTCTCCGGAATGGCGCCCAGGCATTCCTTGGTGACGTCGTCGACGATGTTGAGGATGCGGAAGCGTCGGCCATTGGCGAACTGGTCGTGGACGAAATCCAGCGACCAGCGCGCGTTCGGCCTCGCCTCGACCAGGATCGGGGCCCGGGTCCCCACCGCCTTGCGGCGAGCCCGCCGCTTGCGGACGGTGAGCCCTTCCTCGCGGTAAAGCCGGTAGATCCGGTTGATCCCCGATGGCTCGCCCTCCCGCCGCAGCAAGACGAACAACCGGCGATAGCCGAAACGCCGCCGCTCGTTGGCGAGATCGCGCAATCGGCCACGCAGAACTGCCTCCGGCGGGCGGCTGGAGCGATAGCGGATCATCTTCCGATCCGCCCCCACAATCGAGCAGGCCCGCCGTTCCGACAGGCTCATGACGGCCTGCAGATGCGCGATCGCAGCGCGCTTGGCGGCGGGCCCTACCATTAATGGGATGACCCGCCCCGTCCTCTCAGTCAGACTGAGTTGGCTTTTGAAAGGAGGAAGCAATGAGGACACGGAACAAGCCCAGGCCGGCAACGGTGTTTGGGATCGACATTGGCAAGAACCTTTTCCACGTCGTTGGACTCGACGCCGCCGGAATGCCGATCCAGAAGGCGACCTTTCGGCGCGATACGCTCTTGCAGTTCTTCGAACGTGCAGGACCGGCTTTGGTGGGGATGGAGGCCTGCTCCGGCTCGCAATGGTTGGCCCGCAAGATCGCCGCCATGGGGCACACCGTTCGCATTATCCCAGCTCAATTCGTGAAGCCATATGTGAAGTCCAACAAAAATGACATCATCGATGCCGCGGCGATCGCCGAAGCCGTGACGAGACCAACAATGCGCTTCGTCGAGCTAAGGTCGCCTGAGCACATTGACCTGCAAGCGCTGCATCGTGTTCGCGATCGGATGATGTCGCAACGGACGTGCCTCATAAATCAGATGCGCGCTTTTTGCCTGGAATATGGGATCGCTATTCACCAGGGCGCCGGCAAGTTCAAGGCAGATCTGCCGAGAGTTTTGGCAGATGAATCGAATGATCTAACGTCGGCCATGCGTCGCATTCTGGCATCTACATTCGACGAGCTGCGGCAGCTGGAGCTGCGGATCGCTGAAGTCAACCGCGAGATTGAGGCGGTTGCCTCTCAAAGCGATACCGCACGTCGATTAATGACTATCCCGGGCATTGGTCCACTCGCGGCGACGGCGCTTTTGGCAGCAGCTGGATCTGCCCGACAGTTCAAAAAGGCCCGCGATATGGCAGCTTGGCTGGGTCTTGTTCCCAGAGAATACTCTACGGGAGGCAAAACGAAGCTGCTGGGGATAAGCAAGCGCGGCAACCGATATCTGCGCCGGATGATCATCCACGGCGCCCGCTCCTGCGTGACACATCTTGATCGCTCGCGATATCACCTTGGCGCCTGGCTTGATGGACTTCAGGCACGCATGCACACCAACAAGGTCACCGTCGCCTTGGCGGCAAAGATTGCGCGGATCGCATGGGTGGTGATGACCAAGCCCGGCGCAAGCTACGAACGGCGGGATCCGGCCTTTAGCTGATCCCGTTTGTTCCAGACTGCGAGGCTCGTGAAAGTGATGACGAGACAGTCGATCGGCGCGCCGTAAGCCCTGTGCAAAAAAGCGGGTTTTGAGCCCGGACCATTTATCTGGGAACGGCACGCGCGGATCTCATCATGGCCTGGCCGCAACAGCGGCCCACTTGCAAGAGGCCGGATACATTTGTGCAGACTGCATCGTCCTGATCGAAACGACCCTTGCACGGGCGGGGCGGGTCATACATTTTTTGAAAGAAGCTCGCGAAGGGCGGCCGCGTCCAGCATCTGCTCGGCCAGAAGCTTCTTCAGCTTCGCGTTCTCCTCTTCCAGCGCCTTTAACCGCTTGGCCTCGGAAACGTCCATGCCGCCAAATTTGGCCTTCCAATTGTAGATCGTCGCCTCGGAGATTCCGTGCTTGCGAGCCAGGTCGGCCGTCTTCGCCCCAGCCTCATGCTCCTTCAGCACTGCGATTATCTGCTCTTCCGTGAACCTTGCTCGCTTCATCTGTCCGTCCTTCCTAAGGCCGGACTCTAACTCCTTCTGGAGGAAATGCTCAGTGGCAGGTCAATTGCACCAGCGCCAAATCACTACACGAAAAAGGTAGTCGTTGCTGTCAATGAAAATTCCTTCTCCGCTGCCGAATTTCTCGCAGCAATTATGCAAGATAACCATCAAGCTATCATTTTTGGTCAGCGAACTGGAGGAGCCGGAGGGCTAGTGCGCTCCGTTGAACTTTCGCCTGATTTCAAGAAAGCCGGCATTTCAGATTTCAAATTAACTTGGACACTTGCCTGGCGGAGCAGCGGATCTCCGATTGAAGATCTTGGTGTGACGCCAGACATATTCTACAACATCACCGTCGACGACCTTCGTTCCGGTTACGTAGGTTATCGTGAGGCATTGCTCGCGACTGCTGTCAAGCAGTAGATCAGTCGGCTTCTTCAGGGGTTTTGGAGTCTAATCTTTCCCAAGGATGCCCGACTGCCAGGTGCTATCTGCGGCGAATAAATTAATCCAGTACGTATCTGGATCGCCATCAATGGCTTTCCCGGTCAGGCTTATGTTGGCATTGTTGCTGCGTCTCCTCTAGGTAAATCGTTCTAGGCAATGACGGGAGTGGACGGCGTGTCCGGCGTGACGTGGTCAGCCCCCCTCTTTCGAGGTCGTTTTGCGGGGAAGGAATCCATCTCTTCCGACGGGGCCGGCGCGACCGTAGCGCGCGAAAAGGCGAACGACAGAATTGAACTCATAGGCTCGAATGTACTCCCAAAGCGCGGCACGCCCCTCATTGGAGAGATGATTGATCCTGTCACCGGGTTGCGGGATTTCGCCGAGCAGGACCAGCCAATACGAGAAGAGCTCGCCGAAGCCGACCGCCCCGATGACGTCGTAGCGAATGAGATGTTCGATCCGCTCCAGCCAGAGTAAAAAGTTGTCGAAAGCGGAGCGGACGGCCAGATTTCGGTCCGTGAATGTTTCCTTTTCGATTTCAGTTGGCATCAGCTTCCAGTGGACGGCGAGCGCGGTGGGCAGGTCACGGACGCCGAAGGTCTGGCCCTTCAGCGTGTCTTCCTTCCAAAACTGGGCGTTGCCATAGTCCAAAAGGCGCATGACGAAACGCACGTCCGCATCTTCGAAGAATTCCTTTGTTTGGTCGGATGCCGCCAGCGCGCGCTCGCGCTGACGGGTCAAGTTCGCTTGCTCGCTATTCATCCGATACTGATAGAGGCCGAAGGCAAAACCGGCTGCGGTCAAAGCCAGACCGATCAGTGCTGCTGCATTCGAGTCGGGCATAGCAGGGTCCTCAATGGTGAACGCTAGTGAGCTGTGTCGCCTTTCCCGCTTCCCTTGTAGGCTTTCGTCCCTAGGTAAGTCGCGTGGCTGATCAGCAGCACCGACGTGAAGGCACCTCCGGGATCGGGCAAGCTCTGGATTCCGGTCAGCAGCACGTCTGGTGCGAGTCCGCGGAGTTGCTCGACGAGCATCGCGAAATAGCCCAGGACCAGGGTGACAGTGAGCACGACATTTTGCAGCCGGGAAATATCGACGTCGCCCGAGTCGGCCACGTGTTCACCTACGAAGACGTCGGCAAGAGACGCCATCGTCGGGTCCGAACGGACTTCGACGGCTGAAGAGTCACTCGACACCGTCAGCAGGCCACGATCGGCCTGGTCGTTACTGTCCTTTGGCCTGCCACCGATCGTCGTGATCTGATCCGACGGAGAGCCGACCATTCCGAATGCCTTCGTATTCAGGATTAACGCGGAGATCATCGGTGAGGCAAAGGCGATCCCGAGTGCCGCGGCGATGGATGCCGGGATTTGGGGGAACGTACCTGGTCCGCCAAGGCCAACATTGAAAAGCGCCGCGGTGGCGAAGCCGCCAAGTGCGACGATGGTCCAGAGCGTCACTTGCGCCCGTGCCAGGGATACCCGGTTACGCTCGTCGACCCAGATGCCGACCATGCGCCCCTTGGTCCCCAGGCCAAGCGCGATGGCGAGTCCGGCAATACCGAGGGTCATCGCCAGAAATTGCACGATGATCGACCGCGTGCCGGGGGTGTCTCGCAGTCCGAGAAGCGCATTCGCGATGCCGGACCAAATGGACGTATTCGGCGTGATCGCGATAATGCCGGCATCGACTGCGCTACGCACCACAAGCTCGCACGACAGCGTCGCGTCCGTTGCGGCCGCGCCATCTGTTTCTGGCGGCTTCTTCGACGGCGGAGCCGCATTTGTGTCCGCCGCGGAAGGCCCATGGTCGAGGCAGCTCCGGATCGTAGCGAGAGCCACTCCGACCTTCGGGCCATACGGAACGATCGGCTGAGCGGGAGCGGCCGGCGCAGGCGATGCGGCGGCCGGCGGCACCTGCGCGGCCGGTGGGGCGGCCGGCGGAGGCGCGGCAGGGGCAACTGCGGCTGGCTTCACGTACTTGCCGCCGGCATCAAGGAAGCTGCAAACGCTCCGCTTCCAGTTGGGAAGCAGAGCTGCATCCGAGACGCAATTGTCGGCCAGCTTGTCGAGCACACGATACTGTATGTCGAGATTTCGGAGTTGGCTCCGTGCATTGCCGTCGCTCTGTCCCGACCATATGGCCGAGATGCCACCGAAAACGAAGATCAAGGCCGCGATCGAACCGAGCCACCATGCCGCTATCCTCATCGGCTTGGGAACGCTCCATGATCGCGGCGCCAGGCCGGTAAGGCTATACGACGAGGTGAAGCCAAGTTTGCCGGGAGCCTCTTCGCTCGTTCCATAGAGGCGGTACGTCAGGCCTGATTTGTCCTGGAATTCGAGGCCCTCGGTCCCGCCGGTCTTGTAGATCCAGTCGGGCGGCGTGCCGACGTCCTTCGACGGCGCGCCATTTCGATCGATTTGCCAGAGCGTTGCTTGCTTGGGCAATGCGACGGCGCCGTCGTAGCGGTTCTGCGAGATCTTTTCGGCAACGGCCTTCATGATCGTGTAGTTCGCCGCTTCGTCGGCAGGCAGCATGTTGCCGGCGATTTTCATTTGATCCTGAAGCCCGTCCCAGCGCGCAGCTACTGCAATGCCTGCGACGACCGACCAGAGGCGTTCCAACGATTTTGCTGAATCCGTTCCCTTTGCGGTCAATCCGCTCGTTTCTCCCAAAACGATTTTAGCGAGCCTCTCCACGTCCCCGTCAGCCATTTGGTCCCCCGATGATTTCTGCCGCTAGTCTCGCGATCGTAAGTCACGATTGACGAATGCCTGAACACGTCACGCGTGTTTCCACGGGATCGGCATCGACATTCCGAGCACCATTCCTTTGGCGTCCGGAGGATTCATGTCGAGGTCCCCTTCGATCGTTTCGTACTGAAAGAAATCCAACGGAAACGACGGCGCGGTCTCGAGATAGCCGCCCCTCGCGCGCGTCTTTGGACGCAGAATGCGGAGGAAGCGGATCTTCCCGCCATCGCCGAGCTTTGGCCCCTCGTTCGGATCCTCGAATGTTGGCCAATCGGGTTTGGCGAGGTCCAGCGATGTGGACGTGCCGTCCCAGAGCTTGACCGCGACTGGACGCTCCCGAACGCGATCGAGCGCATCGTGAATGTTGCGTGTCAGCACCAGCACGAGGACTTCCTCGAGCTGTCCCGCTTGCTGATCCACCGCTGGCGCGAGCGACTGCAGTTTCTGCACCCGTCCTTGCGCGGTGGGCTTGCGCTCGATTGAGACTATGGTCCCCGTCACTGAGGCGGTGAGATCATCCGTCGACACCGTCGACACAACTCCATCGATGACAGCGTCGAACAGAGACATGGGCTCGGCAAACTGCCACCACAGCGATGGTGTAAACGTAGAAAGCCTTGCCGGCGAAATGGCCGCCTGAGCTCCCGTCGCCTTCATGACCATCGTGAGGGGCTGATTGATGGGAACCTCGATTGCACTGGTCAGCGGCAGGCACGCCACCGATAGCCAACGATTTTCGGTCGGTAACAAAATCTCATCCGTCGTATCGCGTGCGATTCGGGCGCGCACAGCGATGTCACCGGCCGGCTTGTACGTTTCGCCTTTCTCCGGTTTGTCCCGGGCCGACACGATCAGACGTAAACGCACGTCGCCGCCGGCCGGGACGTCCAGCGTCCAGGTGCCGGCATCACCTAACTGCGTGAAGAATTGGAAAGCGATGCTCCGTTTTGCGCCGTCGCCCTTCACGCTGAATGTGATACGAACGAACTCGCTGTCGCTGTCGTCAGTGAATTGAAAGCGGATCGCCGAGCCGTCCAGGTCTTCCGTGCTGGCGATGTCGATCGCGAGCCCTTCATGCTCGGCGGGGAAGATGCCCTTGCCGACGACGTCCTTGAGGTCTTTGAAGTCTTCCGGCGCAAAGTCCCGCATAATCTTGCGGCTGTTGGTCAGCCGGAAGCGGTTGGATGCATCGTTCATCGCCAGAAGGCGCGGTTCGCAATAGAATTTATTGTACGATGCTGGAGCGAGGCCCTGGCCAGTGAGGGCGGTCGCAGGGTCGATGCTCTCCGGAGCCTCGAAACGACGAAACTTCAGTTTCACGAACGACCAGGGAACAACGTCGGGTTTGACGGGCGTTATCATCAAACCGGCGTGATCGAAACGCCCGGCCTCTGTTGCGAGGTCGAAGGTGTAGCCGATGGGACCGTCGATCCGCAGCGGTATGATCGCGCCGCCGGACCCGCTTCCGCTCCGGATCGAGTCCGGGCCGTGCTCCTGCCAGTATTTGAGGGCATCTGTCGGCCCGTCGGTGCCGGCGTCGATATTGCGTTGAAGCGCAGCTCGTTCCGCAACCAATCTGTCGAGCGCTTCTCCAGTCGGCGGAGCGGTGCCGTCCGATGGATTCAAAAGCTTATCGATCGTCGCGACACGCGTTTTTCGTTCGGCTCGTGTCATCGGATGCCGGGCCATTTCGACCATGGCGTCGATGCCATCTCCGACATGGAAATTCGGATAGAGCGGTTCGTTAAACAAGGCCAGGAGCGGAGGAACGGTTCCCCACGCCATGGCGCGTTCGGTCAGTGGCAGAACGATCGCCAGACCCGGACGCTTGGGACGACGGTCATTGGAGCGATCGGCCAGCACCTTGTTCTGCCAGATCGCGCTGCCGTTCGGCCCCCGATGACTGGAGCGCATGAATTCCGGCCGTCCAGGCCGCATCGCCTTGTAGCGGCTCACGATGCGAAGACCGAAGCGCCACAAATTCATGCCGCCACGCCAGTCGAGGCTCTTATCGAACAGGCGCGGAATGGGGTTGCTTGCGGCAGGATCGCTGCGCCGCCTCAATCCGCCATAGACATGGGCACGCTCGATGCGACGTTCGAGGACTTCCCCAACGTCATCGTTGCGACGGTCCGAGAACGAGGTGTCGAACAGCTCCCGATACCGGGGTTGGTCGATTGCCTCGGCTCCGGTCGTGGCCAGCCGGTACCATTGGTCGTCCTGCGGCCTGCCGCGCCAGCTCCAGCGTTGCGATTCGAGCGCAGCGAGATGGCAATAGCGCAAGGCAGGATACGTCGCCGTTCTTCCTGTGAACGCCGCCGTCAATGAAATCCATGCCTGCTCGGCATATTCGGGGGCGCGGCGCAGGTCGATGTTCAGCGGCTGTGTTCCCAAGATCTCGGGCACGTTTTCGGTCGCGACTTCGAGCGTCAGCACCAGGGGGCCCGCCAGCCGCATCTTCGCGTCGATCGGACAGTGTCTGAGCGTGGCCTTAACAGCAGGCGAAAGCCGCTGGTCGCGCGTGAAAGGGCAAAGCTTGTCTTGCTTGTCCGGCAATCCTGCATAGACGCGCAACTCGTAGATGCGACCCGGCAAGAGTGTGGCAGTATCGCCGGTCAGACCTTCCCGTCCATTTGGATCGACCTTGATGGTCATGGACGGCGTCGGCGCGACATGGCGACGGCCAGAGCCATCGAAGCCGAGCACGTCCTCGAGGGAGGTCCAGGCAGCTCCGACTGCTGCCATCTTGAACTTCTGAAAAGTTGGAAAGATGCATACCAGTTCACCGTACAATTGTGTCACGGCCGGATCATCGAGGGACCGATCGTCCTTGGCCTTGTTTGGGCTCGTTGCTACGCCGAGCGCGGCGTCGAGCGCCTTGGCAACGACCGGTCGGCTGGCGACAACTCGATCGTCGAACAGGGGAGGGTTGATCCATCGCCCGTAAGTACCAAATTCCACCGTCGGTCGTTGCAATCGGATCGTCATCTGGCGAGCGCCCGTCGCGGCGCCGACCTGGATGCCGTCGAGCACGTAGGTCGCGCGCATTTGATGGCCCGATTCCGGCGCAATTCGCGGCTTACCGACAGCGATGCTTGCGAAGTTTCCCGCGCTGTCGAGCTGACTAACAATCGGTGTGACGATCGGGGGTTCGATGTCGACGTCCTTGTCCGTCGCGATAATGATCAGGACGTCTCGCCATTGCGCGATGTCGCTGGCGGGCTGCTGCAAGTCTTGCGTTGCCGCCGGGAAATCAAATTCATCCTCGGCCCATTCGGGCTCGTCAACTCCCGCGGCGATCGTCGTTATGGCCGTGAACGCTTCGACCCGAATCGCTCCGCTTCTGCCAACGTCGTGCGTCAATGTCAGCAGGTCGGTGATGGCTTCGCTCGGCCCCGAGCGGCCCCGGAACGTGATGGACAGCTTGCGCGCTTCGTTTGTTTCAGGCCACTCCATGCGGCCGATGTCGATCCGCAAACCCGGGTCGGGACCGGCGCGGACTTCGAGAACGCCGGCACGTCCTTCCCGATTGAGGAAGAAACGTCCTTGCACATCGCCTCCGATGGTCACGGGAGCTGGCCGTATCGGTAGTTCACCGGCGAGCGGCACGACGCCGTCGGGAATCGCTTTGGATCGGTCGCCCGCAAGCCTTGGTGCGCCGATTGGACGTGTTCGTCGGTAGAGCGCTGACCGACGCACCGCATCCGTGTTTGTTGCGATCTTAACCTGTCCCTTGAGCGGCCCGGTCGTTTCAATCGGCCGGATCGTCAATGGATCATTGGGATCATTGCGCAAGATCGGAGGTAGGGTCCCGCCGTGACCGATGACGTATGGGACGACGTGGAAGGCATAGCCGAATGATAGCGCGAACAGGCGATAGTCGGTGGCGCCATCACCCGTGGTCGACGGAAACCGATAGGCTTCGATGCGGCGCGCGAACGAGGATGGAACGTTGTCTAGCGCGGCATCGGTGACCATCTCGGTCACCGGCGAGCGATTGTCGTATGAAATCAAGGCAGCCCGTATGCCGCCAATCTCTCCGACCTGCAGTGGGACCGGATCAACGATGGCTCCGCTGGCCCAGGCAAGATTACGGACCATCACCGCGTTGGCTTCACTGAGCGCAGCTCGCGCCGAACCTTGCGACGAAGTGTCGGGGGCATGCAGCGTGGCAACGTTGAGGCTACGCCACGCTTGGATCGGATCGCTCAAGGTGTCGGTACGGGCCATCAGGGCTCCCACACCAGACAGCCGGGTCCAAAGGTCGGCGGCACCGGCAATGCTCTGGAGCTGGTCGAAGCGGAAAACCAGTGGAGGCGAATCGACGGTGAGGCGGCGGCTGGAATCATCGCCGCTTCCTGACTCGTCTGTCGTTGATGGCACGAGGCTGCCGGCGTGACGAACGGCATCGCGGCGAGCGGCCTCGACGATCGCTTTCAGCAAATTGGCAAGTTTCTCCTCATCACTCCCGGGACTGGCAGCCGTGAGGCCCGCATCGGTGAGCGCTGCACCGATGATCAGATCATACAATGACGCGGCGGGACGGCTGCCGTCGGCACGCTCGGCGCCGACGAGGGCGGCAACGCTGGCTACCAGCCGCTCGTCGAGGGGAAGCTGCGCAGCCGCATCTTGCTCGTTCTGAGGCTGGGGCGCGTCCCATGTCAATCGTCCGGCCGTCAGTCCAGGAATGTACGGCCCGATCACGGCCAATGCGAGATCGGCGCGAAGGCCGGGTCCGGTCGTAATGCGGTCCAACGCGGTACGCAGCGGCGTTGCAGTCGCGTCGGGCATGATGATGCCAACGTCCGGAATGTCCGAAACATCTGCCTTCATCGACAGATAGAAGGCTGCCCCGAGCAGACGGTCGGCCGGCACAGGCGCAGAACCGCCGGCCGATAACGTGACGCTGACGGCCGCATTTGCGTCGGGTCGGATGATCGCAATCTCGACGCGGATCGCCGCTCCACGCGCGCGCGTCGTTGAGATGACGGAGGCGCCATCCTGAAAGATGGCAACGTCCAACGTGGCAGACGCCGCCATCCCGGCGATACGAATTTCGGGTGGGATGGGGCGACCTGGCGTCGTCACGAACGCCACGACTAGCTTGAAATCGCCTGCGGGCGGCGTGAGAGCGAGATCGAACGCCACTTTCGTCGGTGCCGCCGGCGCGATGGGGGCCGCGGATGCGGCCGGCCCAAGGTCCAGCACAGCGCTCGATACTGCTTGGGTGGCTCCAGGGCCGAACGCTTGAGCGTCGGGGGGAATAGTCAATGTCCGTGCGGCGATCACGCGAGGCGCAGCGATCAGCAGCGGATGAGGACCGGCGGACGAAAGATCCGGTCCGCCGAGCCAATTGCGTGCCACGAACTTCCGCAGGCCATCGTCTGACTCGATGCTCTCGATTTCGGGGGCTATGGCCGAGCCCGGAGGATCGAGCGGCAAACCGAGCAGCCCCTTCAACCTGCGTGAATTGACGGAAGCAAAGCGGGCGCGAAGCGGATTGTTGCTGACGCTTCCGGGGTCACGTTCAGCGGCGCCCAGGATCAGGGCCGCTGTGAGATTCCAGAAATCGGCTTGGCGGAGGGAGAGGCCTTCCAGTATCGAGAAGCCGGGTGGCAGCGCAATCGCGGAAGCGGCGCTGCGCCTGCCCACGACCCACCATGAAATCGAATCAAGGGCCATGAGAAACTTTGGCGTCAGTTCTGAGGCGAGATCCCGGGCAAGCGCGCGCCGCAGCTCGTCGCCGCCCGCCACCTTCGTGATTTCACTGGTCACAGTCGCATCCAGCACGCCGAACACACGGGCCCACGGATCAACGACTTCGGCGATCCGTCTTGAGAGGGAGGCGGCCCAGTCCTCATCGGTCAAGCCGTGACCGAGGGCCGGCCTCTTGATCAGCATGGTCTCCATGTCGATGAGCCGCTGGGGATCGCCGGACGGACTGAGATCATCCCATGACAAGCTCGGTCGCATGTCGACGGATCCGTCCGCGAACATGGGCGCGGGACCAGGACCAGGCGTCGGTACAAGGTCGACGCGACAGAACTCGCCATTTTGATCCGAGATCATGGTGGGACCGGCCGGATCGAGCGTGTAGGTACCGCCGCCGGTCGGACCGAACAATGGTGCCGCGATGAAAGTCGTGCTCTTGTCAGGCGCTGGGTCGAGCGTGAAGACGGTGAACACCTTGTTTGCAATCGGAACTGGGTTCGGCAATCCTGTCAGGCTTTCGACAAGCCCAAACACGGTGCGCCCAGTCACCTCTGCCGTACCCGCCGGCATGCACAGGGCAGCTTCGAGGCCACTCGTGTTGACGATTGAGGCGATTTCCTCCTCGAGCCGGCGGTGAAAGCGCCTGCTTCCGTCGGCGCCGGGAAGATCGAAATCCACCGGCGCATTGGCGGCCGCCGCGACGGTGGTTCCGGCGTCCAGATCCTGGGCGGTAGGAACTCCTGCGATGTCGACGATGCGCCAGAATCGCCAGGCGGTGACGTCATGCGGATTCCAGGTCCCGCTGCCATCCGCCAGGCGCCACTTCCAGGGCAGGATCTCACCGATCGCATCCGTCAGAAGCGCTCCGTCGGAACCATCGATGACCGCGCTTACCCGTAGCGAGATCTGAGCCTTGTTGCTCACGTCCGGCAGACGATCCGCCTGGACCTTTATTCTGAGATTGCGCGGATCGGGAGCCATCGACGATCGGTCCTTGGGGTACAACAAAATCAAGCGTAAGAATCGGAATAACCTTCAGACTGCTTTTTCTCGCCAGCAAACTGATACTCGACGTGCTGGGAGACGCGCAGCGTGTAGAAGACGCTGATCTTGAAACTCAGCCGGAGCGTTCCGGACCCGATCATCAACGAGCCGTCGTAGGTAACCTCCAGCAGCAGCGAAATGGCAGCCGTGATCAGGCCTGCGACGTCGACGTTGCCGCGCGCGAGTATGAAAACTGAAATTGCAGTGGTGTTGCCACCGGGGCCGGTCGACCACGTCATCGTTATCGAACAGCCGACCTGAAGCCAGACGCCACCCGATACCACGCCAAAGTTGAAGCCTAGTCCAACGCCGGCGACGATACCCACCTCGAGCGAATAGGTCAGGATCGGGTGAGGTTTGGCGATTGGAAGAAACGATAGCCGCTGCGTCAGGAATCCGCCGCCGTTGAGGATCCAGACGCTCAGCGTGAATGGCATTGTCTTGGTGGCGACCGACAGTTCACACATCAACTCGAACTGAGGAACTGCGGCGATGCCGAACAGAATGTGCAACGAAAGATTTGAGATTCCGAAAACGCCGAGCTGCAGGTCCGGCAGATCGATGTCGAGCGTGGCTGCGATGCCGGCGGGCACGCCGCCACGCATCAGCGGTTCAATGACGAGCCCGTCCCCCTCGCCGGAAGCGGCAAGAAAATCAGTCAGGAACGCCAGCGCGTCGGCGAGTTCGACACGTTCCGGATCGATCTTGAAGTCGATTTTGCCGGAGTCGTCGAAATACAAGCCGGTCTGACGGAATGTGAGGATGTCCTGTCCGCTGGTCACGACTCGCCAGTCGCCGAAGATGCGGCCATTGAATATCTTTTGGGTCCCGTCGCGGCCCACCGACATCCGCGCCTTGGCATTGAACTTGGCTTCGTCGACGACGATCTCGACGGGGCCGAACGACAAGAGGGGCGCGGGCTCAGTGAAGGGGACGTCGATGTCGGTCTGAAGCCAGGCGCGCATCTGGACGTTGTCGAAACCGTGCTGAACCCTGATGGCCTTGGAGTCGTCAAGATCCGGGAAGGCAAATCTTTGAAGCAGGCCGCGGAAATCGATACCGCCCATATTCGGTATGAGATCCGCGACGGACAATTGCTTCAGTTTGTCGGGAATGAACTGCTCGGCAACGCCACTCGAGGGCAGCCGCACGCCGAACGACTGAAGCATGTCGCCGACCGCCTTGCCGGCCTTGTCGGCCGCCGCAAGCGTATCCGAAACCCGGTTGACCAGCGCAATCGCCGGGGTCATGTCGACGACCTTGTTGGCCTCGGCGAGCACGTAGGCGACTTCTGGTCGATTGAAACCGAGCCGATCCGTTTTTGGTGGGTCACCGACGCCACGAAGGAGCCGTAAGGTATCGCTGCCTTCCTGATAGAGCCGATTGGCCTGGTCGGCCAATTCCACTGGATCTGTTCCCAGCGCGTCGCGCAAAGTCTCCTGGACCGCGCCGGAGATCTGTCGTGCACGATTTTCGACCTCGCGCGTGACGCGTTCGGCTTCTTCCGCGGCACGCCGCTTCAGGTCTTCGACGGAGCCCTGTGCATCGTTGATGGCTTGCTTTACCGCATCGTCCAACCGTCTCTTGTAACCGTCGACGTCGAGGGCATTCTGCAGCCAATCGGCGACCTTCTGCGCGTCCTTCCGTATCTCTCCTATAAAGTTGTCGAATACCGCGCAGGCATCCTTGAGTTCCTTCCCAACGTCGTCGATCGCGGCGGTGATGCCGGCAGCGAGCGCGTCGAGTGTCTTCCGTAGAGCGGTTGCAACAATTTCGCCCTGCGCTACCACGGCCTTCTCGATCAATCCGCTGGCGTCAGCTATTGCCGTCAGCGCCCGATGGATAGCGCCGGTGGAATCGGCATCGTCGTCGGGATCTTCAGGAGCCGAGAGGGCAATGATCGCATCGGCTATCCGATCGAAGATGCTGGTTGCCTCATCAAGGCCCGCGTCGATCGTGTCTTCGAGAAACACGACGAGGGCGCGCGCGGCATTCTGTGCCTCGGCGATGATTTGATCGAGTTTGGTGGCGAGCGCTTGGAGTGATCCGCCGGCGGTACCGAGACGGGCTTTCAATGCGTCCTCAAACTGCTTGAGCGACGCCTCGTAGGAAGCGAGAGCCGCTCTCACGTTGTCACTGATCACAGCACCGACGTGAGTAAGACCATCGGAGAGGGTGATTGCCTGTCCCAACGTGTCGTGGATGGCCGGCAGGATGCGGCGCGCTGCCATGAGAGCTGCCGTATCGTCGATATGCGAAAGTTCGGTGTCGATTTGCTGGGCTTGCTTGCGAAGCTCGTCAAGCGTCGCGCGTGCGGACGCCGCGATCGAATCGTTGACCACCGTCGCCGTGCCAACGTCGTCCTTCAGCGTCTTGAACGCATCGTGGATCTTGCCGAGTGCGGCCGGAATTGCCACGTCTTGCGCTTCACCGAGTGAGGCGCCGGCGACTGCCTTGACGGCCTCGAGATCGGCCGTCACCCGCTTTGACAGCAGCTCGATTTCCGCTCGCACTTCGTCCGCCACGGTGGCAATCCGGTTCTGCAGTCCCGACAGCTTGTCGATCAGGTCGGCGCGTTCGTCCGGCGATAGCCATGCATCCTCGCTGTCGAGGAACACGCTGACGTCGCGAACGATGCCGGCGATGTTGCGGATCGGCCTCAGGCCACCGTCGAGTGTGGAATCGATCGCTTCGCCGGCGATCTTGCGCAGACGGTCGACCTGTCCCTCGGCAGCATCCTTCAGGCGGTTGACCAGCGAGGCGCAGGGCGATTTTGGGTCAACCTTGCTCAGATCGATCGACTTGAGCGAGTTCTTGATGTCGGAAGTCGCGGACCTGAGATCGCCGACGAAACTCGGATGGTCGAGCGCCGCGCCGATGGCTGCGACGGCGTCGTTTTTGACATCGGTGAGAGGCTTCTCGGGATCCAGTTTCTCGAGGACGCCGAGCGCTTGGCCGACCTTGGCATCGATGGCCGCCCGTAGGTCGGAACTAT
The DNA here is from genome assembly GCF_029714425.1 of Bradyrhizobium sp. CB2312. NCBI lineage: Bacteria > Pseudomonadati > Pseudomonadota > Alphaproteobacteria > Hyphomicrobiales > Nitrobacteraceae > Bradyrhizobium > Bradyrhizobium sp. CB2312. The sequence goes on along the minus strand of NZ_CP121668.1, from coordinate 8,529,146 downwards.
GCTGCGTCAGTGACTGCCCGAAAATCGTCACTGGGCTTGGGGCGCCGACGGCGGTTAGTGGTGCGGCGCGGGCAATTGTTATGTTCTTGAGTATCGTGCCGGGGCCGCTGGGAGCCCGGCCGTGGGTGAGGACAGCCGGCTCCTTCGCACGGACCAGGCCGACGGTCATCCGCTCGAAACCAGGTGCGTGCGCCGGCTCTGACGGCATCATGGCGTCGGTGAGATTGGCGCTGTTGGGTTTCATGCGGCCGGCGGCCGGTGGCGGTAGATCGATGAAATCGATATCGCGCACCGATCGCCATGCATCGGTGTCGTCGCCGCTTTCGCCGTGGACCACGGAAGTGTAGAAGACGAGCTTTTCCGGCTCGTCGACCTCGACGGAAATTTCGCCGTCGCCTTCTCCCGCCAGCAGGAAACGAATCTGCGGCTTCGGATAGATCAGCGAGGGATCGTCCGGATTAATCGGGGGATCGCCTGGCCTGGAGGGGGCCAATACCGGAGGGAGGGTCGCGAAGGCCCTGTTCCACAGAGGCACTTGCCAGCCTTCACGGCGCACATCGCCGCCCCAGCGGCTATCGACACGGATTTTGCCCGACTTGAACTCGACGCCGACGAGAAATCCGGCGGCTGCGATCGACTTGCCGCCCTCGGGATAGCGGCGCACCGGCTGCAGCAGCTCGACGTACTCCTCGACCTTGCGAAGGATCGGGCGTCCGACGTGTTCGTCCTGCAACAGGCCGATCGGGTCGAAATTGAAGAATTGCGCGGAAGGTACGACGGACCGCTCATAGATGATGACGTGTTTGGCTCGATTCCAGAGAGCGCCGATGCGCCCGATGCGCTCGAGCTTGTAACGGTGGACGCGGCCCTGGCCGGTCTCGGTCTCGACAACGGTCTTCTTCTCGTCGAACAGCGCCCGCTGGCCGCCATAGCCACCGTGCGCGGAGAGGTGGACGCCTTTCGCCGAACCCCCGTCCGCGTCCGGTCGGCTGTAGACCTTCATCAGGATATTAGCGCTCTCGAAGGCCCAGGCGACCCCGCCGGGAAAACTCTCCCGGTCGTCCTGGCTGGTCGAAAACGTCTGCGCGAGCTTCTTCGATTCGATTAGACCACCGGTATCTGCCGGGATTTCGCCTTGTACGGGCCAGCGAAGAGGGGTCGCGGGTCCATGCGCCGGGTCCAATCCTCCGGTGCGTAGCCTGAAACTTACGCCGTCCTCGATCTTCAGCTCGGCATCGGGGTGACCGCTCCAGAGCTTGTCGACGGCAAGTCGCCTGCGCTGGGCCCGCAGCACGAGGCTCGCGAGTTGCAGGTGGCTCTTTAGTGTCGCGCGAGACGCGCTTGCCGTATCGGACACGGGAGATACGGGCGCTCCGATCGTTGCGCCGATCTCGGTGACGAAGGCCTCGGTGCTCTTGTCGGTGGTGCTGATCCTCGTCGTCAAACCGTAGAGCAGCTCGAGCCGAAGCTCCTTCAAGCGGGAGCCCGGCGTTCGCATGGTCGGATAGCCCATGTTACGACGGAGATTCCAGCCTGGCTCGCGGAAGTTGGTGTCCGCAAAGGTGGGGTCGACCTCCAGGCGTGCGTGCGCGCCAAACCGCGCGGCCGCCGGGCGGCCTGGTTCGATATCTTTTGGGGCGCCGACGATTGCGGTTGCGTTCTTCTCCATCGCCTCGCCGATGACCTGAGGCGGCAGTACCATCCGCACCGCTTCGGAAGGATCAAGCACGCGCCAGGACACGTCCCCTTCGTCGCTCCATATCGCGACTTCGTTGCTCTGATCGGTGGCGGCCCGAGCGGGTTCGACATACTCCACGGCGGCGACCCGGAACGGGGTCGGGTCGATCACCAAGGCGAGCCGCCTTGGAGCGGCGCTGGTTGTCGTGGTCGATCTGATCGCGCGCAGCGAAAGGGAGACCGACTGATTTTCACCGGGCGCGAGTGATTCCGTGGCGACCAAGGCCTGAATGAGCTTTTCGTCATCGGGTTGCTCGGAGCCGCCGCGGTAGTCCAGTTCGAGCAGGAGCGGCTCGTCAGGGTCATCCGAAATGGGCGTCGGGCGACCGAGCAACTGCCTGCGGATCTGAGGAGGCAGGTCGTCCTGGCCGATTGGCTTCACGCGCTCGATCGGGAACTTAACGACCGCCTGCAATTGCGCATCTGGCAGATCGTCACCACCGGATCGGGCAAGAAGCCCGGTCAGATCCGCCTTGGTGACCATCGTGAGGTCCGGCGCCTTTAGAAGCGAGAAGCCCAGTGCGCCGAGTGCTATCTCCGAGCCATCGGTGCTTTCGAGCGAGAAGCCAAACTTGATCGTCGGCACAGTACCGAGATCGTCGGTCTGCGTGATAGCAGGCTGCCATGCCGGTCCGTCCGTGCACGCGCCGGGCTGGACATCGGTGCTCGCGGCGACGAACGGCGCGGAGATGCGCGCCTTGCAGACCGGCGCCGTGCCCTCCGTTGCGATCATACGAGCGAACGTCGCCGTACAAGGCGAGGCCAAGCGCGGATCCTCGTCCGACTTGCCTTTCTCGACGAGCTCGAATGCGGTGACCCCCTGCCACATATCGGGGATGAACCGCGGCTCGAAGGATAGGAAAGCCGTTTGGCGCCGCTTATCGGCCGCATCCTTGACGGTGCCGGTGGTCGGCACGATGACACGGCGCCAGGCGGAATTCTCGCGCAGCAACCCGACTGCGTGCCACGGCGTTCCGCGTTCCGACTTGCGTTTGGCCAGTGCAGGGATGACGCTCAGTGGCGTCCCGTCACGGACCTTGCGCAGACTGTCATGCTCATCCTCGATGACGGCATCGAACGCGTCGATGACGAAGTCGGTTATCTGATCGGGTCGCCGAAGCTTTGGGTCCGCTTTAGGATCGACGTTGAGTGGATCGAGGCGGGCGGCGACGATCCATTGCACCGGTACGAACGGCTTGAGGGCGCGGGCGCCGATGTCACCGACGCGTTGCTCTTGGGAGAAGCGGACCCGGCCTTTGACCGGCAGAAGCTCGGGTTTGGAAAAGAACCGCTTGAGGATACTGCCGATCTTGCCGCTATAGTTCCAAAGGGTTAGCTCGAAGCGCAGAGCGACACGGATGATGTCATGGGAGCCCGTGTCCTTGTTGAATTGGTGCTCGACCGCACGAAGCCCGAATTCGCGGCGCGGACGGTTGGGCGGTTGACTGGGAATGCCCTGATCGACGAACAGAGGTATTACGTCGACCTGATCGGTGGTGAGATTGCCGTCATCGGGTTTGACGATCGCGTCGATGAAATCGCTATTTGCATAGCGTAGTGGAACGATGCTGAGCGCAGGTTCTCCACGATCCCATGGACCAATCGTGAGGGCGATCTGGATAAGCCGGCACAGCGCGCCTCTCGGCGCGGCGGCGGTTTTCCACAAGGATTGTGTCGTTGTCGCCTGGACCACATCGAGGCCCACGTGAAAGCGGGTGTCATAGCGGTCGCCTGAGGTGGCGACTTTCGGCCTGATCCAGTGGCCGTTCAACGCGAGGCGAACTTGAAGCCTGATCGCGAGCGCTTTGAAGGTGCCGGATTTTCCGGTCGCCGGCGTAATGACGAGCTTCGAAACCTGCCATCGCGGCGCCGGCTTGTCGGCCAGCGTGCGGGCCAGGGCGATCGTCTCGAAGCGGGCGAGGGGACCTTCGTCGAAGACGTCCCAGGCCTTCTGCTGCCGCTTGACCGGATCCTTCTCCGCCGCATAGTTGGTCGGCGCGCGATATGCCGTGAACAGAGCGATGCCGCGAAGTTCGATCGCAGATGCTGGCGGGGTTGGGTCTTGATCGTCATCGACGGCGGCGTGACCCAGATGCGGGTCGTTCGCGTCGCTGCCGTCGTGATAACGGGCATTCGCCCCGTAGAGCGGGTTCTTCGGAGCGAACGGGTTGTCACGATCCCTGAGAAGATTTTTGAAGACCGCAAGATCGTAGCAAACGTAGCGCCAGTCGGTTCCGTCCAGATCGTTGGTGCCGATGACGACGGCCTCAAGCGGTCCATCCGACCTGTCTTCCATCGCGCGAATGGCGATAAAGGAAATTCTAGCCGGCCCAGCGACGCCCGCCATGGTCCAATCCCCTAAGCAAAAACGTCGTGCCGAAAACAGGAAGTCCAGAAATGCGGTCGGACGAAATGGTCCAAGATCCCCCTTGCAACTTGCCGTAGAACGCTTGATCGGTCAATATCGAACGTGTCTTACCCTCCACCGATTGCGAGAAGCGACATGACGGTCATCGATCCGCATCTGCAATGGATGTACGACGACACGCCCGCACACGAGCGGGCGACGACACGGGTGCCGGTCACGTTCGAATGGCATGGCGATCTTAAGGAACTTGTTGCCTTGGGAATGCGGCTGCACGCGACGGCCGGTGGCATCATCTCTGCCGAGATGCCGCTGTCGAGCCTGCCCGAGGTCCACCGCCTGGGCATCGAATATATAGAGCTCGCGCGCACGCTATACTCGCCATTCGACGTTAGCCGATCCGACATCAAGGCTGACGTGCTGCAGCCCGTGATCGGGAGCGAAGTGGGGAAGGGGGTGATCATCGGCATCGTCGACACTGGCATCGATTATACGCATGCGAGCTTTCGCAAACCCGATGGCAAGACCCGAATCCTCTCGATCTGGGACCAGCGCCTCGAACCCGTGCCGGCACGACCGGGTCGTCCGCCCCGCTTTCCCTCGGAAGGTTCTCCCGGAAACAATGTTGACGGTACGGCTCGCAGTGGTGTGGAATTCACCGAAACTGCCATAAATGACGCGTTGAGAACGGGTGGACGGCCGCTGCGCACCAAGGACGTGCCTGACGATCCACACGGAAGCCATGTCATGGGAATTGCCGCTGGCAATGGCGCCGCTTCGCCCGGCGGCCCGGCGACAGCTTTCGTCGGAATGGCTCCGGCCGCGGATCTGATCGTTGTCGCGACCAAGTTCAACTTCGCCTTGATACGGCAGGGGATCGAATACATCCAGGAACGAGCGAGAGCGCGCAACTGTCCCTGCGTTATCAATCTCAGTTTGGGCCAACCGTTGGGCGCGCGCGACGGTCGTAGCCTGGATGAAAAGGCGATTGATGCTGCGCTCGGGGCTGAGGGGCGCGCCATCGTCGTCTCAGCCGGCAACGATGGAAACAAGAACAAGCACGTTCGGGGCAGGGTCGCGCGCGGCGCCACCGATCGGATCACTTTCCGCATCGATGACAGGCAGATGGCCAAGGAGCTGGACATCGAAATCTGGTACGGCCTGAAGTCGACTGCGGAAAGGTTCGATGTAGTTGTCACCGATCCTTCGGGAGTTTCAATGTCGCTCGCGGCAAGCGGGGGCTCGGTGCGGCGCACGCTCGGCCGCTCGACCGTTAGTCTCGCATCCGCCATTGCCGTTCCTCGCCACGACAAGAACCGGATCAGCATCGCCATTCGTCGGGACGGTCTGCGGATTGCTCCTGGGACATGGTCGATTACCTTGTCGGGTGTCACGGTGGGGACCGGTGCCGACGCTGGCGTTTATCATGGCTTTCTGCGTGCCCCGAAAGGACGCAAGGGGATTCCCGCAACCGCGTTCACCTCGTCGCAAACGAGCGCTGCAAGTACCGGTACGATTCCGGCGACCGCGCTCAAGGCCATCTCGGTTGGAGCATACGTTACGAGACCGTCCGCCGATCTGCACAAGCCCGCGGCGTTCTCGAGCCAGGGACCGACGTTGGACGACCGTCAATTTCCCACTCTGTGCGCGCCCGGTCAGTTGATCATTTCGGCGAAGGCCGTCAACGCCGAGCCGCACCCGGAGCTCGATGTTGCTGGCAAGCCATTTACGGCCAAGCAGGGTACCAGTATGGCGGCTCCACATGTTGCGGGCGTGGTTGCGGCAATGCTGCAGGTGAAGCCCACGCTCAAGCAAGATCAGGTGGCCAAGCTGCTCGGTGACCATGCCGACGCCCCGCCTGCGCCATTGCCGAACATTTGGGGGCGCGGACGCGTCAATGCGCTGAATTCCGTGACCGCAGCGAAAGCACCGGTAGGAAGCTGATCGCAGCACGAGTTTGGCGCGACGGAGCGAATTCGACCTTGCGGCACGCTCGAGCCTGCCCCGCCCGAACACAGCTCCAAAAAGCTATAGACGACCGCCAAAGTTGGCCTTCTCCCATTGAGCTCGATATGGTCAGCGACCAAGTCTCGGCGGGTCGGTGTGATCTGGTCGAAGTAATGCTTGAAGTCGACGTGTACGCTCATGTTGTTGGGACGATAGTTTCCCGTCGGTCGTACAGCAGGACCGGCCCTGCCGCCAAGCGCGCATTGACGGATTTGTGCAGCGGAGGTGGACTCGACCGCGTTTGGATCCACGGGTAGGCAACGCATGCCGGCCTTGAGCAATCCACCGGGCCTGCTCCTTGTGCTGGGGGCCGGCCGGGTCCGGCGAAAGCTGCAGGAAGCTTTGGTCATGCTTGAGCCGATCCGGGATAAGCGATGCGCCGGCAACCGTCCAGTTCAGGGCCACATCCCACCCGGCTTCGTTTTCCAAATCGCCGCCGCCGATATCGGCGTGCACGCCCAGGAAACATACCTGCTCGAAATACAGGCCGCCGTGGACGTCGCGTTCGCAGTTTGCGGCCAATTTACGAACAGCACCCTCCCGGTGCAGGGCGAAGCTATGCCCTGAACGTGAGGAAGACGCAGCCGAATGCGGCATTGCCGAGCAGGACGGAACTAACGAGCAGTTTGGTCAAGCGATGTGATCGCTGGGGCTTTGCGGCGCAATCATTTCGAGAATCAACAATCTGATCTCCGCAATTTGCGCTTCTGATGACGTAGGCCGGCACCGGTAAGCCGCGCCTTGTCCCGCTATTGCTTCCGTCGGCGGTAGAGCCGGCATCAACGCTCAGCGGGTAAACCCTAGTCGTAACGCAAAGCAAGAAATGAGGTCATAGGACGGGCTTCGCCCAAGGCCAGTTCTTCGCCCGGGCAGGAGGGATCAGTTGCTATTAAGATCCCAGTCACCGCCTTTCTTCCCAATCCGCTACGTCGCAGGCCTTTATCCATGATCACAGCAGGCGCGGTGCTCGAGCATCGCGCTCTGCCGCGGAAAACCGATAATCCGTGCAACAAAAACCACGCAAGAAGCCGGCAAGCCGCCGAATTTAGCGCTGATCCTAGATTTGTTGCATTAATCGATTTTCATTGAGCGCTACAATGTCAGCGCTGAACGAGATGCCTCACTTAGGAAATTTCGGCGGTCTGGAAGGCAACGGGACAATTGGCCACATTTAGTTTGGCTATTGCTGCACAGGAGCAGAACATGAAAGCATTTGTACCGTCTCCGCACGGGCTCGTATGTCGGGACCCTTTCTCGGCGCAGCAAGCGTGATTTAAAGCAGAGGCTCTGGCTGCAATGTAACCTGATGCGACTGGGGTGCGAGCTAGCGGGATCCCAGCATCAGCCCGGCTTTGAGCAAGGGAAGCTACTACTGCCACAAGCCGCTCACCAAAGTCGACTTCAACTACAAGAAAGCTACCTAGAGGCCGGGACTAGTGCCGCCGTGGGTCTTTGTTGACGCTAAGACGAGTTTGGGCCGCGCGACCGTGGCCAACTCAGGCACTGTCGAGGTTGTGCGGACAGCTACAATCCACATCAGGCGTTGACCCGATTGAATCTCGCGATGCTCTGCTTGAGGGCCGCCGAGTGATCGCCGCTCCTCATTGCTCACACTGGTTCGGGCGAGCCCCTAGTCGTCGGGCTTCAGAAGGGCAAATTCCACACGAAATAGAGAAGCGCAGCAATGGCCCCCCAGAAAAGTATGCCGCGGAAGATGACAGCGAGCGCCATGTTAATCGCCGTCTCGCCAAAGCCGTTGCGCCATGGCGATTCGATCGACCGCGTCTGCCAGTCCTTCTAAGAAAACCCCATACCATGCATCATCATCGGGAAGTTCCCACTCTCTTAGGCTGCTTACGTAACGGATCAGAGCAATAACGCCCGCGATCGTCGTTGGCGTTGAACGGATGAGCACATTCGCATGCTCCGCGAGAGCATGGTTCCTTTGACTGCTGATTTCGTCGGCGGCATCAAACTCGGGCCCGTCGAGCTTCGCAGATATGGACATGGCCGCATCGTAATGCGCCGACAGCTCGCGATGACGCTCAATTACTACGAAGGTTAGATCCCGATCGGCTGCAGCAGTCGGCTGGGTGGAAAATTCCTGCGATGACAATGTTGGCCCCGAGAAGTAGCAGGCCTATGTTAGCATCGGGGCCATGATGATAATCAGCGTAGAGGGTCCTTCGTGTGCGGTATTTCTGCACGATCGGATTGGGCATTCAGACGAGGTCAGCGACTCCATTTGGAGATCGAGACATTTCGGGGGCAAGCGCGCGCTTTACTCGCCGGAAAGCGGCTCGGCTCCAGTTTTCTCTGCGGAAAGCTGCACATTTTGCGCGTATCAAAGGTTGTTATCACTCATCGGCTGCGCTTGGATAGGCTTCGACATTCGAAAGGGGTGGGCGAAATATGAAGTTGATTGCAATAGTTGCCGGTCTGTTGCTGCTCGGCGTGATCGGACAAGCAAACGCACGCGGAGGACATGGAGGGCGCGTCAGCTACGGCGGCGGACATCACACTACCAGTCATGGCGGCAGCTATTTGGGCGGATCCGGCTCGTCACACCGTGGCGGGACTTATCTCAATTCGAGAACTGGCAACCGTTACGGCACTCATCGATAACGAGCGAAGAGGCAGGACTCGAGGCGCGGCCATTTGATGAGCCTTTTTTGCGCGTGGGCAACAATGGGAACCGACGTTTCGGCCACGGAGCCGTCAGGTCCCGGAAGGGGTTTTCTGCAATACTCCGCTATTCTGGAGCTACGTCTGACACTCTAAATTTGCAAGCCATCGAGCTGCTCTTGTCCGCCATGTACCGTACGCCAGGCGACGAGGGGCTCGAAAATCGGTTCTTGGTCGGTCCGCCAGGAACGCCACTCTGGCAGAAGCGCATCAGTACATTTGTGTTCTTTAGACGCCGGTTGCGGTTCGCGCGGCGCTTTACATAAGAAAGGTAGGGCCGCCGTACCTCGGATCGACAGCCATGAACGATATACAAAGCCAGCTCAGATCCTTTACAATTGCGCACCACGGCTCTTTCGCTACTGAAACATTCCTCCGGTAATTCGAGGAGTCATACAATGAGCTCATTGGGCAGGACGTAAAGATCAGGCTGGCCGATTTGCTCGCCGCATCAGAACTATTCAACCCAAGAGTTGCCTTGCGCTCTATTCGCTGGTGCCGTCGTGGTGGAGACTGAATTTCGTTCGTCGCCTTCTTTCTCCTTCAGCCCGGTTCAGTCGGCGAAAGTGATCTCGACATAACATAAGGGTGCCCGCGTTCTCGCCCGAAGTATTTCCACCCGTAGCTAATTGGGACGCAAGGACCGAAAAAGCAGCCATCTTGGCTCGGCATACGGTCACCCAACATTCAGGCGTCTAACAAGATCAAAGTAGCTGTCTTGGTGCCCTAGCGCTCACGCCTCATCTCCAGTACCGGCATCAATTTTCGATGCGAAGCATGTTCGGTGGCTTCTGTTCGTTCGACATACGAGGGCGCATGAATATCACATTTGGTGAGCCGCAGATGCGAGCTATGTCCGAAGACATAGTTGTTCGGCAATCCGATCACGATTGGCTCTCTATGCTCCCGATCAAATTGGACCGACCAACGATTTAACGCGACGACAAATCGCGCGCTCGAATACTTCTATCGAGCGTGGCCGCTTGATTCACACGAGCGCCTCCCCTGGCTGTTTATGGCGTTGGATGCAATTTTCGGGGATTCAAGCCGCGCGACCCAGGCAGTCATCGATGCGATCGGGCAGAACGGCGGAAATGGATTCGACTATAATCGATTGAGACTTCCTCTTCGGCTGCGCAACTCGGTGATCCACGGAGGAGCGCCTGGTGTCTACGACTCCGAGAGGTAGCACCAATATTATGAGCAATGCGGTGACGATCCGCTTTATGATCTCGAGGTGATTACGGCACAATGCCTGCGCTCGGGCATCTTTGAAGGGGCGCTGGTCGAGCACCCCGATCCCGATGCCGATCTCATTCGTGCTTACCAAGATGGTACGCTGGGTCGGCACACGCCATGAACGCGCGGCGAAACGACTAGGCTATAACTTGTCCGTCCACTTACCAATCTCGGCCAGTATCTGCTCGAAGGCTGGTTTACCCGCGTAGTAGAGCGAACTTCTGCGCTCATAGGCGTCTGCATACAGCGCGCGTGTCCTCGCATCGATTAGAATGAACGCCTCGTTTTGGGCGATGTTTTGATTGTCGCCCTGACGAAAACGCTTTTGCTTGTGTTGTTTGTATTCGTCTGTGCCGACGAGGTCCTGGACTTTTTTGTGTTGAAGCAATTCGTGGGCATCATAGTAGTGTCGCATGAATCCGACTGGATCGCTGCCATCAGCCTGCTGTTTGCGAAATTTGGTTGAGATCGTCTGCAGCTTTTCTACGAAGGTGTAGCCAGGATCATAGCAAGGCACGGCCTTCGCTCGATTATTGATAAGATCGACATTGCTGGCGACGGCCCGGTCGTAAAGCCAGGAGCTGATATCCTTCGGCGTATTTGGAGCGACTTTGTCAAAGCCGGCCTCCAGCAGAACGCCGTCCCGCAGCCCATCCATCGGTTCGGTGATACTGTTACAGATCAGACGGATGCCCCCGTTTCGATAGCCCGGGACATCGTCAAACGCGGTATCGCGTTCGACCTTTATGATGCCGTCAATCTTGATCCTCTGCGCAAGCCAGTCGAAGAAAGCCTTCCGTGACTGAATATGAGCCGGTTTGTCGTGGTTCTTGCCTGTCTTCAAAGCCTGGCCAGGCGGAGGCTCAATCAGGATATCGATATCTTCCGAAAATCGGTTGATGATCTGATAGCCCTTGGAAAGTGACGTTCCGCCCTTGAGCTGGAATGTGAAGCCAAGCTTTTGAAGTCCATAAAGGGAATGCATGATCCAGTAGCCTTTTTCGACCGGGCTGGATCAATGCCCTTTTCTTCGGCCACGATCCGGATCAGATCCGCGAACTGCGGATGATTGTGAAGGAAATCACGTGGCACGCAGTTCGCCCGGTCTTAAGGCACGATCGAAGAATCTCTTCGTGCGTTCGTTTCCGTATTCGCGCACTGCGCGGCGCAGGCGACGACGGTCAGACGACATGGCGCGCTGCTCAACGCGCTTGAGAACCTCGTCCTTGGCTTCGGCAAGTTGATCAAGGTTGTTGACAAGATCGACGAGCAGAAACTCCGTGGTCAGAGACTTTGGAAAGCGCGGCTTCATGCGGAAAGCAAACTTACGATTGCCGAGCTGAAACAGGCCGTGGCGCTTGTGATTGTAAACGATGGTCTTGTCATAAAGCTGCGTCGTACCCACGCCGAGGCCGTTGTAGGCATTGGGGGAAGCCAGCAGAAACGTATCGTCCTTCAGAAAGGCGCTCACGACATCCCTGTCGGAAGCCGGAGCCGGGCCGAATGCCGTTTCCTTCGGATAGGCATAGAGACCTCCTGAAAGTTTCTTGAGCGTGCCCTGCTCAACCAACTGTTTGAGATGTCGGTCGACGGACGTCGACCAACGGGCCAAGTCCGCACGCCGATAGGCGCGGCCCGGTTTCAGGTGGCGTTTGAGTTGTTCGAGGTTGCTCATAACTAGCAATATAGTCCGATAGGCCCAAGTCGCAAGTTTTTTCATTGAAAAATCATGCAATAATTGCTCTATATCGCTGATTTTACGCGGTAATCCGTGTACCAGGTCAAATCCTATGGAGCGGTTCATCGAGAGCGGACGGCATAGCTGACTTCATGCCATAGCCGCCAAGGAAAGCGTGGCCCGACGTGTTCGCCGAGCAACCCAAATCGTCCGGTGTGGGTAAGATCGATCATCGCGGAAAAATCTTCGAGAAAATACCGCATGTGTGCGGACTCCGTGCGGTCGAAAGTCTATCCGACTTGGTATCTGGTCTTGAGGTGGCCGACATCGAGCTCGCGCGAGAGAGGAAGAGCAGCACGGTCCTCCAGATTTACCTCGACTGCGACCTGCTCTTGGGGACTAAGGCGTGCAGCAGGGTTCAGCCGACTCGCACGGCCGCGATCTCGTTCCGCAGGAGTGCTGGATTGATTAGTCGACAGCCTACGACTGTCACGTCAAGAACAGTCTCGAACGTTCAGTCGGGCAGTGGCCGAGACATATCCGACATCTGGCGCTGCTATGCTGATGGCACCGGAACGAACGTAGGCGAGCCGAGATCACATGTCCCCAGTGGCTGGATAAGCAGGTTGCAGATAGGCGGGCCCGATCGGTGTGAGGTCGCAAAGCTTCCATAGTAGCGGATTGCCTGACGCTGTTCGCGTGTCCGTAAGGGTTGAAGCCCGCGTCCAGTGATGACTATCTGCGATCGACCGCGAGAGAGAGGTGCGGTCATGCGGCTTTATTGCGCTCTAAGCGAATGAGAGAAGAAAAAGTGCGCAAGGTGGCGGATCGAGAGCGAAAAACGCCGACATCACGGGTCTTGATTCTTGGCATCGAAAATCTCTTGACGATTCAAGAGAACGTTAGATAAATCGCGCCACTACTGTAGGTTACGTTCTCAATTTTCACAGCGGTGTCCGATAGGAGATCTCCGGTCAATTTGTTGCGGACCGCCCGCTATCTACCACGCCGGCCTTCGACGAGGGTCGGTACGAATTTCCAGAATCCAAAGCCTATTGCTCGCTCAGGACTAGCTCCGATAACACTATGGGACATTGACGCGATGACTGTGCGCGAGCAGATTTTTACATTGTTCCGCAACCTCCGGTGGATTGCTGTTCTTTCGGTCGGCATTTCAATTTTGCTGTACTTGCCGGATCAGATTCAGGAGCTCTACCGGATAGCCGCTGACGACATTGGGTGGGTAACGCTCAAGGAGTTCGTCGCCGTGGGCCTGATTGCGCTAACGATCTGGGCGGCCGCTTTCCAGCTAAGCGCCGCAACCCTGCCTCATATCCCGCCCGTTAAGGGGCGCATGGCCTTCTATAGCAAAGCTGCGCCCGTTGTGCTCGGGGCTCTGCCGATCCTCGCCGCGACGGCAGGTCAACTCGCCTCGCGCCCGGCTGAAAAGATCGGTGAGGTCGAGGAAGTCGGAAGTATCTTCCGCATTCAGGACCAAGCGCTCGCCTTCGAGCGGAACATGCTGCTCATCCTTGCGCTTGCCATGTTGATCCTGCTTGCCTTGTTTGTTGTATTCGCTTGGCAGATGGGGTCAAAACATCGCTCGGCCGTACTCGCGAACCGGGCCAACATCACCTATTTCATCCGCTACAGATTTCTCGCGCTCACGATCGGCGGCATCGCCCTGTTGACGACCGGGTTCGTTTTGTTTCCGGACAGACTTGCACAATTCGTCGGATCGTTCGGTGTAATCGCTCTCTTTGCGATGTGCGTGGCCGGTCTCACCACCCACTTTGCGCTACTGACGATCAGGTTCGATTTTCCTTTTATACCGGTTGTGTTTGGCGGATTGTTCCTGGTTGCCTCATTGTTCGGAGGCGATGACCACGGGCTGCGCAGCGTGGCCAGAGCAACCGCCTCATCAGAAGAGATGCGCATTTCTGCAGTCGAAGCATTTCGGGATTGGCTTCGGCAAAAACCGCGCCTGGCCGAGGCCGAGAGGCTCGGAGAGTATCCGGTATTCATTGTAGCTGCCCAGGGCGGCGGCATCTACGCAGCCAGCAATGCGGCGCGTTTTCTTGCCAGGATGCAGGATCTCTGTCCGGCATTTCGGCAGCATCTGTTTGCGATAAGCGGCGTCTCCGGAGGGAGCGTCGGCTCGGCAATTTTCGCAGCTGCGCTTCATGCCGGCAATGCGCCGCTTGATACGATCGCGCCCGACGCAAAGACATGCCCGAAGATCGCCGACTTTCTGGCCGGCGTCGGCCGGGCTGAGGATATCGATGCCCCAGGGCAGGTAGAACAGCGCGTTGCAAGTGTCTTGGAGACGGATTTTCTCTCGCCCTTGGTTGCCGGTTTTCTATTTACTGACTTCACGCAGCTGTTTTCTCCGCTCGCTATCCCAAGTTTCGATCGCGCGCGATTTCTGGAGTACACGCTGGAGAATGCTGCAGATAGAATGCTCAAGAACAAAAAGGGCGCCGGCGACCAATCCAATCTGCTAAAGGCCGACTTTCAGTCACATTGGACACCTTCCAACAATATGCCGGCGCTGTTGTTGAACACGACAGATGCCGGTAGCGGCAAACGCGTTGTCATCTCTCCCTTTGATATCGACCCGCTTCACGCCAAAGACAAAGACCTCTGTATTCTCTCGATGCTTGATCGTGTCGGCACCGGAGCCGATCAAACTGTCAAGAGCCACTCGCTGCGTATCCCGCTTAGCGCTGCGGCCTTTACCAGCGCGCGGTTTCCATGGGTGACGCCGGCAGCGACGGTCTCCTTGCGGAACGATTGTATTACCGCCAATCCGCAGGCGCGCCTCGTGGACGGAGGATATGTCGAGAATTCCGGAATTGAGACCGCGCTCGATTTGATTGAGCGGCTCAACAGCATCAAGGGCACCTCTGACGCGCCAAAATTCCGGATTTATCTGCTGTCGCTTGTGAGCGGTCAGTTCGGAGATCACGGCTCTTTCATGTTCGGTGAGCTCATGGAGCCGGTGCGCGCGCTCTTGAGCACGCGAAGCTCTCGGACCTATGTTGCCCTCAACCGCGCGAACAATATTGATCGTCGGCCAACAAGCGATGTGACGCCCAGCGTGCAACGCTTTCCAACGTTCGGCCGAATAGACATAACAGGCTCGTTTTACAACCTGCCGCTTGGTTGGACGCTATCTCAGAAAACCGAAGATATCATCTCGCTAAGTAGCGGCCGCTTTTGGGATTGTGTGCCGAACGATGACTTCGATCAATCCCGCAAGAAGCAGAGCAATGCCGATTGCCTGCAAGTGAAGTTGTTTCATATCTTGAACGGCTCCGTCGCATCCGCCTTTGAAACGCTCAAAGAAGCCAAGCTTGCCCAGGCAGCTTATGCTGACGAGTTAGACCAAGAATACAGGCCCGCTCCAAAGATTAAACCGCAGCCGTTACTTGCCTGCTATGAAAACAAGTGGTTGCAGGACCGCGGCTATCAGAAATACCAGGATAAAGTTTCTGCGTACGAGCACCAGCTGGCGCAGTCGATCAAGGACCATTCGCCGGCTCCTGCGCCAGTGCCGCCATATCGAAAGAGCTATATGGCGTATTTCCAGGCCGAGCAGGTCAAAGCCTTGCTGCAGGAATGGGACCGCATTGAGGAGACGGATCCGCGGATCCTGGCCTATATCCTGGGGGCAATTTCCTACGACAGCGCCGACTTTACACGCAGCAGCGAAGACTTCTCTTACAGCGGGGTCGCGCAACTGCCGCGCAAATGGCGCGATCGGATAGAAAAAAACAACGCCGACCTAGCGGCTGCGAACAAACCGCCCGTCGGCCTGGATGCATTGCTCAACCATCCCCAGGAGTTGGCCAACTTTGTTCTTGGTTACCACGGCAACCCGTTCGGAAACCAAGTGGGTACGGACGATGGTTGGCTGTTTCGCCCCCGAGGAATGTATCAACTAGTTGGACGCGAGCAATATCAGGAAGCGCAGAATCAGATGCAAGAGATCGGAGAACTGGCGGGGCTTGATCTGCTCGCGCTTCCCGACGCACTGCGTGATGCGAAGATCTCAGCCAAAGTCGCTTTCGCTCACTTTCGGCTTCATCTCTATCAGAACCGAACGCTGTTTGACTTGCTCAAGGATCCCTCGAAGGACTGGATCGCCGTGCGCGCCTTGCAAACAGACATGGAGCATGGCCCTCTCGATAGGGAGCGTGTCAATGCAAGAAGCCAGATGTTTCTCGGCTGCATTGAAGAGGCGTTACATCCAACGCAACTCAAGACATTGCAGAGCAAATTTTACGGCAGCGAGTAAGCATCCTGATCCCCGGCCGCGGGCGGAGATTATGTGACTGAAAGCGGTCTAGATCGGACTTTCGACTTTTCAATCTTACAGGGGAATTGCCGACGATGGCAAAAGATGAAATCCGCCGCTCAAAGCTTGGTCGCCTGTTTACAGCAGCGGGACTGATCGTCGCCATTGCCTCGGGAGCAGGAATAGCCCGGGCCGAGACGCCATCCAAGCCGCTTTCAGCCAACGATGTGTCCATCCTGTTTCCTCCACCGAAAGCGCCAGCAGACCTCGTCAATCTGATCGCGCTGTCCGATCTCGCCGGCCCCACTGGGGCTCCGCAGCGGCTTTTGTCCGATGAGGATTTCGCGCGTTTTATCGCAAACGCCGAAAATCCAGAACGCGACGGCGTGCCGGACTCGGGCGCGCGTCGCATTCAGCTGCCTGACGTCGTGAAAAAGATCGATGCCTGGTTCGTTGCAGGCATCCGGATCGATCCCGGAGCCCCGGGATTATCTGCTGATGTTATTGCCCAGTTTGGCCGACAACCGCAAATCCGCCTGATTATTCAGCCGGTGACCAATGGACCGCAAGGATTCAAGGTCCATGACACTGCCGGTCATCTTATCTTCAGTTTCAACCTCGAACCGGAGTCACCTCTTGATGGTTGTGCGCCATTCCCGCGATTTAAACCCGACGATCAAGCCTTTAAGGCAATCGTTCGTGATGTTGCATCTTTGCGTGATCAACTTGCGGCTGGAAAGTTCGGCAATGTCAAGGTCTCGACTGCCGGTGACATG
Organism: Bradyrhizobium sp. CB2312; assembly: GCF_029714425.1. Taxonomy (NCBI): domain Bacteria; kingdom Pseudomonadati; phylum Pseudomonadota; class Alphaproteobacteria; order Hyphomicrobiales; family Nitrobacteraceae; genus Bradyrhizobium; species Bradyrhizobium sp. CB2312. The sequence goes on along the minus strand of NZ_CP121668.1, from coordinate 8,512,359 downwards.
AACGTGCACCCGGGCCTTGTCGGTGCATCCGCAAAAACATTTCGTGATGCTGTCAAAGCTCTGCTGGAAAAGCATCTCTCGCCGCAGCGTCTTAACACCATGGCCGTCATGGGGATTTCACCACCCGAACCCTGGGTGTTCGTCTCGATGCTAAGGGTCCCGCAGGCCGGGTTGATACCAGTGCCTGGCCCGACGCTCGATGGCCTTCATACCGCACAGATGTTCAGCATCGTCGGCGGAACGCACGTAGTCCCGCGGCCTGCCACGAACAACCAGAATCCGACGACGTGTCGCCACGCGGCGCTGCAGAAGCCTCCCCTGCCTCTTGCCAATCGTAAGGGTGTTTCGACGGCCGATTTCATCGATGCCAAGGTGCCAAATAGCCGCGTACTCGAGATCGTCAATATCATTGCCGATACGAAGAAGAGCCATTTCTTCAATACGGACTGCGTGAGCTGTCACACCGAAACCGCGCAGCCACTCGCCAGGAAAGTGCAAGGCTTCGCGGTGTCCGGCGTGAACCGAGCCGTTCTACCGAAAGAAGACTGGAATGTTCGCAATTTCGGTTGGTTCCCCTCGTTCTTGCATGGTGGCCCAGCGGCCGCGACCATAACGCGACGCGCGGCAGCCGAGACCGCTGACGTCGTCACCTTCATCAATAGCCAATTGCTGAACAAGTAATAAGCGCCATGTCGGAACAGGGCAGGCGCTCGCGCGGCTGCAGGCGCCTTTAAGATTAAGGAGAGGTTGCTATGGGGGCGCGTTCGTTCAGCGCATGGATCGGTGGACTGGTGAGGCGGTGGCCTCATGTCGTCGCTCTCTTGTTCGCCATTGTGTTCGTCGCGGTGGCGTCAATAGGGCTGGCGTATTTCGCACCCGAGAAGCTGCGCGACGCGGCGCTCAAGGTCAAGAATGCCGCAAATCTGGTTGCCCAATTGCTGCCCGCGACACTGCCTGCGCCATCGAAGATCGAGAGCGCATACTGGCTGCCACAGAACTGGACTGCGCGGCAGCGTTACTGGTTCCACCACACGTCCCAAGGCACGGCGACCATTCCTGTGCCCTATAGATGGTTCTTGGCTTTAGAACGTCCTGAGTTGTCGGTCCGTTACACGAGCCTGGCGGACAGCGAGTACCTGCGACGCCTTGGTTTCATCCCAAGTCCGAGCTCAAAGGACTTTGACGCTAGCTCACCTGCGTACGGCTACCAGGAGGATGCCAAGGGTGTTAGCTCCACTTGGACAGCGAGCACGCCTGACAATGCAAATGGTTTGCCTGTAGGTTTCGCGATCCTGAAGGGGGGCGTCGACCCGACAACGGGGGGCTTCTACGAAGATCAGATCGGACTAACCTGCGCCGCCTGTCATACGGGTCATTTGGAGTACAAAAATGTCAGCATTCGCTACGATGGTGGGCCAGCGATGGTCAATCTTGGCGAGGTTGAACGGGTTATTGGTCTATCAATCGGCTATACGCTGATCTTGCCGTGGCGGTTTGAACGCTTCGCCGACCGGCTGGAAAGCGTTGAAGGTCGAAGCCTCGATCGCAAGAAGCTTCGAGGTGATCTGGAGCTCGCATTTCAAAAGATCAAGAAGCAAAAGGCCGCAAACGATAGCCTTTTGACGAGGCAGGGCGTGACGAATCTCGACGAGGGTTTTGGTCGACTTGATGCCTTGAACCGGATCGGCAACCAGGTCTTTTACACCAATTTTCTCGACCCTGTGACCGGAGAACTCCCAGATCCGCTCCTCAAGGGCAACTTCGCGCGCAACGACGCTCCTGTGAGTTTTCCGCCAATCTGGGACACGCCCTACTTCCTTTGGGCGCAGTATGACGCCTCTGTTCTCAACGAGCTTGTTCGCAATTCTGGCGAAGCGCTCGGTGTCAGCGCGAAAATCAACATGAGGGCACCCGCGCCGGGACGGCCGCTTTTTGAATCATCCATCCATCTGTCGGATATTGCGGGTTTCGAGGAGCTTTTGCGCGGTACCGATCCCTTTTCGTCGGCGGAAGCAAGTGGTAGGAAATTCAACGGGCTTGTCGCGCCACGATGGAAGGATGCGCAGGACAGGTTTCGAGGCGACCCGGCCTGGGCCATCGACGAAAACCTCGTCGAGAAGGGTCGCGATCTTTATCGCTCGCACTGCTTTGAATGCCACCGTGGACCCGTCAACGATCCCGCATTCGATGCAAAGTGGCCGGAAGATTCGTTCTGGAAGCCGGAGAACCCAGATCGCTCTGCCAAGGGCGAGAAAAATTGGGTGGAGATCGGCGGACGCCACTATTTCAACGTTGCTCAGCTACCAGTGAACGTCATCGGCACCGATCGTCAACAATCCAATGTCCTGATGACGCGGCGTGTTCACTTACCCGAGGCACTCGGTCTCAATCCGATCGATGACTTGAACAAAGCCTGGGGGTGCGGCCTTCCGGCCGATAAGGCGGCAAATCCCTTGTTTGTGCTCGCCCTGATGGATGTCGTGGGTAAGACGATCGATCAATGGAACCTCGCCAATAACTCTTCCGAAAAAGCCAAGCAGCAGATGTGGGGGCCGCGGAAGAACTGCCAAAACCCGCGAGCATACATTGAAGCGCGTGTGCGCCGTAACGGCAAGGACGAAGATGTCCTTACTCTGGAACCTCAGTACCGGGCACGTCCGCTGGACGGAGTTTGGGCAACAGCTCCGTATCTGCACAATGGATCGGTGCCGACGCTGAAGGACATGTTATTGCCGCAGGGCCAGCGGCCAAGTTCTTTCTGCGTTGGTAGCCGCAAATTCGATCCTGTTAGCGTCGGACTCGTTGCGAAAGTGCGAGCGAACGACGCCTGCCCGGCCGGCCTGACGGACTTCAACGTATCGCTGCTTGGCAACAGCAATCGCGGGCATTCCTTTCAAGGGCGGGAAACGGATTTAACGAAGCTGCCCCCGGGGGTCATCGGGCCAGAATTGACCGGCGCCGAGCGGCGGGCGCTTCTTGAATATTTGAAGACGCTGTGAGAGGCCATCACGTTGGATGCGCGGCGCTCCTCGCCGGGCGCTAGGTGAGGGCGATTTTTGGCAAGAACATTATCCAGGTAAACTAAGTGCGCACAACGCGTCACTCACTGTCCTGAACGGGCGTAGCCGGACTTCGACTTCCCTCCGAGGATCAGATGGCGGCGCCGCTTCTTCAGTCGATTGCCAGTCATGCCAAGCCGAGCCGGGCTTGGCTGATGAATTCAGACAGAGCAAGGCTGGCCGGAACTAGAGCCTTGATCAGGAGTAGAGCCGCGATGTTTTTTGGTGCTGCTACAGGAATTGCTCACGCGCTGGAGCTGGGAATGCAGGTTGCGCGGACACTTCGGAACGTGAACTGGATCGCGCAGCGCGGCCATCCGCGTCGCCAACGGAGCTTGTTGGGTTCACGATATCGAATAAATCGCCAATCATTGGTGAGCGCCGCGAGCGGATCTCTTCAGCCGCGCGGCCCTGCTTGGCATCCAGAAGATCAAATTAGTCGAAACACTTTTCCGAATTCGTCGGCGATCTTGCTGAGAGATCAGGGAGAAGACACGCAGCACGGTTTATTGTATGATTTGGCAACCATAAGTAGGGAAGAACAGAAGCCATTTCCTTCCGTCGGCGTGCCCAGTCTAATATTTATGTCATGAAGTTCACCTGCAGTGGGGTCATTGCACCCCTCCATTGGAGAAGATCATCTATGCTCGACTCCGAAACAACTGCCTGCCTTCGTCGAGTTCTGGACGAGGTTTGCCAAGGACTATCCCCTAACGAGACCGGCACCCGGACGCATGTCGCTTCCAAAATTCTAGAGGCCGCCTGGCGAGGCGAGACGTCCGTCGAAGTTCTCCGGCAAGTCGGACAGAAAGCGTTAACCAGCGCTCCTTCGATGTGGCATCAGCAAGCTCGTCGTCGATCACCCGAAAGTAGCGATGCTGGCGAACCCGGCGACAGCTCAACCAAACAGGATTAAGCACGCCAGTCTCGATCCATGATCAAGATATCCAAACATTCAAGGAGCGCGCCGTCCTGGAAACTGATCCGCTAAGCGCACGAGACTGCATGAGCCGCGCTAAACCGACTATTCATGGACTGGCCAACCGCTCTTGCGGAGCGGGATCATAATCGGGTCCGCCGATCGACAAGTAGCCCGCAACGTACCAAGGCGGCTTGGTTAGCATGGAACGCGACGAGCGCGAGTAAACTATTCTAGCTGAATAAGACGGAACGGAAGCGCACGCCCATATTCTATTTGGCTTGGAGAGAGAGCTGGCCTGCATTGTGCGGGCGACACAAATTAGCAATCGTGCGCTGGTGCAAAGTGCTGTGAGACTGTTGCTCGATGCTTCGGTGTTGCACCGTCAAAGGCTGCAAGAGCGTGAATTAAGACGTGGGATCGTTCGCGGCTGAAGCGAGGTAAGTACCTCTTGCCCAAAGGGTTGAATCACGGCAGTCCGGCCAAACGCAACACTCCTGGCCCGACCCTGGTACGGCGCTTACGGAAAGGAGCGGACATCAACCAGCTCTCAATCTTTGCCAAATCCCTCGAAAATGACCCTCAGCGGACAAAGTACCGGCTCTGGCCAGCAACCTGACATTGTACCTTGAGACAATGATCTAAAGAACAATCATTGATTACCCTACTTTTCTTCGACCGGCTTCGACAGGGAAACGTCTCTCATTCCGCACACGGTCGTTCGATATGTAGGGGAGCTTACCTATGTTGTTGCGTACCTCGGATCGACGCAAACTCAATACTATTGATGATTTCGGCTTCGGGAGTGCGTCGAGCCACACCGTCAGCTTGAATGAATTTACATATCGAAAGGGCTGCGAAATCTACGGCGAGAAGGAACCTGCCGAGCACGTCTATCAAGTGAAGCGTGGCGCCGTCCGAAGCTACAAGCTGCTCGCGGACGGTCGGCGACAAATTGGGGCATTCCACCTAATGGGCGATATCTTCGGGCTCGAAAACGGCGAGAAGCATCGATTTACGGCAGAAGCTGTCGTGGAAACCACCGTCCGCTTGATCAAACGAGAAAGTCTCCAGGTCATAGCCGAAGCAGACGCAGTGGTCGCGCGCAACCTGCTCAGCATGACGACCAGAAACCTAGAGCACGCGGAAAATCACATGCTGCTCTTGGGTCGCAAAACCGCAGTAGAACGGGTCGCCGCCTTTTTAGCCGAAATGGATGCCCGAACTGGAGCGAACACGATGTCGCTTCCAATGTCTCGACGCGACATTGCCGACTATCTCGGCCTAACCCTAGAAACGGTCTCGCGGGCTGTATCGCGACTTCATTGTGAGGGCGTTCTTAGTTTCGTAGGCAATACGCAGCGCCAGATTGTTATTCTGGATAAGAAAATGCTCCAGAGCTTTGACTTGCAAAAATAGCCAGCGTGGAGCGTCTCGTTCGGTAAGGGAGGATATGGGGCGACGGCGCAGCGACGAATGTCTGCTCGTGGCCATCAGCGAAGTTGCGCGTCGTCTGGAGGAGGCCCGCTTCCTGCGGCTAAGCGGACTGGGGTTATCACCGGCACGGCAAAAGCGCGTAGGCGGCCGGGCCCGCGACCTGCTTATGGCTATTCGCATTTTCGGAGACGAGCGCGGCAACGACCGTTTTCAGGATTCAAGTCGGGACCGACGCGTGACCGCCGGGCGGAGTCGCCTTCTGTGAAGGGTTTCGGATGCCGGCCGCTTGAGAGACGGCGCCGCGTGTTCAGCGGCCGGCGTCCGAAAGCCTCCAAGGGAGGAAACCGCGCTTAAGGGACGGAATGGCGTGCGGCAGGCGCTATGGGGATTTGAGCGTCGCAGGCGAGCTGGCTGATTTGGATCGAGCCGATGCAACGAGTGGTGCGACGGTGAAGCGGCTGACGAATGCACGGCGGATGGGATCGGACCCTAGAAGTTGTCCGACCTCTTGCGACGGCTGGCAGATATCCGGGCGTGCTCTGTCGTGGCTGGTCGAGAGCCAGCGAGTGCGACGGGCAGATTTGCCGGACTGTGACACGGTCATGAGGTGTCGATTCTGATGCGGTTCGGTGGAGCCGTCGGCTGATGCCATGGCGTTGCACCACGCGCGAACACTTCGATGATGATCATGCGACCGCCGCAGCATGGACAGCTCGGCTTGTTGGGATCGACGGCAGCAGCGGTGGGCTGGCCTTCCGGTTTTACAGCGGCGAGGAGTTCACGCGCGTGCGATGTTGTCAGCGCACGCGCTTCTGGCGAACAGACCGTAGTGGCGGATGCGGTGCAATCCCTTGGGCAGCACGTGGATGAGGAAGCGACGGATGAACTCGAAGGTCCCGAGCGTCACGCGCTTGTATCGATCGCGGCCCTCGATGCGATAGTCCTTCCACTTGAAGGTGACGTGCTGCTGGTCGAAGGCAATCAGGCGACTGTTGGCGATGGCGACGCGGTGGGTGTAGCGCGACAGATAGGTCAGCACCGCCTCAGGGCCGCCGAACGGCCGTTTTGAGTAGACGACCCACTCGGCCGTGTGCAGCGGCGCCAGGAAGGCCGCGAAGGATTGCGCATCGGCAAGATCGGCGTGGCCGCCGAAGAAACTGAGGCGGCCGGCCTGGTGGGCGGCGACGAGCTTCTGCAGGAACAGCCGGCGGAACAGGCGGGAGAGCACGCGCACAGGCAGGAAGAATCCCGGCCGGCAGGACACCCAGCGCTCGCCGTCGGGGGAGATGCCGCCGCCCGGCACGATCATGTGCACGTGGGGGTGATGGGTCATGGCCGAGCCCCAGGTGTGCAGCACCGAGGTGATACCGATCCGTGCACCCAGATGCTTCGGATCAGCGGCGATCATTAGCATGGTCTCGGCCGAGACCTTGAACAAGAGCTCGTAGAGCACCGCCTTGTTCTGGTAGGCGAGGTCGGTGATGGCCGCAGGCAGCGTGAACACCACGTGATAGTACGGCACGGGCAACAGCTCGGCCTCGCGGTCGGCAAGCCAGTCCTTTGCGGCGGCGCCCTGGCACTTCGGGCAGTGCCGGTTGCGGCAGGAGTTGTAGGCGATGGTGGTGTAGGCGCAGTCCGCGCAGCGCGCGACATGGCCGCCGAGCTCCGCCGTGCGGCAGCGCTCGATCGCCGACATCACCTTCAGTTTCTCGAGGCTGGACATGGCCGGCATGGGCGTGACGCCATGCTACGCCATGGCTGCGGAAGATATCCGCAACCTCCAAGGCCGGGCGCGGCACCAGCGCCGCGCGTCAGCCGGGCGGCCGGATCTCCTTGAGCTTGAGGGCGATGTGCTCCAGCGGGCTCATGACCTCGCTGATCATCTTGGTGGCGACGCGGGTATAGAGCGCCGTGGTGTCGAGCTTGGCGTGCCCGAGCAGCACCTAGATGACGCGAACATCGATGTTCTGCTCCAAGAGGTGGGTGGCGAAGCTGTGCCGCAGGGTGTACGGCGAGACGCGCTTGTTGATCTCCGCCATCTGGGCGGCGGCATGACAGGCGCGATTGAGCTGGCGCGTGGGCATCGGCTGGGCCGGATCGCGACCCGGGAACAGCCACCCCTGCGGGCGCGCCGCCCTCCACCAGGCGCGCAGAAACTCGAGCAGGCTCGGCGACAGCATGACGTTCCGGTCCTTGCCGCCCTTGCCCTGCTCGACGCGAATGATCATGCGCTTGCTATCGATGTCGCAGACCTTGAGCGAGACCACTTCCGTGGCACGAAGTCCCGCACCGTAGGCCACGCTCAGCGCCGCCTTGTACTTGAGCCCCGGTGCGGCATCGAGCAGCCGCGCCACTTCCTCCACGCGGAGCACCACCGGCAGCTTGCGCGGCTCGTGAATGACATGGGTATGCTCGACGATCTCGTGGCGCTTCAGCGTGACCTTAAAGAAGAACCGCAGCGTCGAAACCGTTTGATTGATGGTCGGCACGCCAATGCCGCTCGCCGCCAGATGGAGCTGGTAGCGGCGCACGTCCTCGAAACTCGCTGTATCCGGTGATCGCCCGAGAAACGCCGCGAAGTTCTTGACCCTTTGCACATAGTCATGTTGGGTTTGGGGCGCGAACTTGCGGATCGTCATGTCTTCGATCATGCGCCGGCGCAGCGGGCTCACTGCCTCGTCGGTCATGGGATGCTCCTGTTTTGAGTGAAGGTTGCGAACCCCTCATCTCAAAACAGGACGCCTCCGTTGCGCTATCCTCTTGGCTGTGTCGCCCGCCGCAGTGTCCTACCGCGCGAGCGGTTTAGTCCTTTGGCCCATCGCGACATATTGCGCTGCCGCACGAAGTCGGTCGCTGTGGGGGCAAAGCAGACATTGCTTTAGTTGCATCACGCCGCCGGCACCGAATGTCTATCAGTTTGCGGCGCATGTTTTCCGGGGCGCTGGCCGGAGCTCAGCCGGAGATTATATACTTGCCCGCGGTTATGTCTTTCCCTTTTTATCTTCGAGATAGGGAAGTAGTCCTGAAAGCAATCCGTAGGGAGTTGGATTGCTGGGATCGAACTCTGTTTTCTTCATCTGAAGTGGCGGAGTGGGTGTTAGAAGCGATGGAGGAGGCGGCGGCGCAGGAAAGCTTCCGCTAGGTGCTGAGGAGGCAAAAAGTCCTCCCAATAGTCCGAAGGACTGCTTGTTTCTTTTTTCCTGCCTTTTCGACCACGCCTTGAATGCCGCCGATCTGTTGCCGTGTCGCTTCTTGCTCATCAGCCGCAAGGCATGGAGGCAGAGCGATACATAGCGCCATTGTGGCGGGTATTTGCTGGACTTTGCGAAATTTCGCTTTTGCCCCTTCGGCGCCGAAAGTTTGATTAATTCATCTGCGATAAATGGATGATCAAAGTCCATGAGGCGTTTGGTGTGAGCGAATTTGTTTCGTATGTTCCTGATGACATCCAGGTTCGCGCGCATGCTGCTGTCTAGAATGCCGAGGTAGTTGGCGAACTTGATCTTGCGATCAAACGTGCCGAGCGGGCCGTCTTTATCGGAAAGGATGGCTTCCCATTCGTTTTGGGAAATGCGGCGAAGTCTGGCTTTGATTGAAAGCTCTAGTTCGTGCTCGACTGCTAGCGCGCCGATTAGGGCGTACGAGATGGCCACCGGCGGTGTTAGGATGGCGTCTAGCATGGCGTTACGCTCTTCGAGCGTAAGTTCCTTGGTGACGAAATCGCGCTTATCGCGCGCCTTTTTTCCGCGATTGCGAGGCATGTAAGGGCCTTATGAGCAAAGATAAGAACGGCACATACGACGAGAAGGAGTCTCAAAAGCGTTTCTAGGCTGCGCTAAGTGGCGCACTCAAGACGCCTCATGAGCCGCTGAAGGAAAAGCCCCGGACGGCTGCGAAGAAAGGCAGCATCAAAAAAAGACGGAAGCAGAGTGATGGGTAATCTCGAAAGGACCCAGCTTTCCTTTTTGGAAAGCCGGGTTTTGTTACTTGAAAGACAGCTTAGATTTCGTTCAGCGCCTGCTGAAGAACCTTCTTCGCTTCCGCAATCGCCAGATCCTTCTCCTTGCCTTCTCGCGCAGGTGGATCAAACGGAAAGGTGACTTGGAGCATTTTTGGCATATGGGGTGGATTGCCCGGAGTGGGCGATGTCGGATTGTCGAAGGCAACCAGTGTTGCTTGTTCGTTCATCAAATCGACGTTGATGTTCTGCACTTTGAAGGCCATTCCGGCCCCTTTCTGAATGCCGGGCCGACCTTGACTGCATAGGAGAATCTGGAGTCTCTTCCAGATGTGAATTCCCTATTGGACCGCGATCGACCCCTAATGTTGATTGCGGTATCGGAAGCCCGCCCCCGCGAAGGGCGGGCTTTTCGACTCAACGGAGAAGTGGAACCGATTCTCCGCTGCGAGTCTAGGTGGTGGCAGACCACTTCCGCAGCTTCTTTGGCGGATACTTCTTCGCTCGCCAGCGCAGGAAGCGCCGCGCCAGCCGTGATAGATCGCGCTTAGTGAGATTGACGATACGTCAGACGCTTGCCAGCCGCGCTCTTGACGGCAAGGTCCGCACGTTCCCATCCGACGCCGGTCGCAGAGCGGTTTGAATAGCGGAAGTCAAATTCCGCGAGGTAGCGGTCAAAGTGCTTCTCAGCGCAGTGCTGATAGACGCCTTTCATGCCGCGCTTGAAGATCGAATAGTAGCCTTCGACCGTGTTGGTGCTGATGTCGCCGCGAACGTACTCGTCCTTGGAGTGGTTCACGGTCTCATGGTTGAGATCTTCGACTTCGGCAATGTACTTGTAGGCGTTGGCTTCATCCGTCATCAGGCGCGCCTCTGTGCTGAGGTTGGCGCGGATGATCGGCAGGAGTTCTCCAGCGCGAACGCTGTCAATGTGGAAGCTGCGCGCAGCGCCGCCGCGCTCCACAAGCGTAAGCACAACGTTTTTGTTCGCCCAAGCGTAACGGCCCTTTCGGCATACCCTGAAGGCGGCTGTAGAAAGTCTCCTCAAGCTCAACCGGCTTGCCGCCGCCGCCCATGGGCGGGAGCAGGCCGCCCGCGCGCATCGCTTCGCGAATGCGATAGGTGAGGAACCAAGCCGACTTGTAGGTGATGCCGAGCATGCGATGGAGCTGGTGGGCGCTAATGCCCTTCTTGCTGGACGCCATCAGGTAGAACGCCTGCAATGTGCAACTTGATATGGCTGCTCTCCATCACGCTCTTGGTGGTGGCCTGTTCAACAAAATCGAGTTGCAGCCCCGAGGAACGAACCGGCCCAAGCTTTGAGATCGCAGCGACAGCCGTTCGGGAAACGTTAGAGGGGTTTTCAGCCCTGCATCAGCGGGAAACCACTAAGCTGCACATACTGAATGGTTGCACCATGTCCATGAATTGCTAAGCGTCTCCCGTCCGCTCAAAACGCAAGACGGTGAAGTCTCTCAGCTGAAAAAAGGAACGCGCGCCGGTTGGGTTACCGATTACAACGACCAATTCAGATCGAACCCGGTACGGCAAGTCGCAAGCTACTTTGGCGGGAGCTATTGACTGCACAACAGCGGCGGTCTGACCAAAGTCCCGCAGTGGCGACTTCAGAACGCCCAAGGCGAGAGCGCGAGCGCAAGGGGGCAGACGTCGCGGTTGGATCCGCCAGTATCAAAATGAGCAGATAGCGACGCGTATCCTTGCTCCCATGACGTCTGAGCCTGGACAAATTGCGACTCAGCGCCGGGTTGAGACCAGGGCGAAGCGATTTCGCCTTTGGCCGGGTCCGTACCAATCGAGCGCGGCGGAGCCGGCATACGCCAAGCTCGGTCAGCTGAGAAAGTCCGATTAAAAAAAAACGCCCATGTGCAATAGCGATGAGGGTGTCAGGAAAGAGTTGTTGCAGGAGACGGGGAGCCGCGCGAGGCGACTGGCGCCATGTGAGAGAATCCGATGCTGGTCCTGCTAGCCCACTATGCCAGCGAAACCAGCGGGGGTAGCCTCGGCGCTCGCGTTGTGAACGCGCTGTAAGCGCTGGTCCTGGAAGCGAGGTTCCTAACAGATGCCGCAAGCCTCTGTGGTCGGCCAATGCCCGCCACCTTTGCTCCCGTGAGAGGCAATCCCCAACAGTGCTACCAATTGATCGTTGAGAGCTACCGCAAGCGCACCTACCTGGAGTGGTGGGCAAGCCGTTAACGACGACGCTGTCCCTACCGGACCAGCGACGTCAAAGGTTAGCGGCGACATGACTCGGCGCTCAAGGCTCTGAAAAGCGCTGTCCCTGCCACGCGCCGCTAACTTTGGTGCCAGCCTTGTCCCATTCGGTATCAACGCTGACACTTCGCCCCCTGGGGTGCCCCAAGTTGTAGGCTTAGCACGACTGCCAATCACCTACCTGAATTGGTCGGATCGTCTGCTACTTTTAAGCTGGTCCGCTGCCTCGTGAAGAAATTGGAGATGTCCGCATACTAAACCGCTCGGCTGCATGAAAAAGGCTTGCGCGCTGCCGCTCATGACAGAGTTGAGAATGCTGGCGGGGTAAGACGGGAGGCATGGAAGCAAACGCTTGAAAGACCACAAGCGCCCCAAACTTTAACATCGTCAGCCTCCCTCGGCACAAGCTGACCGGCTGTCGATGCCGGAACGAGCATGACGGTGCTGCCAGCAGGAGACATTTCTCGGCCACCGGAAGCAGCGCGGGCGCGACTCGGCGCCGGTCGGTTGGGGCTAGATCGGAGCGTCCCTGCCGCGCCTGCGCTGCAGATTGAGGTTAGCAGGAACGTGACTCGGCGCTGTCCCATTCTGGTAGGCGCTGTCTCTACCACGTCGCTAACCCCAGCGCGTCTGTACTCAGGCTAGCTTTCCAAAAGCTGACGAAACCCGTGCAGCAATTCACAAACGAACAGCAGCTTTTGTGGCCGCTTGCGGACCATGCTCACGGGCGGCCGCTGAACTGCCCCATCGCCGCGCAGCCAGAAATGGACCCGCTCGCTCACAGGCCTGGCACAAAGGATCTCCTCTGCGGTATAGACGCCGCAAGTACAGAGTCATCGAACCCCGATCATGGTGACCAGAAAAGTGGCGCATGCGTGTGCGCACAGCATGATAATGTATTGGTAATATGCAGTTGAAGGGCTCGACTTCAGAGGGTGGGTGGTGCGCAACGGCTTCGTATTGGCTTGGCCTCAATATTCGTGAAGGCCGCTCAAGCTGCGCAACGTGCTGTTGACCGCGCCGGACCAATGTTATGGGCGGGCAGCTTTGCCGTATACCCTGGCTATATCGCGTGTCCATTCGGTTGGGTGGTCGGCCGGCGAGTTGTTCAAATGGCGAATGCACATTCCTTGACCCCGTCGTCCACAGCGGCATGAAGTCGCAGTGGATCACCGCCTCCAAATAACGGCCAGCTCGCGAGGAGCGGGTTCATCACGCGCGAATAAAGCTCAGGACCGTCAACCGGCCATGGATGAGTCGAGGCGATATCGCATGGCTCCTGGCCCGCGCCGCCAGAGCCTACGCCGTTTTCCGAGCTGCGGCCAACGCCATCGACTC